>VGRU01000025.1 GCA_016875255.1 Deltaproteobacteria bacterium
TTTGGCCTTCGCCTGATAGCTATTCGAGAGGATGAACAGGCAGCAGAAACCTTAGGAATCAATACCACAAAGGATAAGATCATCGCCTTTGCCCTCAGCGCCTTCATCGTTGGATTGGGGGGAGCGATCCACTGTACCTATCAAAACTATATTGATCCAAACTATGCATTCAATATTCAGCTCACCCTCACCCCCATTGTGATGTCCCTCTTCGGAGGTGTGGGAACGGTTTTTGGTCCGATCATCGGAGCAACCCTCTTTACTTTTATCCATGAAATCCTCTGGGCTGAGTTGACCATTCTCTATATGGCGATCTTTGGAGGTATCCTGATCACATTAATCCTATTCTTTCCCCAGGGCCTTTTGGGTTGGATGAAGGAGAAAGGAGTTCTTCCAAAGATCAGGAAGATATGACCACCCCTTAGGGGAGTTGAATACGATCCATATGATGGGGAATGAATACAAAAACTTTTCAGTTATCAAAGGGGTGGAAATTCGAATATCGAAGCACTAAACTCGAAACAAATACGAATTCCCAATTTTCGAAAAATAACTACTATAAGAACAGATTTGGGTCATTTGAAATTAGTATTTTAGTCATTGTTTCGGATTGGTCCTAAAAGGACGCTTCGCCCGACATTCAAATTTCGGATTTCAATGCAAATGTTGGTAGGACGAGAGTAAGAGGTGGAAAAATAGAATGTCCGATGAACCACTATTAAGAATAAATGATGTGGTGAAGAAATTTGGCGAGGTGGCCGCACTGGACCACTGTTCTTTCGATATCGAGCAAGGTTCGATGACCGGCCTGATCGGTCCGAACGGCGCAGGCAAGACGACCCTCTTCAACCTCATCACCGGAGTCCTTCAGCCCGATTCTGGGCATGTCTTTTTTAAAGGCGAAGAGATCACGGGCAAAAAGCCTTATGAGATTGCCCGGAGGGGAATTGGCAGAACCTATCAGATCATCCGGATCTTTCCCAAGATGACTCTTGTTGAAAATCTCATTGTCGTGGGAAAAGGAAGGGAACGAAAGGTTCTGGAGAAGGCCATGGAACTGCTACAGCTGGTCAGGCTTGTGGAAAAGAAGGACGACTATGCCTCTGATCTCTCCTTTGGCCAGCAAAAGCTCCTATCCCTGGCGCAGGTCCTGATGTTTGACGCAGAGCTCATCCTCCTCGATGAACCTGCTGCAGGTATCAATCCCACGCTCCAGAATGAATTGATGGCATTGATCCACCGGCTCAATGAAGGAGGAAAGACCTTCATCATTGTCGAACATGACATGAGCGTGATCATGAACCACTGTCAGAATGCCATTGCTCTCAACTACGGTCAAAAGATTGCAGAGGGAAGTTGCAATTTGATCCAGCAGGACGAAAGACTGCTGGAACACTATTTCGGAAGATGATCAAATATCTTCCCTCTCCCTCGAGAGACTGTGTCGTAATACGAAAAAACCGCCCTTTAGAAAAGGGGGAGGGGCGGTCAGGAGAAAAAGATTTAGAGCGGTAACCTTTATTCGTTCGCATGCAGGCGTATCAATCGTATGAAAACATTTCATTTTATGGAAGTGACGATTCCCTATCATTTAAAACACCCGCATTCTAAATCTTTTGAGCTTGACTGTCTCTCCCCCTTTTCTTACGATTACGACACAACCTCCGATGGGAGAGGTCGGTACGACTCGAAACCGAGGTGAGGGTGAGGGTGGAAAAAAAAGGAGATAAAATTTTAGTAATCGACGGTCTTGTCGCTGGCTACGGGAAGATGGAGATCCTTCACGGTATCTCCCTGTCAGTAGTCAGGGGTGAAATCATCGGTCTGATCGGACCCAATGGAGCTGGAAAATCAACCGTCCTCAAGGCAGCTGCAGGCCTTCTAAAAGTAACTTCAGGAAAAGTGGCCTTTATGGGTGAAGAGGTGACCAATCTTCCTCCCTATCAGATGGTGGAGAAAGGAATGGCCTTCAATCCACAGGGAAGGGTTGTCTTTCCGGATATGACCGTTCAGGAACACCTCGACATGGGGGCCTGGACGATCAAGGATCGAACCGAGAAAGAGAAATCTTTTGAACGGGTCTATCAACTCTTTCCCTGGTTGATGGAAAGGAAGAAGAGAAAGGCTTCACAGATGAGCGGAGGAGAGCAGCAGATGCTTTCGCTGGCAAGGGCAATGATGATCCAGCCCAAAGTCTTACTGCTCGACGAACCCTCTCTCGGACTTTCGCCCAAATGGGTCAAGACGGTGTTTGAGAAAATTGTTGAGATTAAAAAAACTGGACTTCCCTGCCTCATCGTGGAGCAGAAGGCTGCTATGGTCTTGGGATATTCCGATTATGGTTATGTCCTGGAAATGGGAAATAATCGTTTTGAAGGAAAGGGAAAAGACCTTCTTGAAAACCCCGACGTCCGCCGCCTCTACCTCGGCGGGTAATTTGTTAAACCAACGGTGGCTGTAAACCATCCCAAGGTGAAGAGGGGACTGCGTGCCCACAATTATATTTGATTTAAACGCAAAATTTTGCTAAAAGGAACTTATGGAACCAAAGAAGATACTGGTGGTAGACGATGAGGCTCCTCTGCGGGACATCCTCCAGAGGGGGTTGATCCAAATGGGCGAATTCTCGGTCGAGGTGGCTCAAAACGGTCAGGAGGCCATTGATAAGATCGAAAAGGATATTTTCGACCTCATTCTAACCGATCTGATGATGCCTGAGATGGATGGCATGGAACTCCTCAAAATAGTCAAAGTCACCAGGCCGGAGATGCCAGTCATCATGATGACCGCCTATGGGTCGATCGATACCGCTGTGGAGGCGATGAAGACCGGGGCCAATGATTACATCACCAAGCCCGTGGACCTCAGAGATCTCCTCCTCCGTATCTCCAAAGTCCTCGAGGAAAATCGCCTTGTCCAGGAAAACCGCCTCCTGAGAATGGAGTTGAGAAAAAAGTTCCAGTTCTCCAACATCATCGGTAAAAGCCGGAAGATGCAGGAGATCTTTTCCCTCATCGAAAAGGTGAGTTCGAGCAACAGCACGGTCATCATTTACGGAGGAAGCGGAACCGGAAAAGAACTCGTGGCCAAGGCCATCCATTATAACAGCCCGAAGGCGGACCACCCATTCCTCCCTTTCAACTGTAGCGCCATTCCTGAAACACTGGTGGAAAGCGAACTGTTTGGCCATACTAAAGGCGCCTTCACCGGCGCCATCCAAACCAAGAAAGGATTGTTTGAGGAGGCCAATGGCGGGACGCTCTTCCTCGACGAAATCGCCACAGTCCTTCCCTCCGTTCAAGTGAAACTTCTCCGGGTCCTTCAGGAGAAGGAGGTCATGAAGATAGGAAGCACCGAGCGAATCAAGATCGATGTCCGGATGATTGCGGCGACGAACGAAGATCTTGAATCCAATATGAAGAATGGGAAATTCAGAGAGGACCTCTTTTACCGACTCCATGTCTTTCCCATCGTCCTTCCAGACCTGAGGGAGAGACGTGAGGATATCCCTCTCCTGGCTTATCACTTCTTAGACCACTCATCAAAAGAGGCTAAAAAAGAGATCAAAGGAATATCCAAAGAGGCGATGAATCTCCTTCTCGAATATTCCTGGCCGGGCAATGTGAGGGAGCTGGAGAACGCCATTGAACGGGCGGTCATCATGGCGGATGGAGAATTTATAGCCCCTCACGATCTTCCGAGAGATTTGACGGAAGGATTCTCCTTCCTGATTAGAAAAGGGGCAAAGGACCGAAAATCCCTCGATGAAATCAAGGCCGAATATATTACGCAGATCTTGAAGGAGACCCATGGAAATAAGAAAACAGCGGCTGAAATACTAAAGGTCAATCCCAGAACGCTCTACCGATTCGAAAAGAAAAGTTCCTCCTGAGATCTCGACCTTACTCCAGTTTCCTTACTCCAGTTTCGTTGACTACGTGAACAAACAATGTTATTAAATAGTTATGAAACAGGGTATAGCAAGGTCGTTATCCATCCTGCTCTCTATCGTCCTTCTTACTTCATGCGCAAGCGCCCAGAAAGCTAACCCACCAGCAAATCAAACCGTTTCCTCACCTCCGGTTAAAGAAACTCTTCAGAACAGGCTGACTCCTCCAAAACCGCGGGCTTATTATCACTTCCTTCTCTCCCAGTTAAAACTGAGGGAGGGGAAACTCGACGAGGCCATCATAGACCTGAAAGAGGCCATCGCTCAGGATGGAAAAGAACCTTCACTCCGTGTGGACCTTGCCTCACTCTATATCTATAAGGGGCTGATGAATGAAGCGATTGAGGAGTGTCAGGCGGCAATTCGTGTGGACCCTCTTCACCTGACCGCCCATCTCCTCTTAGGCGGAATCTATTCATCGTTAAAGAAGAATCAGCTTGCCATCGACGCTTATAAGAAAGCGATTGAGCTTTCACCCCGCCATCGCGAAAGCTATCTCTATCTCAGCTCTCTCTATGCGGAGAACCGGGAATATGAGAAAGCGATTGATCTGCTCCAGCAGTTTCTCAAGATCGAACCTAACTCTGCCATGGCCTTCTATTCCCTCGGAAGGATCTATGCCGAGACAAAATCTTATGACAAGGCAGAGGAATATCTTTTAAAGGCTCTCGCCATCGAGCCCAATCAGATTTCTGCTCTGATGGACTTAGGAATTGTCTATGAGATCCGGAACGAGCCCCATAAAGCATCAGAGGTTTATCAAAAGATACTCACCCTTCATCCGGACCACAAACAGGCAAGGAACCGATTGGGACAGACCTATATCAAAGAGAAAAAATTGGATGAGGCGCTGGCCCAGTTCCAGGAACTCCAGAAATCGGGCTCCGGCGATCCCACCCTCCGGACGAAGATCGGCCTCATCTATCTTGAACAGGGAAAGCTGGATCAGGCCATCCTCGAATTCAACTTTGTCCTTGGCGCCAATCCAAAAGATGACCGGGTCAGGTATTATCTGGGAGCGGCCTATGTGGAAAAAGGGGCGATCGATCTGGCCATATCTGAATTCAAAAAGATTCCCGTTGAATCGGATCTCTTCTCGGATTCCCGCAGGAGCATTGTTTTGGCGTTAAGCAAACAGAAAAAAATAGAAGAAGCCATTCAAATCATGGAGGAATCGATTAAGGCCAAACCCAAGGAGGTAGACCTCTATCTCATTCTTGCCGCCCTTTTCGAGAAAGAGGAGATGCTGCCAAGAGCCCTTGAAACTCTCCAGAAAGGCCTATCCCAAAGCCAAGAGAACGTTGACCTCCTTTATCAGCTCGGTGCACTCTACGATAAAATGGGAGACTTTGAAAAGATGGTCTCCCAGATGAAAGAAATCATCCGGCTCGATCCCAATCACGCCGACGCCTTGAACTATTTAGGGTACTCCTACACCGAGAAAGAGATCCACCTCCAGGAAGCCCTCCAGTTGATTCAAAAGGCGATGGGCTTGAAACCCAATATGGGCTACATCACCGACAGCCTGGGTTGGGCCTATTTTAAACTCGGGGATTATGAGCGGGCAGTGAAAGAGCTCGAAAAGGCAAACCAGTTGACCCCAAATGATCCGGTGATCACCGAGCACCTAGGAGATGGTTATTTAAAACTGAACCAGAATGATAAAGCCGTCAAGCTCTACGAGAAGGCTCTCACCTTGAACCCAAAACCCGATCAGGCGGAAAAACTGAAGAAAAAGATTGAAGAACTGAAAGGGAAGCAATCTAAATAAATGCCAAATGTCTAAGTTCAAATTTCAAAGGAAATCCAAATTTAAATAATCAAACGAACCCAATTAATATTTAGTTATTTGTGCATTACTTTGACATTTGAATTTTGATATTTGAACTTGTTCCGTCTGTTAGCCTCCTGCTACAGGAGGAAAGATGGAGAGGACATCCCCTTCTTTTAAAACTTGCTCTTTTTTCCCGTGGATGCCGTTGATCAGAATGATCTTGGGCATCTCTCCGGGAATGTTAAGCCGGTCCAAAATATCTTGAACTCGTGTCGAGCCATCGATCTCCAACTTGCAGGAAAATTTTCCGCTTCCCTTTGGAAGATAATCTCTAAGAGTCGCAAATAATTTTACTTCAATTTCCATCGAATTAGTTTCTCCTCTTTACTTTTTCTAATTATATTCAAAATCTACTCCCCTCGCAAGGGGAAATAGTTAAACATCCATCTAAGGATTATCATGGCCTCCCAAAAACCTCGTCCTCTTCTTTTTCTGGGTGGGGAGCATATGGTAAAAATATCATATTCAAAGATGGGTTCTTGTCAAGAAATTAATGACATATGAAGATGTGACCCCATCGCCCCATTGACTATCTACGCTTTTAGGACAATAATGCCGTTTAAGACCAGCTTTCATTTCGGGGTGGAAGGGAGGTTGACACATGATCAAGGGGAAATTCGGTAAAGCGCTGAAAATTACATTGATCGTCCTGCTCACTGTGGTTGTCTTGATCGCTGCTGGAGGGTTTGGATACTATCAATATATCCTCAAACGTCCGCAACCGAAGATGGATGGTGAGCTCAAGGCAATGGGATTGAAGGAGCGTGTGGAGATTCTTCGGGATGCCAGCGGGAAGCCGCACATCTATGCCAAAAATATGCACGATCTCTTTTTCGCGCAGGGATACGTGCAAGCTCAAGACCGCTGGTGGCAAATGGAGTTTTTCCGCAAAACCTGCGGCGGAAGAATCCAGGAACTCACCGGCAAAAAAGACGCACTGATGAATGCAAACATCTACCTGCGGTCACTGGGCCTTTATAAAGTTGCTGAACAGGAATATAACAGCTATCGGCCTGAGGAACGCGCTACCCTGGATGCCTTTGTTGCCGGCGTCAATGCTTATATTTCAGGACGAAGCCCTCAGCAGCTTTCAGTCAATTACACCATCCTTGGTCTGACCGGGGTTAAATTTAAAGTGGATCCCTGGTCGCCGCTCGATGCGCTGGTCTTCTCTAAACTGATGGCCTGGGACCTCGGCCTTTCTCGCAATCTGGAAATGATTCGTACCAAGCTCTATGCCAAGCTCGGCACAGAGATGGCAGAGCAGTGGCTGGTGCCTTCCTGGCCGCTCGGGCATAAACCCACGGTACTGCTGGAGGAAGATATTAAAGTGACGTATCCTTCCACATCTCATCTACAGTCTCCGTTACCCAAAAGAACGATTTATGCGGATACACAAAGTGATGATCATCCGACAGCCGATCTTTCTTTCATCATGGGGCAAACCGAGGGTACAGGCAGTAACTCCTGGGCTACTACGGGCAGTATGACGGAAGGAGGGAAGGCGCTGCTGGCCAACGACCCGCACCTGGGTATTCAGCAGCCTTCCATCTGGTACGAGGTCGCCCTCCATTGCCCTGATGACGGCACTGGCCGGCCATTTGATGTCTCCGGTTTCTCTTTTGCTCTGAATCCCGGCGTGGTCGCAGGTCACAATAACGATATCGCCTGGGGAGTTACAAACGTCTATCCGGACGTGAACGATCATTATCAGATAAAAGTCAATCCTTCCAACCCGCTGCAATATGAGTGGAACGGAAAATGGCGAGACATGACGGTGCACGACGAGGTTCTCGTTTTCGGCGATGGCAAGCCATCCATCCACATCAAAGTGAGAATCACCCATCTGGGTCCGATTATCAATGACAACAGGTACGACCCCAAAACCGGCCAACTGGCAGGATTTAACAATAAAGACCCACTCGCTTTGCGCTGGACCGGCCTGCAACCGAGCACCATCGTACTGGCGATATTGAAGCTTAACCGGGCCAAAAATTGGCGAGAGTTTCTCTCGGCAATCGAACTCTGGGATACCCCTTCTCAAGCTCTGATCTACGCCGACCGGCAGGGCAATATCGGCTACAAGATGCCCGGCAAAATACCTGT
Source organism: Deltaproteobacteria bacterium (assembly GCA_016875255.1). Next base: position 7,890 of record VGRU01000025.1, read on the forward strand.
TCGAGTCAAGGGCCACACAGGTCAGGTGCCAATGCCTGGCTGGACGGATCAGTTTGAGTGGAAGGGCTATGTGCCCTATGACCTGTTGCCACAACTCTACAACCCCGCACGCCAATACATTGTTGCCTCCAATCAGGAGCCTGCCCCTCCTCAATATTACGCTATGTTGAACAAGAAGTTAGGACCAGGCGTTAATGCGGACTTCGGTTCCAGATACAATAAGTGGGTTTACGGTTATCGCTCCGAGCGCGTTGATGAACTGATCAAGCAAATGGCACCCAACACCGTAGCTGCTTACCAGGCCATACAAGGCGACAACAAGAGCATTCCGGCTCAGGAGATACTCCCTGCGCTGGCAAATCTTAAATTCAGTAATTTGGAACTGACTGACGCCCGCGACTGGTTGCTCAAATGGGACAAACAGTGTGGACAGGATAGCCCGCATGCTGTCCTCTTCAATCAGTTTATCATGAAGTTGATGCAGAATACGTTTCAGCCCAAACTCGGAGATATAGCCAGAGCCGATGGCATTGATAAAGAGTTATGGGCCATCACACTCCTTTTAGAGAATCCTAACGACCCCTGGTGGGATGATCCGTCAACGAAGGATAAGAAAGAGACGCGCGACGAAATACTGGTTAAATCATTCGAAGAAGCTTATGAAGCGGCGAAGATGGCTCTGGGTAAAGACCGTGACAAATGGAAGTGGGGTAAATTGCATCAGGCTACTTTTGTCAGCAACCCATTAGGGGCCAGTCGCATCAAACCGCTCGAAGCGCTGGTCAACCGGGGACCTGTTCCTGTCTCGGGTTCTACTGAAACAGTAAACAACAATATCTGGTACGCAAGCAGAGGAAACTTTAGCGTGGGACTGATACCCTCCATGCGCATGATCATTGACCTCGGAGATTTTGATCGGAGCGTGAGGTGCAATTCCACTGGCGTCAGCGGACACCCCGGAAGCCGGTGGTACGGTGATCAAATAGATTCCTGGGCAAAAGTAACATATCATCCCATGCTCTGGAGCAGAGAAAAGGTAGAAGCAGCGGCTAAACACAAACTTTACCTCAATCCTTGACGTTCAAAGTGGGTGAATATGAAAAGGAGCAATCCGTGACCTATCTTCCCTTTATGGTGATTTATTTTGCGGCGGCTGTTGCTTTTATGCTTGTCAAAATAGTTGCGCCGGGGTTTACCCTTAGTTTCGCCATCAAGGTCATTCCAGCGCTGAGTCTTGCCCTGGCGATACTCCTGGCCAGCCCAATGAAAACATCTCATCGGATGGTGATGCTGGCCGGGGCGCTCTTTTGCGGGGCTGGTGATGTCATTCTCGATATTGACCGGGTCCGGCTCTTTGTTCCTGGGCTTGCCGCATTTCTGTTGGGGCATGTGGGTTTTCTTGCCCTGTTCTGGATGCGACGTACTCCTAATAATTCCCGCCGCGCCTGGACCATACCCGTATTGATCTTTGGACTGGTAATGGCCATTGTACTTATCCCCAAGCTGGGTTCACTTCTGATACCTGTTCTTGCTTATCTTGTGGTGATCACCCTGATGACTGTGCTCGCCATCATGTCGGATGTTCGCCCCATGGCCGCTGTGGGTGCTTTTCTTTTTATGACCTCGGATGCCCTGCTGGCACTGGCCAAATTTGTTTTTGATGGTCAGCCCTCTCCGCACATTACTATTCCGGTCTACTTTGCAGGACTTTTTCTGCTTGGTTTTGGTGTTCTCAGGACTGGGCAGAGCCGTTAAAAACGACTCGTGTTTCAGGAAGAAACAGGATAAATTAGAGGAGTTGAATCTTTCCGGGAACCTCTTTTACCACTTCTCCTACAATGCAGGAATGAACCTGCCCCTCTTTTTTCAAAGCCGCCACCAAATCCTCTGCTTTGGCGGAAGGTATTGAAATCAACAAACCGCCGGAAGTTTGAGGATCGTAAAGAATATCTGAAAGAATGGGAGACACATCGGCAGCGACCTCCACCCTGCAAGAGAAGAATTGGCGATTGGAGTGCCCCCCTCCGGGGACCAGTCCTATTTGTGCATACTCCATGGCCTCAGGAAAGACGGGAATCGCTTTTGATTGAATCACCATCCCCACTTGACTTGCGGTCGCCATCTCCAGGGTATGGCCGATGAAACTAAACCCGGTGATATCCGTGCAGGCATGGGCTCCGAATTTTTTCATCAACTCCGAAGCCGTTCGATTCAGAGTGACCATACTCTCTACGATCTTACGGACAGCCTCATCAGAGGCCATCTGGCCCTTCAGTGCTGTGGCAATGATTCCTGTACCGAGGGCTTTCGTTAACACCAACTTATCCCCAACCTTGGCCGTAGCATTGGTCAGGATCTTTTTCGGATGGATCAATCCCGTCACAGACAAACCATATTTAATCTCCGGATCTTCGATCGAATGTCCACCAACCAGGGCGACCCCCGCTTCCTTCATCTTTGAAAGCCCTCCGAGGAGAATCTCTCGCAGAATTGAAGGAGAGAGGGTCTTGATCGGAAAGGCCACTAAATTCATCCCGGTCAGCGGCGTCCCTCCCATGGCATAGACATCGCTCAAAGCATTGACCACAGCTATTTGTCCGAACGTGAAAGGATCATCCACGATCGGAGTGAAAAAATCCACGGTCTGAACCAGAGCCATCTCATCATTCAGTTGATAGACCCCGGCATCATCCGAAGTCTCCAGTCCCACCAAAACCTTCGGGTCTTCTGGAATGGGTAACCCTTTAACAATTTGGTCCAGATCCTCCGGCCCAATCTTCGCCGCTCAACCCGCTTTTTTCACTTTTTCTGTCAGTCGCACTTCTTCCATGTTTTCCTCTGTTCTTCGGATTTAGATTTCACCTCACCTCATCACCTTGCCCAAACTGGCCTCCTAACCTTTGCCTTGACCTAAGAACGATATTCAATGTTCGTGGGTGGCGTCCAACTCGTGCAGGCTCTCCTTCTTTTTCTCAAATCGCCCATCGGGGCATCTGTCATAACATTCCAGGATACAAACCTTATTCTCCCCAAGAAGAAGGCGGGCTTCTTTTTCGAATGCTTCAGACACTTCAATGGCGACTCCGCAATCCGAACTGATTTCCCGCGGTACAGGAATAAGACTTATCTTTATCCCTTTCCCCTTGAGAAGTTTTTCAGCTTTCATGACGCGATGGATGGACTCAAATATAAAGACGCACTTCATGGCCGGATCAATCGATCTGATTCGAGAAGAGACTGGGCAATGTCATACATATTTGAAACTTTTCCAACTCTTAACTTCTCTTTCAATCCGTAAAAATCGAGACAGGTCCCGCAGGAAAAAATATCCACTCCGCTTCCGGATAATGTCTGAAGCACCTCAAGAACCTCCGAGCCTTCCGAAGCCAATCGCACCCCGGAGTTAATCAAGATTAATCGAGTCGGTTTTGGGTCCAGATCTATCAGGGTCTTTAAAAAAGAGCCCATCAGAATGGCCCCCAGTGCATCATCGCCAATTCCGAGAAGATGAGAATTGATATAGACGATAATCTTCTGGGCCTTTAACTTTTCCTGGGAAGCTTCCAGGGAGGAAGAGGTTTTCCCCTTCTGGATACGTATATGGAACTGCTGACCCTCCTCCTTAATGTCCACCGAACACCCCTGGCTTCGGGCAAATCGTTCCACATTATTACAGGAGACGGAATTATCCACGATGACAATGATCTCCCCTTCCTTCACCTGCTCCAATGCCTGCTTCGTCGTAATGACAGGTTGCGGACAAGCGAGCCCACGACAATCAATTACCGACATCTTGATCCCTCCTATTGATCTTAATCTTTTTTGCCCTATCTAACCTTATCTTTTCATAGGTCATCGGATTCTGCAAGGGAAAAACTCACTCTCTTCCTTTTGAAATCCGACCAATGGCCTCAATAGCGGTATGGATCTCCTCTTGGGTGTTAAATGCCCCCAGACCAAATCGGATGGTCCCTCCCGGAAATGTTCCAATAGTGCGGTGGGCTGCGGGCGCACAGTGAAGTCCCGGCCGGCAGAAGATGCCAAACTCCTTTTCCAACCGGTACGCTCCCTCAGAAGGGGTGAGATGAGTGAAATTGAAAGAGAGCGTGGCAACTCGATCTCCCCGAGGATCACCAAAAAGTTTTACTTGTGGGATCTCTTTTAATCCTGTGGTCAGTTTTTCCATCAGTTTCATCTCTTTTTGACGGATTTGTTCCACCCCTATTTCCAGAACGAATTGAACCCCTGCGAGAAGTCCGGCAATCCCGACGGTATTGGGCGTCCCGCTCTCATAACGGTCCGGGAGAAAGTCGGGTTGCTCCTCAAACTCGGATCGGCTTCCTGTCCCCCCCTGCTTTAAGGGGGTCAGGTCTTGAATGTTGACATGTTCCCCGATGACCAGCCCCCCGGTGCCCTGAGGACCATAAAGGCTTTTATGCCCTGTGAAAGCTAATAGGTCGATCCCGTCCTTTTCAACATTGATCGGGTAAGCCCCTGCGGTTTGAGCGGCATCCACTAAAAGTAAAAGATTATACCTTCTCGCAATAAGCCCAACCTCCTTTACGGGAAGGAGCGTTCCAATAACATTCGAGGCATGACTGAGAACAATCATCCTGGTATTGGATCGAATCTTCCTCTCGACCTCCACAGGGTCAAGCATGGTTTCTGCAGAACAGGTAACAATGCTTAATTCGACTCCCATCTTTTCTAAATAACGAAGAGGCCTCATCACCGAATTATGTTCCACGCTGCTCGTGATGACATGGTCTTTGGGTTTCAATAAACCCTTCAGGGCTAAATTGATGGATTCGGTGGCATTGAGCGTAAAGATGATTCTGGAGGAATCTTTAACATGAAATAAAACAGACAAGGCTTCTCTCGCTTCATAGATGATCCGAGCCGCTTCGATGGAGAGAGAGTGTCCGGATCGCCCCGGGTTGGCGCCGACCTCCTCCATATAGCGATTCATCGCCTCTTTAACCTGTTGAGGTTTTGGCCATGACGTGGCAGCGTTGTCAAAGTAGATCATTTCTAATCTTTCTTTAAGACCAGACGATATTCCTCTTGGCCCTTCTCAACTTCCACTCTCCATCCCTGAGTGGTTGCGGCACGGGAAACATTCTCTTTCGAGGTGTCGGTATCTACAAGGATGGCAATCTCGCCTTTGTTCATCTTTTTCATTTCATTCAGAGCCAGCAATACAGGTTGAGGACATGAAAGCCCGCGGGCATCAACAATTTTACTCATTTTATCCCTCCTTTTTAGGCGACTTCTTTTCTCATGGTAAATCCAATAAACAGGCAAGTGAGAAGTCCGATGATCACCGCAGGAATACCATAAGGCCCAACTCCATCCGGAGAACTTGCCAGGCCAAAGTTATGGGCAAAACCGGCTCCGACAATCATTCCCAGAACAAAGACGGCGGCATCCCCGTCGCCTTCTCCTGAAAGGAAAAGCTGTCTTCCCGGACATCCACCGGCCAGAGCAAAGGCTAACCCGGCTAACACCATTCCGCCGAAGTTCCACAGGCTCATGCTATGGGCTACCGGTTGCTTTGAAAAACCGGGGTTAAACTGTCCCAAGATCAGATTGACGATGAAGGCAACCACAACGAGGGCAATGAACCCTAAGAGAAGATGGGTTTGTCTGAAAAGGACGAAATCCCGAATGGCACCCATGGTGCAGAACCGGCTTCTCTGTGCAAGGAATCCGATCAGGAGCCCAACCACAAGCGAAACAAATAGTGGCGCATGGATCGACCCTGGCCCTTTGATACTGTAGAACAGCACTCCACTTTTTTCCTGTCCCTGAACCTGTGGGAAAATAAACATAAGAATAAGAAACCCAAACATGATTAAAGGCAGAAGCCATCCGACTGAGGTATGAGTTTTTTGAGAACGGCCCAGGTTGTAACCCCCTTTCAGGAAGAGCGTGCCCACCCATATGCCTCCGATCAATCCGAGTAGCCCGAAAATCGCGTTTCCATCCCCGCCGGCCAGGCGAAGCACAGCCCGCCAGGGACAGCCCAAAAAGACCAGGGCCCCGATCATGGCAAAGGCGCCGAGGACAAACCGGACGATAGGAGCAGAGCCGGCTCGAGCCTTGAATTCCTTGAACGCATAGGCAGCAATCAGTGAGCCAAGGACAAAGCCGATGATTTCAGGCCTCATATACTGGACTAAAGCGGCCCGGTGAAGACCGAGCGCACCAGCAATGTCCCTATCGAAGCAGGCCACGCAGACGCCCATGTTTGCAGGATTTCCCCACTTCTGCAGAAGAGGTGCAAAAATCCCGATAATGGCTCCAACCCCGATAATCCCCCAACGGGTCGCAAAAAAGTTTTTAATGGTGGTCATCGATGAACCTCCTTTCTTAAGATAGGTTTTAACCACATATTGGAAACGTCAGAAAGATTTTCAAAGAGAAAGGGGAAAGTTGGATTTAGGGATGACAACCTAAAAAGGATGCATAGAGGATACCCCTTTTCTCTCTCTCCTTCGGTCGATCCGGAGACCTAACCTAGGCCTCTTCGGGCCTGTTACAGGCCCTCATACAAGAGAAAAGGGAGGAACAACCTTCTCCATCATGGTACCTTTCAATTAATGACTCTCGGGGATTAAACAATCGAATTGTTAAAAGGAAATAGGTTGGCTGTCAAATTGATTATTTCGATAATAAAGGGGGAAAGTATTGAAAATTCCGATAGCCTTTTTTGCCTTGGTTCTTTCGGTCTCCTGTGTGGGTGTTTTCCCTTTCTAACCCCTCCATACCTCCCCCCGTGGTCGGGTCTAATCGACTTAATGTAAGGGGAGGCTGGGTGGGGTTATTAACTCTTTTTTGTTGCCTTAAAAAAACAAAATTGGTATAAAGGAGTAGGTTGAAATGCTGGGATGATGGAATATTGGAATAGTGGGTGACAGAAAGAGATCAAATGATCTCCCTATGATTCCATCATGTTAAGCATAATCTATGTGAAGGAGGTGGGGTATGTATAAAAAGATTTTAATTCCTCTGGATGGTTCGGAGCTGGCTAAAAAGGCCATCGGCCAGGCTGAGAAACTGGCACAGACGTTTGGCTCAGAAATCATTCTTTTCCAGGTCGTTCCGTTTATGCCCATCTATGGGTCGCCTGAACTGGTGACCCCTCTTATCATCGATGAGAAACAGAAAGAGTCGGCAGAAAAGTATCTCCAGAGTCAGGCAGAGGAATTGAAGCAGAAAGGGCTCAAGGTCTCCTCTGCTGTGAAAACAGGCCAGCAGGTGGCGGTGGAAATCATCGACTTTGCTAAAGAGAATGGAGTTGATCTGATCATTATGTCCACCCATGGCCGATCCGGAATCACCCGGTGGGTGCTGGGAAGCACTGCCCTGAAACTCTTAACCCGGGCGGAGACGCCTATTCTTCTTCTGCGTTCAAAGGGTTGATCCCTGCGAAATGGATACAATCCTGATCGGCCTCTACATCGCCTGTGAGTTGATCGCCAACGTAACAGCCTCTAAACCTGTCCAGATCGGAGGTCTGGTTGTTCCAGCGGCCATCTTCATCTATACGCTCACCTTCACTCTCATCGACCTGATCAATGAATCCATGGGCAAGCAGGGAGCCCGGAAGGTCATCTTGGCCGCTTTCATTGCCAACATCTTGCTGGCCGCTTATGCCCAATTTGCTGTTGCACTTCCTTCTGCCTCTTTCTATAAAGGGCAGGAAGGCTTTGCTTCTGTCTTAGGAAGCACTCCGAGGATCGTCTTTGCCAGTCTTACGGCATACTTGATCAGTTCGCTCATCGATGCAGAAATCTTCGCCTTCTGGAGATCCCGGATCCGTGGCCCAAAGGGGTTGAGGGTTCTGGTGAGCAATACCATTTCAACCGGCCTGGACAGTATCATCTTCATCACTCTGGCTTTCTATGGCATCATGCCAATCTGGCCCCTCATCGAAGGCCAGTATGTCGTCAAGATGGCCATCACTCTTATAAGCCTTCCTCTCATCTATCTGGTGAAAAGCTGGAAAGAGGAGGCAAAGAAGGTGATCGGGTAATCAGGAGATCAGGATGCAGGATATCAGGGTATCAGGTGATCAGGAAAGATTTGTGGCAGGATTTGAGAAACTTTGGGTGTGGCAAAAAGCCTATAAATTGATGCTGGAAATTCATAAATTCTCCAAAAAAATCCCTGCAAAAGAAAGTTTCAAGTTAAGAGATCAAATTGAACGTTGTTCATCGTCCGTCTGCGACAATATTGCAGAGGGGTACACTGCATATTATTATAATGAGAAAATTAAAGGTTTTCTAATCGCAAGAAAGGAAGCAGGAGAGACACAAAACCAAATACGTAAGTTGTCAGGGAAGGGATATTTAGATTCAAACCAATCCCAAACATGGGTAGAGGAATATGAGGAAGTGATACGGGGCATCAATGGCTACACCCGCTATATTAGGCAAAAGAAAAAAGTAAAAAGATGACCTGATATCCTGTTATACTGATATCTGCACCCTGATTACCTGATATTCCGATAACCCTTACTTAAGTGATTTATGAAAAAAAAGTATATTTTTTTCCTCTTTATTCTTCTTCTCGCTTTTTTTACGTTTTACTACCTCTACCAGGTCTTCTCTCCTTTTTTAGCGTCGATCGTATGGGCGATTCTTTTAGCCATTGCCTTCTACCCTCTCTTTTTAAAATTTCAGCGCCTCTTGAGAAAAAGGAGGGTTCTCGCTGCATTGGCAATAACCCTCTTCACTTTCCTGGTGATCGTTCTTCCAGTAAGTCTTCTGATGGTCTCCCTTGCTAATGAGGTCATGGATTTCTATCACCATCTCGATGAGATGATCAAAACAGGTCAGCTCCAATCCTCATTAAGCCAGATAAGGGAACTCCCTCTGCTCAAAGGGGTAATGGAAAGGCTTAATAGATATGTCGATCTCTCCAGTGTAGACCCGCTTAACTTCCTGCTTAAGAATGTCCAGCAGATCAGCGTCTTTCTCTTCAACCAGACATCCAATCTCCTGAAGGGTGTATCTACGTTTGTTGCCGGTTTCTTCTTCACCCTTCTCTCCCTCTACTACCTTTTCAAAGATGGAGATCGTCTCCTCACATGGATCAAAGAGATTGTTCCCTTCCCTGCAAAGGAGAGCGAAATGATCATTGAGCGGTTTAAAGCAATGATCTCCGCAACTCTCTATGGGGGGATACTGATTGCCATACTTCAGGGGATTTTAGGAGGAGTATCTTTCTGGATTCTGGGGATTTCGTCTCCTGTCTTCTGGGGGACAACAATGGCTTTTCTTTCCTTTATACCAATGGGGGGAACAGCTCTCATCTGGGGTCCAGCAGCGCTCTTCTTATTTCTTCAGGGAGCTTTTTTAAAAGGAATCATTCTTCTGGGATTGGGGATTTTACTCATCGGTATGGTCGACAATCTTCTTCGTCCCTTCTTGGTCAGCACCAAAACAAAGATCCATCCTCTTCTTCTTTTCTTCTCTGTTCTTGGAGGAATTCAGGCTTTTGGGATAATCGGCCTGGTGGGAGGCCCCTTGATCGTCACCCTCTTTCTCACCCTCGTGGAAATCTATATCCAAGGGATTAAAAGTTCGGAGTGATGAGTTCGTAGTTCGGAGCCAATATGAGACATTTTTTAAAACTCCGAACTCCTGACTCCGAACTCCGAACTATTATTAGAGGTTAGGGGCTTCGACGATCTCGACTTTGAATTCTTTGGCCTGAGCAGGCAAATCCTTGAAGACGATTACAAAGGGAATGGTCTTACCCGAAGGGACGGTCATCTCATTTTCCGCTTTGGGCTGAATGATCATTTCTCCCGAAAGGAAGTCGGATGGGAGGGTTTTCAACTCTCCACGGCCGATGGTACGGCCACACAGGGTTTCTTTTTCAGCGACCTTCATTCTGTTCTGATCAAAGATGATCACTTTGACTTTGATATGTTTTTTTCCTTTTTGGGATTGGTTATCCACCTTGCCCTCAATCATATAAAGGGAAAATTCTCCCACCTTTTCCTCATAACCGGACAAGTCTTTTACGACCAAGCCCTCCTTTTCTGTTCCCCAAATCTTTTCCCACAGTTGGGTCACTTTTTTCAGAGGGTTCTCTAAATAAGAGGAAAACTTCCCACCTGATTCCATCTCCGTCCATAAATAGAAAAGGCCAAACACCAGGATGACAATGACAGCCACAAGGGCAAACACGCGAGGAGTTTTTCTCCTCTCCCCTCTGATTTTCCTCTCATCGATGGGGACTTTCTTCGGCCTGGTCTCTTTGATTTCGATCTCCTTTGGCTCCTCCAATTCCGGAAGAGTGAAGGATTCCATCTGTTCCTGAGGAGGTTGATCGGAAAAAAGATATTTTTCTTCTTCCTCCGCCTTCACAGGTGGTGCCTCTGTCTTCTTCACCTCCTCTTTTTCCTCATCCTCTAAAGAAGGGAGTCCAGTTACTTTCTGATCTTTTACGATCAACTCCTCATGAAACTTAGCAAAAGACTCAAAATTCTCGGCTATCTCTTCTTTTGTCTCCGGAGGCGGGACAACATAGAAGACATGCTTGCACCTTGAGCAGCGAACCTTTGCCCCCTTTTCTGATATTCTCGAATCATCGAGTTGATACTTTGTCAAACAGGAGGCGCAAGTAACGATCATGGATGGGGAACCCCCTTTGAGTGATTTTTTGAGAGCTCTAAAAAACTACTTTTCGCTCTTTCATCAGAGAGTTCTGATTTTTTTCAGAAATCTCATTTTTTTCAATTATGATGAAAGGGAAAGGAAAAAGCAAGAGGAAAAAAGAGGAGGAGAAATGGCAAATGTCAAAGTCCAAAGTTCAATTCAAGCAAAGAGAATGTCAAAGCACAATGCTTAAAGAATTAAGTCCATTTCCCGTTTGCCTTCCTATTATAAGGAAGGATTTTGAAATTTGACATTCCTTTGTCATTTGGGTTTTGACATTTGAACTTAAATTAAAAATTAACGTCCCAGCCTTTTCTTGAACTCCTCCTGGATCATGGGGATGATGGTGAAGAGGTCGCCTACCACACCATAGGTTGCAATCTTAAAGATGGGGGCTTCCGGGTCCTTATTGATGGCCACGATGATATCCGAGGTCTTCATGCCTGCCTGGTGTTGAATGGAACCCGAAATCCCGCAGGCAAAATAGATCTTCGGTCTGACCGTCCGGCCAGTCTGCCCCACCTGATGTTCATAAGGGATCCAGCCAGCATCCACAGCGGCACGGGAGGCTCCCACAGCCGCTCCTAAGATAGCTGCCAGTTCGCGAATCACCTTGAAGTTTTCTGGGCTTCCGATCCCTCTTCCTCCTGAAACGATGATCTCGGCGTCAGCCAGGTTGACTGCCTCTGCTCCTTTGATGAATTCGAGGACTTTTGTCCGAATCTGATCCTCGGTCATGGGCAGAGGCTCACGGATGACCTCTCCTTTTCTTGAGTCATCCCTCGCAGGCATAGGAAAAACCTTCGGACGGACGGTTGACATCTGGGGCCGGTAATTGGGGTAATCAAGAATGGTCGCCATGATGTTCCCGCCAAACGCAGGCCGGGTCTGTTTGAGATATTTCGTCTCGGGATCGATATCAAGGCCCGTGCAGTCAGCGGTCAATCCCGCTTCCAGGGTGGTGGCAACCGTGCCGGCAAAATCTCTACCCTGAACCGTGGCTCCGAAGAGAACGATCTCAGGTTTATATTTCCGGATGAGGTTGGCTGCAGCGAAGGCATATGGGTCGGTCCGATAAGGCTCAAGCAGAGGGCTTTCAGTCACATAGACCTTTTCCGCCCCGTAAGCGAACGCTTCTTTAATAAACCCTTCCACCTCTTTCCCGAAAACGAACCCACATAATTGACATCCGAGCGTATCCGCTAATTTCCTTCCCTCTCCGAGAAGTTCAAAGGAGACACTGGAGACCTTTCCATGTTCATGTTCGATAAAAACCCAGACATTTTTGTAGGCGCCTGGATCAATGGTCACCGCTTTTTCATCCTTCTGTAGAGTGATCGCGCTCACCGGACAGACGTCCACGCAAGCTCCGCAGAAGGTGCATTTCTCGTCAACAACGGCAATCTTATCCTTCATGCTCAATGCGCCGAAGGGACATGAAGGGATACAGGCTTCGCATCCTGTGCAGGTCTCTTTATCAATCAATAATGTCGCCATTCTTCTCTCCTCCTACGTCGAATGGAAAACTGGAATAATGGAAAGGTGGAAGGTTGGGTTGAAAACGATTTTGGCTTCCTGTTTTAACATGATTCCAATGTTCCATTATTCCATCATTCCAAATTTTTTTAAATTACTTTATAAATTTTGAATCCATCAATTTATTGATCAGCAGCGGAACCACATCCGTCAACTCCCCTTTTAAAACCTCTCCTCCGCCTCTGGGTTCTGGTGTAAAAACTTTCGTCACCCAGGTGGGCGAGCCTTTCAATCCGATGCGGTTCTCATCTGCCCCAACATCCTTTGCAGAGAGAGTAGGGATCTGGGCTTTCGCTGCCTTCTTAATTCCCAACAAGGAAGGAAGTCTGGGCTCATTGATATCCTTGACCACGGTGACGACTGCGGGAAGCGAGGATTCGACGACCTCTTTACCATTCTCCATCAATCGTTCCACCACGATCTTCTTCTGCTCGGGATTGATCTCCCGTACCTTGCAGACATAGGTCAGTTGTGGTAAGCCCAGCCGGGTAGCAACGCCAGGGCCCACCTGCGCTGTATCTCCGTCAATCGCCTGTTTTCCGCAGAAGATGAGGTCTGCGCCTCCAATATGTTCAATCGTCTTTGACACAGCATAGGCAGTGGCTAAGGTATCCGCCCCTGCAAACGCTTTGTCCGATACGAGATAGACCTTATCGCATCCCACCGCCAGCGCATTCTTCAGAACTTCGATCGCCTGCGGAGGCCCCATCGTGATCACATGAACCTCGCCGCCATATTTCTCCTTTGTGCGGAGTCCCTCTTCAATGGCAAACTCATCAAAGGGATTGGTAATGCTGGCCACCCCTTCACGAACCAGGGTGTTGGTCTCTGGGTTGATCTTCACATCCGTAGTATCAGGAACCTGTTTGATACAGACAACGATCTTCACCTTGCTCCTCCTTATCGAGAGCCTTAAGAATTTCTCCGGGCCCTCTTATCTTCCCTTAAAATCGGGTTTTCTCTTCTCGATAAAAGCCCGCATCCCTTCTTTCTGATCCTCCGACGCAAACCCGATGCCAAAGGCATAAGATTCAAGGTTGCAGGCCTCTGTCAGATCCATATTAAAGCCGCTCTCCATCACCATCTTCGCCAGCCTGATGCCAACCGCTCCATTGCCGGCGATCTGGAAGGCCGTCTTCTTTGTCTCCTCCATCAGTGAGGCCTGGGGAAAAATCTTATTGACGATCCCCATCTGAAATGCTTCCTGAGCGCTGATCATCTTTCCGGTGAAGATCAGTTCTTTGGCTTTACCCTTTCCTATCAGGCGGGGAAGCCTCTGAGTTCCTCCAAAACCCGGAAAGATACCCAAGGTCGTCTCGGGAAGTCCGAACTTCGCATTTTCGGAGGCATAGACAAAGTCGCAGGCAAGCGCGATCTCCGTTCCTCCTCCCAGGGCAAACCCATTGACTGCTGCAATGACAGGGCAGTGAAAATCCTGGAGCATCTTCAGGGTATGGTGGCCCGTCTTTGAAAAGTTGAGTGCTTCGATCGAATTCATCTCCTTCATCTGAAGGATATCGGCTCCAGCCACAAAGGCTTTCTCACCAGCTCCGGTGACAATGAGGATCTTCAACCCCGGTTGATCCTTTGCCTCGCCAATGCCTGCTTGAATATCTTGAAGCGTTTCAATATTCAGGGCATTGAGGGCCTTTGGACGGTTAATCGTCAGGATCCCGATCTCGCCTTCGAAAGACACCATAATGTTTTTATATTCCATCTTGCCTCCTTCTTACGTTTCACAAATCCGAAATCCGAATATCGGGCGAAGCGTCCGTCTCGGACCAATTCGAAACAAATTCGAATACCGAATGACAGAAATTTAAACAAGTTTAGAACATTTGAATTTTGAAATTGTTTCGAATTTCGGATTTCGTGCTTTGAATTTAACTCCTTTCCACAACCATCGCCATGCCCTGGCCGCCGCCAATACAGAGCGTGGCCAGCCCGAGATTCACTTTTCTTCTTCTCATCTCGTAAAGAAGTGAGACAATCAATCTCGAGCCTGTGCAGCCAATGGGGTGGCCTAAGGAGATTCCGCTTCCATTAACATTCGTCTTCTCGAGATCGAATTTCAACTCCCGAATGCATGCAACCGCCTGAGAGGCAAAAGCCTCGTTTAGTTCAATCAGTCCGATATCACTCAAAGAGAGGCCCGCTTTCTTAAGAACTTTTCTCACTGCAGGAATGGGGCCCAGTCCCATGTAAGCTGGATCGATTCCGGCTGAGGCATAAACCTTGATCTTTCCCAGAGGCTCAAGGCCAAGTTCTTTGGCTTTCTCTTTTGACATCAGAAGAACCGCTGCAGCCGCATCATTGATTCCGGAGGCATTGCCTGCTGTGACCGTTCCTCCTTTCTTGAAGGCCGTAGGAAGCTTGCCCATCTTTTCTAAGGAAGTGTCCATGGGCCTCTCGTCCGTATCAAAGGAGATAGGTTCTCCTTTCTTCTGTGGGATAACAACCGGAATGATCTCCTCTTTTAGAATGCCCTTCTGGATGGCAGCTCTTGCCCTCTGGTGACTGAGTAATCCTATCTCATCCTGATCTTTTCTCGTGATCCCGTACTTTTCAGCGATATTTTCAGCGGTGACTCCCATATGATATCCGTAAAAGATCTCAAAGAGACCATCAAAGACCATGAGGTCCACCATCTCCTGGTTGAACATCCTGGCGCCCCAGCGACCCTGCGGAAAGGCATAGGGAACCTGGCTCATATTCTCCATCCCCCCAGCAATGATCACGTCCGCCTCCCCTGCCTGAATGGTCTGGGCTCCAAGGGCAACCGCCTTCAGACCTGATGCGCATACTTTATTGATGGTAAAAGCAGGGGTTTCCTTAGGAACACCACCCTGAATGACAGCTTGCCGGGCCGGGTTCTGTCCCTGTCCGGCCTGAAGCACATTGCCCATAATGATTTCATCCACTTCTACCTCTTTGAAGGGCCCTTCCCACTGATAATGGGTCTTCTCCAAATCTGTCATCCCTGCCCCTTTCAGCATATCCGGGCCAATCTCCGAATATTCCTTTCTAGGGATGGGTTTAAGACCTGCTTTTCTCAGGACTTCTCTGATAACAGTAGCGCCCAATTTCACGACCTGAACATCCTTGAGGGAACCACCAAAATTGCCAATGGCCGTCCTTGTTCCACTGACGATAACAACTTCTTTCATATTGGTCTCCTCTAACAAATGATATTTTTCACAAATGCTTTTTTTTAGCCGAAATAACTCCGTTTGTCAATAATTTTTTCCTGAATATTTTTTTCTTAATTTTATCCTTGGAAAAGGACATATACAAAAAAATATTGACAAAAAAATCAAATTGTGTATTTTATAAACTATGAAGACCAGAGGGGACGTTGGTTCTAAAACAACTTGACAAACGGGGCAAAAAGGAGTAATGAGCCCATATGCCAAGACAACCCAGACTCGATGCTCCCGGGGCTTTACATCATATCATGGGCCGGGGCGTTGAAAGGACAAACATCTTTCGCACAGACCAAGACCGAGAAGACTTTCTGAACAGGTTGTCAGGTTTATGCCTGGATGGAAACCTCAAGGTCTATGCGTGGTCTCTCCTTTCGAACCACTTTCACCTATTGGTTCGTACCGCTCGGCAGCCCATTTCCAAGAGCATGCGGAAACTCCTTACGGGTTATGTGGTCAATTTCAACCTGCGACACAAGAGGCGTGGCCATCTGTTTCAAAACAGGTATAAATCGATCCTCTGTGAGGACGACCCCTATCTGCTGGAGCTGACACGTTACATTCACTTGAATCCGTTGAGAGCAGGGATGGTGGGCGACATGAGAGGATTGGGCCAATACCGTTGGTCAGGACACTCGGCCATTGTGGGGAGAGTGAAGCGAGGATGGCAGGAGGTGGACACGGTGCTTGAGTATTTTGGCAAGGGGGATAAGGCTGTTGAAAAATATGAGCGGTATGTAGAGGAAGGGATAAGGCGTGGGAAGAGGCCGGAATTAGTCGGAGGGGGATTAATGAGGAGTTTAGGGGGGTGGTCTCAGGTCTTGTCGTTGAGGAGGAAAGGGATCAAGGTGGCCTTTGATGAGAGGGTATTAGGAGGGGATGAATTTATTGAAAAGCTCCTTCGTGAAGTAGATGAGAGGGAAAGGGAGACACTGAGGATAAATCGTAAAGTGCCGGATTTACAGGGGTTGGCAAAGAGGGTGATGGAGGGAGAAGGGATAGAGGAGCGGGAGTTACGTTCAGGGAATCGAAAGAGAGAAGTGGTGAGGGCAAGGAGAGTGTTTTGTCAGTTGGCCATAGGGAAGATGGGGTATCCCGGGGCAGAGGTGGCTCGTTACCTTGGAGTGACGACCTCATCGGTTAATCGGTCGGCTGTTTTGGACGAAGTAACAAACTTGACAAAGTATCTTAAATTGTTTTAGAACCAACGTCCCCTTTTTCTTCAAAATGTCACACTCCCGAAGCACATCGATGGCCAACCGCTCAAACAACAACGTGAACCGCGAACTTTCCTCCGCCCAAGACAATCGCACATGCCGTACTCCATGCTCTCTGCAGTTTATCCGGGGAGGACGGGCATGAAGCAACGTCTTGAACTGACAACTGTCCAGATGAGGCCACGCCCGCTAAGGAGGATGATCATACACAGATCCCATCGCTCCACACTCCGGACAGGGCCAACGGATCTCTTGCGGATGAGTCACCCATACATCCACCCTCTGACGTTCCATATCCAACGTCACTCGTTTCACCGTCCAAGGTTCTTCAATGCCCAACAAGTAACGGTAAAGTTCGGTATCTTGCATGGCTCCAGTCCTCCTTGGAGCCATTTTACCCTAAACTATCACCCATTAAAAACCCGGAAGAACCAAATAAATGAACTTTTCTCTCGGCTGTTAGCAACAGCCAAAGAGGTACCAAAGATAGTAGGGTGGTTCCCGCCTAATATTCTTTCCTGGTAATCTTCGTTCATTTAATTCTTCAAGAGATAGCATGACCCTCCGTTGTGATAGGATGATCCTTTTGAGATTAAAGAGGGAGGACATCCGTTGGGGAAGAGGTGTTTGTTTTGCGGGCAATTTTTTATAACGAATCCGAGAGTGGGAGAGCGGCAGAAAGCGTGTCATCGGGAGCCGTGTAAGAAGAAGCGTAAAGCGGCGGCTCAGCGTCGATGGTGTGAGGACAATCCAGGGTATTTTCAGGGGCGTTATCCTTATGTCAAGCAGTGGCGTGAGCAAAAGAAGTTATCCTTTGGGGGATCTGATCTGGGCATGATACAAGACAAGATACCCCTGCCCAAGCCTTGTCTGAGGCTGATTCTGGTGATCCCGGGGGACAAAGACGGGATGATACAAGACGAGATTCGGCTGAGGAGGCAGAGCCGGCGCACCTTTGTGGCCGATGGGTATGGATAGAGCCTGATACAAGACAAGATCGACATGGGCAGGGAGTTTCCTTAAAGTGGGACCATCGAGAGCGAGGTGGAACACAAGGAGGAGACTCATGGAACCCATGCTTTGGAACCAGATCAAGCATCTGTATGACGTGGAGAAGTTGAGTATTCGGCAGATTGCCCAAAAACTCCGAAGAGCCCGTAAAACGGTAGCCAGAGTGATTCACAATGAACGAGTGATGCGATCTTTCCCGGATTCAATGCTTCGGCCCTATGAGCGCCTGATCGACCAGTGGTATCAAGAGTATCCCTTCCTGAAGGCTTCCCAAGTTTACGGACGGCTCAAAAGTTATGGGTTTAAGGGCAGTTATGTGACGGTTTCCGTCTGGACACAGAGGTACCGTCAGAAGAAGAAGCGAGCTTACCATGAGCTGACATTTCTGCCCGCAGAGGAGGCCCAAATCGATTGGATTGAGGAGCGTTTGCCCTGGGGAGTGGCTTACGGATTTGGGATGATTTTGGCCTACTCCCGATACCTCTATGTGCGGTTTTATCCCCGCCAGAACCTGGAGTTTTTCCTGGAAGGTCATATGGAGGCTTACCGAGAGATGGCAGGGGTCGCCCATCGACACCGGTATGACAACATCAAAACCGTCGTGATTGAACGAAGTCCTGAAGTGAAGTTCAATGCCCAGTTTTTGGACTTCGCAAGACACTTTGGTTTTTCTATTCACCTATGCAACCCTTACCGGGCCAATGAGAAGGGAAGGATTGAACGGGCGCTGCGG
Organism: Deltaproteobacteria bacterium; assembly: GCA_016875255.1. The sequence goes on from VGRU01000025.1 coordinate 26,263, forward strand.
GATCTGCGAGATTTCCTCCGGGTCAACACCTTCCAGGATCTGAACGATCTAAACCGCAAAGTCAGCCTTTGGCGGGTCGAGAGGAATCAAAGGACTCATCGCACTACCCAAAAGGCTCCCCTCGAAGCGTTAAAGGAAGAAAAGCTCAAGGCCCTTCCAGCCATCCCCTACCGCCCTTATCGAGTCCTCTTAGGCTCCGTCACGAAGACGGGTTTTGTCGAGTTTGAGACCAACCGCTATTCTGTCCCTTCCTCCTATGCCGAGAGGTCTTGTGAGATCTTTGCCTACCCTGACCACCTCGAAGTAATGATCAAAGCAAACCGGATTGCTTTCCATCGAAGAAGTTTTGGCCGAAAGGAAAAGATTGAAGATCCTACTCATCGGGAGACGCTTCTGCGAATGACCCCTCAGTTTAAGTCTCAGAGAATCTATCAGTTGATCCACCAGATGGACCCGGCTC
>VGRU01000026.1 GCA_016875255.1 Deltaproteobacteria bacterium
AGGGACTCGATGAGGCCCAGATAGAGGGGAGAAGATTTCGGCATACAGACCCCCTGAATCAAACGCTCCTCGTGTTCTTCCGAAAACCCATTGGCAATCTTCAGGATGGATCTTACCTGCTCTCCGATGTGCTGCGCAAGCAGTTTATTCTTCGTCTGGATCAGGTCGGGAAGGCTTTCGAGAAGGTCCATCGCCTCCTGAAAGATATCATTCACCTCTTTCACGGCACGATCGCTGAAAAAGATGTGTTCCTTCTCCATGGACTTCAGCCGGCCCACCATTCCCTCCATGTTGTATCCCATCCGGTCAAAACTGGAGGCCATGGAGAGGTAGGGTTTCGCCCATTCCTTTCCCTTCTCGCCGGGTGAGCTCTTCTCGATCACAAATTTGGCCAGCTCTGCTGAATGTCTTCGAACCTCCCCCTTCATGTCATCCGCTTCTTTGATCGACTTCTCGCTGACCGTCCGAAACCCCTCGAAGATAAGTTCCAGCATCTTGATCTCGCTCCGACAGACCAGAATCAGTTTCTCCTCGACCTCCTTATTCATCTCTCTTCTCCTCGATAAATAGTGAATTATCAAAAAGTCGTCACTCCGGTGAAAACCGGAGTCCAGAATTTTTACCACTATTCGAAAAGACTGGATTCCCCCGTATCAAGTGCGGGGCAGGCTTATCAAGTCCGGAATGACAAAAGTTTTAGAGTCTCATATGGTACGGTAAAACTTCTTAAAAGAGTTTCAATTGCTCTTTCGACTGCCCTGTCTCTTTTTGTTCGGGAAAGAGATTGATCTTTCCGTAAACGCCATCATGGCCCGGAACGATCGAAACCTTTCCCTGCCTCATCCGAATGATTCCTTCAAGAATCCTGGGCGGAACAAAGGAGGCTAATTCATCCGGTGTGGCATCGAGAAGGATATGGAACTCCGATCCTCCTCTTTCGATCAGTCGATCATATTCCGCATCAACCGCCTTTGTCCCCACCCGAACTCCTAACCCTCCGGCAATGATCTCCTCCAGGGGAATGAGGTGGATGGAAGGGACGGCATGCTTTGGAATAAAACCTTCCTGCCGATCGGAGAGTTCTTCGACCCGATGCATCACCCCGATGGTCAACTTCTTCTGGCATTCAGGGCAGAGATTCCGATGCGATCTTGTTTCAGCCGGAGAGAAGATCACCCCGCACTGGCGGTGGCCATCATAGTGATATTTCCCCTCTTCCGGAAAGAATTCAATCGTGAAGAGAAACTTCCTTTTGTCTTTCTTCCGGAGAATATCAACCACTTCTTGATAATGGAGGTCGCCATCGAAGCAATTCGCTTCCCTTCCTAACCGGTTCGGCGAGTGAGCGTCGGAATTGGAAATAAGCGTAATCTCATCGAGAGCCGAAAGCCTCCAGTTCATCTCCGAGAGCCGAAAGCCTCCAGTTCATCTCAGGGTCAGAGGAGAGGCCGGTCTCAATGGCCCGGATATGAGGAGACATCTCTTCAAAGCATTCCCCGATCGAATCGAACCCGGAATTGGCTCCGAAGATCGAAAACCACGGCGTCCATGCGTGGGCGGGAACAATGAGGCAGTCCTCGGAGACATCGAGAATCATCTTAACGAGTTCTTTTGCGGAAAAACCGAAGATGGGTCTTCCATCGGAAGAAAGTTTTCCAAGATTCCCCATCTTTGAATTGATCTTCTCCACCACCTCAAAAGAAGGGGCAAAAATGAGATTGTGAATCCGTCTTACCTTACCCTTCTGGGAGTAAATGTTGCTCAGCTCTGTGGTCAAAATGAAACGGACCCCTTCATCTCCTTTTCTCAACTGAAAGAGCCCATTGCCTGAGGGAACCAGTTTGGCCTGCAACTCTGCAAAATAAGTGGGATGGGTAAAATCCCCTGTCCCGAGAAGCGCAATCCCCTTCTTTTTTGCCCACCGTGCAAGCGTTTCTACCTCCATATCCTTGCTCGTGGCCCGGCTGTACTTCGAATGGAGATGAAAATCAGCGATGAACCGCATCATTTAAACCATGAAATCCGAAACACGAAACCCTAAATACGAAACAATTCCAAAATTGATGAACTCGTAAAAAGTCGAAAAATAGAAAAAATGTCATGCTGAATTTATTTCAGCATCTAACAGTTTCAACAACTCATGAGACCCTGAAACAAGTTCAGGGTGACAGATCGGGACTTTTTACGAGACCATCAAAATTCTAAATCCAAATGTTCAAAACTTGTTTCGAATTTTGGTCATTCGAAATTTGAATTTGTTTCGTGCTTCGATATTCGGATTTCGAATTTATAGGGACCCGTCCCCTCCTACCCCACAACCTTATAGACGGTGTCGTGCTCCCTGACCTTATCCTTCACCCTGATCCCGATATCCGCGCCCGGTCCGGCCTCCAGGACATTGCTGTTCTCAATCTGCATCGAATCAACCGTCTGAGTGACGTCGGTCGTATGGCCGACGATGTGGATCTGGTCGCCCACTTTCAAGGAGCCTTCCGAGAGCCGAATAGCGGCCACGCCGATCTTCCCAAAAAACTTGATCACCAGTCCCACTTTCTTCTCTTCCATCGTCTTCCTCCTTTCGCAGGGTTTAAACCTCCACTCCCATACTCCTCAATCTCTTTAAAACATCTCCAACCTCGATCGTATTCAAACATTCTAACTCTTTGCACAGGAAGAACCTTTCTTCAGCGCAGGGCGAACAGGGAATCCCTCTTCGAATGACTTCGATCTTCTCCCCCCTTGGCGACCATACTCTGTGATCGGTGGGACCGAAGATGGTTAATGTCGGCAATCCCAGAGCAGCTGCCATGTGAGAGATGCCAGAATCGTTTCCGATGAAGAGCCGGCTCCCTTCCATCACGGAGGCGAGCTGAACCAGTGAAAGCCCTTTGGTTAAAATCAGATGGGGTGAGTTCAGTTCTTCAAAAGCATGGAGGACCTCCGGCCCCTCGGCAGGACCGAGGACGATAAGGAACTTCCCGCCGGGTTTCGTTTGAAGATGACGAAAAAGATCTAAAAAATGTTTCAAGGGCCATATCTTTTTTCTGCTCCCGCTTCCCGGATGGAGGATGATGGCTTTTGATCTTTCTTCGGGGGAGAGTCCTCTCCCCGTCCAGAAATTCTTTCCCCACTCCTGATCCTCCTTCTTTAAGTAAAGCCTGGGATGTTCCTCTGAAGGCGGAATTCCGTATCGGGTCAGCTGTCTAATCAGGTGATCGGACAGATGAATCCCCTCATCCCAGTTCGGCAGGGGATTGATATGAAGGATCCGGCCCTGACAGACCCTTTTTAAATTTCCGATGAGCGTTCCCTCTCCATCTTTTGATCGGACAGATGAATCCCCTCATCCCAGTTCGGCAGGGGATTGATGTGAAGGATCCGGCCCTGACAGACCCTTTTCAAATTTCCGATGAGCGTTCCCTCTCCATCTTTTCCGAAGACGACGATGAGTCCAAACCCGCTGAAAAACTGAGAAAGGGCCCGATCCAGCAGCCCCTCGCGGACGAAGAAGGTGGCCATCCCTTTCTGGTCGATGGAAAAAATCTCCTCTGCATAGAAACGCCCTTCTGCTAATTGAAGTATTCTGGGGTAGCCCATCATCACCGGTCTTGCGTTTGGAAAAGCCCTTCGAAGGGCTGTTAGCGCTGGCAGGGCCAAGATGAAATCGCCCAGGGCGCCCTGATGGATCACCAGCATTGATTGAATCTTCGGGTTCTTCCCTTCCGCAGAAAGGGTCATTCTTGCCTCCTTCTATCCTTGCGAAATCCTCTCGAGCCGTCTCCGCACATGCTCATCCTCCGGCGTGATTCTGAGGACTTCCTCGTACTCTCTTCTGGCTTCTTTCCATCTTTTCTGCTCTTCATAGAGAACGCCCAGGTTGATCCTGGCAAAGAGGTAATTTGGATTGGTGCGGATCGCCTTCTTCAGCTCGGAAATCGCCTCTCGATATCGCCCCTGATCACCGTAGAGGAGGGCCAGGTTATAACGAAGATCCGCATACCGAGGATTTAACCGAACAGCCTTTTCCATCAGCCGGAGCGCCTCCCGGGGCCGCCTCATCAAGCCATAGATATAACTGAGGTGGGCATATCCCATTCCGTAAAATGGGATTTAGCTTTATCGCCTTTTTGAACTCCTCAATCGCCTTTCGATAGTCTCCATAGTGATAATAGACCGACCCTAAGTTGGAATGAAACTGGAATGCGTCAGGGATCAGTTTTGCCGCCTTCTCCAGTTCCCGAATCGACTGAACCGATTTTCCTTCCCTGGCAAGGTAGAGGCCAACGAAGTGATGGAATGGTCCATAAAGGCGACGCAAATGAATCTTCCCGAAACCCCTCCCTTTTCTTTCAAGGAGGTGAATCTTTCCTCTCTTCCATATCCCCTTCTTCCGGTAGTAGTCTTGACAGGCAGGATGGCTCCGGAGCGCTTTCTGAATTCTTGAAATGGCCTCCCGTTGCCTTCCCATCTGAAGATAGATCATTCCTAAAAGATGCTGGAGAAAACCTTCCTTTGGGTTCTTCCTTGCCTCAGAGAGAAAGATTTCTTCAGCCTCTTTCCATCGCCCCATCTCAAGGTAGAGGTAACCCAAATGGAGGGCGGCCTCCCGGTACTTAGGGTTGAGGCGAATGGCCTGGCCAAACTCCTTCTCCGCTCTGCCCAAATCTCCCTCCGCCGCCAGGAGCAAACCCATCTGGTTGCGGAGATCCGCATAATCCGGATGAGCCTGAATCTCCTCCTCAATCTCCTGTAAAATCCGCTTATACACCGGAAGCTGTTTTATCTTCATCCGTTTCTTCCTTCTTCTTTATTTCGATCGGAATCCATTGCCCTTTCTCCTTTCGCCAGTTGATAAACTGGAAAACGATATCGGAAACTCCGGAAATGGAGCGGATCTTCTTTTCAAAGGTGAAGAGGGTCTTCGCAGTAAATTCCTTCACCCCCTCCTCGCCCCCATCCGCATAGATGCGGGAGAGTTTAAAGAGCCCCCGCAGGTAAACCACTCCCCTCACGGTCCCGAAATCGATCTTGGTATAATCGATATTGGTCCGGATCAGCATCCTTCGGACTTCAGACTGGATGACAAAATCGTCTTTGTTCATCTCTCAACCGCCTGAGGGGGTGCCTCCAACGCCCTTCGAACGGCATCCAATAACTCTTCCGGGTCGTAGGGCTTCTTGATAAAAAAACGGGCGCCCAGCTCACGGGCTCTCTCCTCGGCATTCCTCTCCGGACTTCCCGTGACAAAAATGATGGGAATACGGCTCATCCGTTTTGACTCTTTCAACTTCTCAGCCACACTGAACCCATCGCCTGCCGGCATCCCCCCGCTCCTTATGGGCCATAAATACGCCCTGGACGCCGTCAAAGGCAACGACCGTATGGTATCCGTTTGATTGGAGGCGGATGGTCAATGCCTTAACAATATCCCGCTCGTCATCGACAATGAGAATCTTCCTTTTGCGAGCCATTACCCGCCTCCCTTGCCTTCTCTCTTTTGGGATTCCGGACTCATCCGATCAGAAACGGCCCCCTGAAGCCACGCCAACATTTCATCCCTCCGTTTCTGAAAAGCCTCCATCTTTCCCTTTTCGATCGGAAGCCCCGAGGGAAGACTCTCCTTCAGTGGGTTTCTGAATCGCCCGTCTTTTGCCATCCGGTAATCCAGATGAGGGCCCGTGGAGAGACCGGTGGAACCCACATAACCGATCACCTGCTTCTGCCTGACCCGGGCTCCTTTTCTGATTCCGGGACCGTAACCCGAGAGGTGGCCATAATAGGTCATATACCCGTTCGGGTGCCGGAGCACCACCTGTTTTCCGAATCCTCCTCCCCACCCGCAGGAGACCACGGTCCCATCTGCCACCGCCCATATAGGCGTCCCTGAAGGCGCCGCATAATCAACGCCATAATGAGGACGAACCCCGCCAAGGATGGGGTGTTTCCTCGCCTTGCTGAATCTCGAACTGATGCGGGTAAAACGAAGGGGAGACCTCAGAAAAGCCTTCTTCAAAGCAAGCCCTTTCTCATTATAAAAATCGCCCTTAAAGTGAATCCCCTGGATCACCTTCTCTCCTCTCTGGTACTCCACCGCATGAATCGGACCGTATCGAATAAATTCCTTCTCCTTATAAACCTTCTCGACCACCATTTGAAACCGGTCTCCTTCTCTTACATCTTTATAGAAATCGATCTCTGCGGCGAGGATTTCAGCAAAGGAGATCACCAGCTGTTCTTTTTCTCCCGCGGATTCCATCGCCTCAAAAAGGGAAGACCGAATGACCCCCTCCACTTTGACCAGATGAGTTTCAAGAGGAATTTCCTTCCTCCGTCCAATATATCCCTCTGGACCCTTTTCGATCTCATAGATTTCGATCGGACCCGCTTCGAAAATAAATTTTACCAGCTCCCCTTTTTCGTCAGCAATAAATCGGAATTGTCCGCCTTTCAATCTCCTGAAATCGACCAAAGGCTTCAACGTTGAAACGATCCGTTCAGTCCAGATTTGAGATATACCCCTCTCCGCCAGCGATTTTGAAAAAGTGCTTTTCTCTTTGATCGTGCCCTCGATGATCTGATGCACCGGTTCGGGGGGTTGAACCTCTTTGGATGGAGGGCTGATTTCAGCGGGACCGCCTTTGGAGAGAATGGGCCAGTAGGGCAGGACAAAGAAATAGGCGATTAAAAATATGATGCACCGGTTCGGGGGGTTGAACCTCTTTGGATGGAGGGCTGATTTCAGCGGGACCGCCTTTGGAGAGAATGGGCCAGTAGGGCAGGACAAAGAAATAGGCGATTAAAAATAAGAGGAGGACCCCAAGAGAACCCAAGAAAAGAAACCGCTTCCGTTTCTTCCTTCGATCATCTTGAGACTGCCGCTGAAATAAATGATCCCTCTTCATTCTGAATTCTTAGCTCTCAACCTTTCTTAAAAACGCCGCCGCATCTTCCGGAGGAGTGGGATTGACGAAAAATCCCGTCCCCCATTCAAAACCCTCCCGCAGTCCGATCCGCAGACGGGTTTCAATATGCCAGTGGTATTCCGGGCGATGGAACCTCTCCTGAACCGGAGAGGTATGAAAGGTCAAACTATAAGGAGGATCGGAGAGCAACTTGTGAAATTTAAGAAACAGGGACTGGATCGCCATAGAGAGATCCTCTGTTTCCTCTTCTTGAAGTCGATGAAAATCGGAGCGATGCGCTTTTGGAACGATCCAGGTTTCGAAAGGAAAGCGCGAGGCAAAGGGGGCGAAGACCAAAAAATGGACGGTCTCCAGAATAACCCTTTTCCTCGCCGATATCTCCTCTTTGAGGATATCGCAAAAAATACAGCGCTCCTTCCGCTGATAATAATCCAATATCCCCAGGATCTCTTCGTCGATTCTCCTCGGAATCACAGGCATGGCCAGGATGTGGGAGTGGGGATGGCGGTTAAAGAGTCCCGGATAATTCTTTAAGATGAGAAACTGTTCAAAACGACGGTCTTTCTCCAGGTCGATGAGCCTCGCCTGATAGGCCTGAAGAATCTTTCTGATCTGAGAGGATTCCATGAAGGCAAGGCTCTGATGATGTTCAGGAGCCTCGATGACGATCTCGTGGGCGCCGATGGCTTCCATCACATCATACATCCCATCGGGCCTCCGGTCGAACTCTCCCTCAATCCGGAAGAAGGGAAATTTGTTTGGGATGACGCGGATTCCCCATCCCCTTTCCTGCTTGATGGAGAAGGTCTCCGGAGGCGTCATTTCTTCGTTTCCCGCGCAGAAGGGACACGGGCCCTCCAAATTCTGAACCTGATAGGGCGGTTTAAAGGAGAGATAATCAGAGGGTCCCTTGGGGTGATCGGTGGTGATGACCACCCACATTCTGGTAACAGGATCTCTTCTCAGTTCAGCCACAAAACCTCCTTATGCCAGCAGGGATTGATAGACAAATTGCCTCCCCCGGTGAGTCGCCTCCCGGTTCGAGTGGTTCGCCCCCTCCATTCTCAACACCAGCCGCTTCTTATAGAGGTTCAGCAACCTTGTGCCGCTCGTGTTCATACCGATCTTTTCTTTCTCGGATAATTCCTTTAAGGTCAATTGCCTCGTATTCATCACCTGGTTCAAGGTCTGGGCCAGATAATTGTTCAGAGATCCGATGATCCGCCACCCGCCTGACCCTGTGGTCAGGGCCGCTAATTTCTTCCTCTCCAGGGCCACGCCGATGTTCTCCTCCTGGGAGGGATTGAGCCCCTTCAGGACGAGGAACTTCTCGCCGTACTCACCGCTCCAGAGTCGCGACACCATCTTGGCCACCACCTCATCGGCCCATGAAAAATCGATGGAGCCCATTCCGGAAAAATCGATGACGAGGCAAGGCTCATCGCCCTCTCTGAGGATCTTCTCGATCATCTCGCGGAGCCGTGCGCCCCGGGAGCGGCCGGCCATCTCCTTTTTGCCGTTCTTGAACAGGTCGTGGGTGAGTTTCTTCAGGGAGAGGGTTTTCTTATTCATTCTTTCACTTCAATTGATTCAGTTGAAACGATTTAAGCAAAGAATTCCTTCTTTGTCAAGATATTTTTAAGGAGCTATCTTTAAGGCGTGATAATTTCATCCAGCGACTCTTCTGGGATAAGGGTAAATAGCCTGGAACAAAGGACTTAAAAATGTTGTTAGAAGGTTTCAACGGCTAGCCATTGGACCAAACGTCTTCAATCTGGCGTCCATAACGTTATGCCACTGACTGCCTTAAAATCACTATCGCTTGATGCCATATGGCCTATTCCTTTTCTCTCCATAACCGCAAGATGCGCAGCATCTGCCATAATCAGACCATTTGTCTTTGCCTTCTCGAGGGCTAAAGCCATATCTTTATCCGTGAGGTCAAGAACCACCAATCCGAAGTCTTTAAGCGTGTCGATGTATTCTCTGTATTCTGTCACAGGCTTGAAAACTTTTTCTCTGTTCCGCAAATCCTTCAAAAAACTTTTAATGTCTTGCAGGGTTACCTTACCTAAGAAGTTTGACGCGGACTGTATAATGAGCTTAAACATAACCTCTTCTATCACCAACGCCGATGTGAAGGCTTTAAGGTTAAAAGATTCTACCGTTTTTAAAAACTCCACGGAGATGGGATTCATGTCAAAAGCATGATGCAGAAATATATTCGCATCTATAAAAATGGACTCTTTACCCTTAAAGTCTTTAAGATTTTTCTGCATAGAATTTTTCCAATTCCTTCAAGGATAACTTCCCCTTAACATGTCCTTTAAAGCTTTCCGTATAACTTTTCTTAAAAGGCAAAATAACAATACCTTCATCGGTCACCTTAACTTCTACCTTATCGCCCGGGGATAATTTAACCTTATCCCTGGCTTTCTTTGGAATAACGATCTGTCCTTTCTCCAAAACCCTGGCTACAAACATAAGTATTACCTCCTTCTATTCAAACTCAATTTCAGGTTCAACCCTTTTTTTGTAGTACCCTATTTAAGCTAATACCACACATAAAGTTTTCTGTCAAATCATTTAAACCAATTAAATGTTTGAACCTAAATCCTTTACAACATTATATTATAGCAGATATTTAATAAGAGGTTTGATGGTAAAGGGGTCCAGGAATTGCCTCATAAAAAATGTTACCCAAAGCATGAATGAAAAGGGATCGTTGGCTCATAATAGATGTAACCCAATAAAGAGGACCAAAAGGAGAACTAATTAGAGCCTGTTTATAAATGCACTTTTTCGTCATGCCGGACTTGAGGAGCCAGCCCCGTACTGGATACGGGAGCATCCAGACGTCGTCCCGACAAAAACCGGGAACTAGAAACCAATAAAACTGGATTCCTGTTTTCACAGGAAACCCTGGATTCCGGCTTTCGCCAGAATGACAACCTTTTTTGAAAACTTTAGTTTATGGACAGACTTTACCTTAACGTTACATAAAAAGTGAGGCAAGTGTGCTTACAAACCTTTACAATTGCGGATTATTTTATCTAAATTGAGCGATTCTTTTTTAAATGCCCAGTAGCCGCAGTCTTTAGCTTGCGTTTTTAAATCACCCATTGGGTGATTCGTAGGGCAAGGCTTCAGCCTTGCATGGGAAGCAACCCTAAAGGGTTGCCCTACAATTAAATTCATAAAATCGCTCAATTTAGGTTTTATCTTTTATGGGGAACATACGATGTCACCTGAGGGGCCTTGGGTTTTGCTTGAAAACAGCGTAGCCAAACGTTTAAAGGTGCCGCTGTAAAGGTTTGGGAAACTGCGGTTTCCCGTATCCGCCCAGCACACCCTCCTCCCTTTTTATGTAATTTTTTCGCAACTGTGAGGTTTAATCAAAAGGCTGGAGGGAGGCTGAAATGGCCTTGGCAGGTGATGGGAGTTCTTCTCTCATTCAATGGACAAATCGGCTCGGATTTCCCCAGGGATGTTCGATCTCATCCACCAGGCGGTCCCTGCAGCTTTTGCAGAGAATCAGGTTAAACTCCTGATAGACCTCCTTCTCCAGGTCCTCCGGATTCGCCTGCTCCACCTGCTTCAGGAGCTGTCTCAACTGCCGATCTATTCCTCCTTCCGGTTCCAGGAGAATGCCATCAAAACCTGCAAAGATCCTGATTTGAGTCACATAGCTGAGGCCTCCGGGTTGGATTTCTTTCCCGCAGCGGAAACAGTTCTGCCCCTTTCGGTCATCAATCGCCTGACGCTCCATCCTGTCCTCCCCTTAGTAACAGTTTCATAATAATAACGACATTTTTTTATAAAATCCCTCCTCACCTCCCTTTTCCCTCCGGGTCAGAGACCGCTCTCTCCGAGCCAGAGGCTCTTCTGAGCCGGAGGCTGGGTCGGAGACCAAAGGGAGGGAAAATACCCCTCTTTGGCCGCCGGCCCATAGGGCCTCCCTCTGGGGCGGAGCCTGGCCCGGAGGGCAAAGAGGGGCAAGGGGAGATTTTGTGAAACATGTTAATTCAATTTTGATGGTCTCGTAAAAAGTCGTCTCACCGGTGAAAACCGGTGTCCAGTGTTTTCATAAGTATCTGAGATTACTGGATTCCGGCTTTCGCCGGAATGACGATCATTAGGCTTTTTCGACTTTTTACGAGTCTATCAATTTTGAGACTCTTAATAAATTCGGTTTCTCTCTTTCCACTCTTCCAATTCGTTCCGTGCCCGTTCCCCCATGAGGAGATTCTTCTTTCTGCCTTTTGCCCTCTCCTCTAAGGGAGGGAAGAGGCCAAAATTGATATTCATGGGCTGAAAAGGAACAACCGGAGAACGGATGATATGGTTGACGAGCGCCCCGATCGCTGTCGTGGGCGGAGGAACAACTGGGGTCTTTCCCATCTGATAGAAAAAACCATTGATCCCGGCCAGAACCCCCATGGCAATGGACTCCACATATCCTTCCACGCCTGTGATCTGACCGGCAAAGAAGAGGTGTGGACGGGCTTTCAACTGGAGAGATGGCAGTAAGAGTCGGGGGGAATCGATAAAAGTATTTCGATGGACCGACCCCCAGCGAACAAATTCGGCATTCTCCAGTCCGGGGATCATTCGGAAGACCCTTCCCTGCTCTCCCTGCTTCAACCGGGTCTGAAACCCCACCAGATTGAAGAGCGTTGCAAACTCATTCTCCTGCCTCAGTTGAACAACGGCAAAGGGCTGTCTGTTCGTCTTCGGATCGATCAAGCCCACAGGCCTTAGCGGACCAAAGGCCAGCGTGTCTTTTCCGCGGCCAGCAAGTTCTTCTACAGGTAAACAGCCCTCGAAGAGGTGTCTTTTTTCAAAATCTTTCAGGTTAACCTTCTCCGCCTGACAGAGCGCTTCAACGAAGCGGTAATATTCCTCTTTGTCCAACGGACAGTTGAGATAATCATCGCCTCCCTTCCCGTACCGGGAGGCCCTGAAAGTTTTGTTAAAATCGATCGATTCCGTAGCGATGATCGGCGAGATGGCGTCGTAGAAAAAAAGATGTTCTGCTCCGGTCAATTTCCAGATCTCTGCGCTTAATGCCTCAGAAGTGAGGGGACCGGTTGCAAGGATGGCGATTTCGTCCCGGGGGATAGTGTTGACCTCCTCCCTGATGATCTCCACTCCTTCCATTCCCTCTAATATATCGGTGACCCTTTTTGAAAAGAGTTCTCGATCCACAGCGAGAGAATCTCCGGCCGGGACCCTCGTCTCCCTCGCCGCCTTCAGGATGAGGGAATCCAGCCCCACCAATTCCTCCTTTAAAACGCCGGATCCATTTTCCAGGGACTCCGATTTTAGTGAATTGCTGCAGACCAGTTCGGCAAGAAAGGGAGAACGATGGGCCGAGGAAAAGACCTTCGGTTTCATTTCGAAGAGGAGGACCTTTCCTCCCCTTCTTGCGATCTGCCATGTCGCTTCGCAGCCCGCCAATCCACCTCCGATGACGATGATAGGCTCCATGGAGACCATTTTAGGTTTTTTCTCTCCCATTTGCAAAAGGTATTCAATCCTCTTAGAATTGATTTGTTTGAAAATAGGTTTCGTTCAAGGGTAACGGTAAGGATGCCCGTATCGGTCATCAAAGGCTACGTCTGTCGTGTTTAATTCTTTTAAACGTAACCGTTACCAAATGACGAAACGCCTGCCTGCCGGTAGGCAGGGGCTTCGTAACCGTAGCCTTAACCCGAGCCTCTGGAATATTTTCATGCGTTGTTGGTCTCTACGCGGCCATGGACAATTAAACCCTTTTTAATGAAAACCTTTCTATGAAGATCGAACTCATCTCTCCTGCTGTTGAAGAGAATGCCCCTGTTCCCAGCCTCGCCCTTCTTATCCTCGCTGGCCTCACCCCTCCGGATGGAACAATCACTTTCACCGACGACCTTCTGACCCCGATCGATCTTGAAAAAGGATTGAAGGAGGTTGACCTGGTCGGGATCACCGTCCTGACCAAGACCGCCCTGAGGGCTTACCGGATTGCGGATGCCTATCGTAAGAGGGGAATCCCTGTTGTGCTGGGAGGCATTCATCCCACTGCGCTTCCCGAAGAGGCAAAAGCACATGCCGATTCTGTTGTCATCGGAGAAGCGGAGGAGATCTGGCCCCGTCTCATCGAAGACCTCAGAAGAGACGACCTCAAACCTTTCTACCGGCAGGAGGGGTTCATCGATCCCTCAAAGATTCCAAGGCCCCGAAGGGAGATATTGCCCCGGAAGGGTTATTTCCCGCTCGATGTGATCCAGGTCAGCCGGGGATGTCCTTATCGCTGTGAATTCTGCTCGGTCCGGAAATTTTTCGGCGATACTTACCGCCTCAGACCGATCTCCGATGTTGTCGAAGAGGTCAAAAGCCTTTCCCATCGCCTGATCATGTTCAATGACGACAACATCATCGGCAACTCATCCTACTCCCGGGAGTTATTCAAAGCCCTCACCCCTCTAAAAAAGAGGTGGATCGGCCAGGCCTCCATGCACGGATTGAGAGAGGCGAAAGATGTGGAGCTCATGGCAAAGAGCGGTTGCATGGGCCTTCTCATCGGGTTCGAATCGCTATCGAAATCGAACCTGATCCAATCGAATAAATATCAGAATAACCCTGAAGAATACCGTGAGGCGATCGATCTGCTTCACCGTTTCGGAATTAGCATCTGGGCCTCATTCATCTTCGGTTTTGATGAGGATGAGCTCTCCATCTTTGAAGAAACGGTAAACTTCTGCATCCAGGCCAAACTCTTCTCTGCGGTCTTTGCCCTGCTCACCCCCTATCCGGAAACGGTTTTTTACCACCGCGTGAAGGATGAAGGCCGTCTCTTTCAGGACCGATGGTGGTTGCTCGAAAACCCCAACGAGGCCGCCCCCCATTTCTTTCCGAAGAAGATGAACGCGGAGACGCTCCGGGAAGGCTGGAAAAGGGCGTGGAAGGAATTCTATTCCATTTCCTCTATTGGGAAAAGATTCCACTGGAACTATCCCCCTACCCTGATCAATCGCCTCGTCTACTTTCCTTTTCAGTTGATGCAGCGCCGGTTTGCGCAGAAGAAGGTCGTTGAAGGCAGAAGAAGATATCGGGGACGGTCACATTCCTATTAACGCTTCAACCAAACATCAAAACAGACACGGCGGGGACACTGTAAGAGCCTTGTAGCGGAACCTTTTGAAGTTTACCCACTATGGTCCACCAACTTCAATAGAGATCATTTTGGTTAAGTCCTTCATGACCCATTCCAATAAAACCCGCATTACAAGGATCTGGAAGTGTTCCCGCCGGGGCTGTTTTGATGCAAGGGTTAGTTCATTCTGAGGCGCGGTACCCGCATTCTTTTCGATGACATCGCTTTACGACTCCCCCCTTCCCCTGCTTTTCAATGAGGAATGAAGCGTCGCATTGCGGACACTTCTCGGGAATGGGTTTGTCCCACAGGGCAAACGTGCATTGAGGGTAATTGGAGCAGCTATAAAAGGTTCTTCCCTTACGGGTCCTTCGCTCAACCAACATTCCTTCGCACCCCTCCTGGGGACACCGGACGCCGGTATTGAGCGATTGAGTTGACTTGCAGGCGGGATAGTTGGAGCAGGCTAAAAACCTCCCGAACTTACCGTTCTTGATCACCATCGGGCTTCCGCATTTTTCACACTTCACATCGGTCTCCACTTTTTGAGGTTCGCCATTTTCCTCCACCTCTCGTGTATAACGGCATTCGGGGTACCGCGAGCAGGCCAAAAAATAACCCCTCTTCCCCCATCGTTTCACCATCTTCGCTCCGCACTGTTCGCAGAGAACCTCGGTTGGGATCTGTTCCCTTTTCACATCCCGCATGGAAACCTTTGCCATCTCCAGGTCCTTCTCGAAAGGGGTATAAAATTCCTTCAGTGTTTCCACCCAGCCCTTTTCTCCCTCTTCAATCTTATCCAGATTCTCTTCCATCAGGGCCGTGAACTCGATATTGAGAATATCGGGAAAATTGACGACGAGAAGGTCGTTCACTAAATAACCCAGTTCTGTGGGGTGAAATTTTCCTTTCTCCATCCTCACATATTCCTTCCCCTTGATGGTGCTCAAAATCGCGGCATACGTGGAGGGCCTTCCTATCCCCTTCTCCTCCAACTCCTTAATCAGGGCGGCCTCGGAGAAGCGGAAAGGAGGCTGGGTGAAGTGTTGCCTGTGTATGAGGCCCAATAAGTCCAGAACTTCCCCCTCGGATAAGCGGGGTAACTTCTTCTCCTCATCTTCATCCTGTTTGGCTGAGGAGAGGTGATTGTCTTCGGATTCCACATAAAGGGCCATAAATCCATGAAAGACAGGCACGCTCCCCGTCGCAGTGAAAATCCCTTCGCTCGCTTTGATCTCAACCGTTGTCTGGAGAAAAACCGCTGAAGCCATCTGGGAGGCCACGAATCGGTCCCAGATCAACTTATAAAGCGCCCATTGGTCCTTGTCGAGTTTGGGCTTCATCCTGTCGGGATCCAGATCGAAGGAGGTGGGACGGATGGCTTCGTGGGCATCCTGCGCGCTTTTACGGCCTTTATAGATATTGGGTTTGGGAGGAAGAAAGGTTTCTCCAAAACGGTTCTTGATCCACCCCCTGACCTGATGGACCGCTTCCGAAGAGACACGCGGAGAATCGGTCCGCATATAAGTGATCAAACCCACCGTCCCCATTTCACCCAGGTCCACCCCTTCATATAATTTCTGCGCTACCCTCATCGTTTTATAGGCGCTGAAAGAGAGTTTCCGTGAGGCGTCCTGCTGGAGACGGCTGGTGATAAAGGGAGGAAGGGGATGCCGCTTCTTCTCCTGCTCAACTATTTTCGAAACACTGTAGGAAGCCGATTCGAGCCGTTTCTTCATGGCCTCGGCTTCCGACGCATTGGCCAGGGTGACCTTCTTCCCCTTCCATTTGACCAGTCTGGCATCGAAGGAGACGGGAGATTCCTTTCCTTTCAGTGTGGCGGTCAGGCTCCAGTATTCTTCAGGGACGAAACGCTCAATCTCTCTTTCCCTCTCGCAGATGATTCGAACGGCAACGGATTGCACCCGGCCTGCGCTCAACCCCCGTCGCACTTTCTCCCAGAGGATGGGGCTGACCTGATATCCCACCAGACGATCCAGAATCCTCCGGGCTTGCTGAGCTTCGAATTTCGATTGCTGTAACTTTACGGGATGTTTGAGGGCATCGAGGACGGCGTTTTTCGTGATCTCATTGAAGAGAACCCTGTAGACATTTTTCTCCTTCCCATCGATCTCTTCGGCGATATGCCAGGCAATGGCTTCTCCTTCACGGTCTGGGTCCGGACCGAGATAGATGTTCTTAATCTTCTGGCTTGCCTTCTTCAGTTCTCCGAGAACCTTCTTTTTTCCGGGAATGGTGACATATTGGGGCTGAAAATCTTTTTCAATATCCACCCCCAATTCACCCTCAGGAAGGTCTTTGACATGGCCAACGGAAGCCTTAATGATATAGTCATCTCCCAAAAACTTCTGGAGAGTCTTAACCTTGGTCGGTGACTCAACAACGATCATTCCCTTTGTCATTTATTTTACGATCCTCTCTTATGCTTTATTTTTAAGTTCCCACTTCCCGTTTCTTATTTCTAATTTTCCATTTTTGTAACACTTTAGCCTTATGAAAAAAGGAGTTTCATGAGTTAATTGATCAAAAGAATCATCATAAAATCCCCCTTAATCCCCCTTTTCCAAACTAATCCTTACCCATAACCTGGGTTGCTGGACACAAGGGGCACTCCGATCGACACCCCATCCCCCTCCTCACCTCCCCCTTGAAGGGGGAGGAAAGTGGGGATTACCTCCCCCTTCAAGGGGGACCATAAAGATTTCCCTCCCCTTCGAGACTGTGTCGTAATTACTAATTTGTCACCCTGAACTTGTTTCAGGGTCTCGTAAGTTGTTGGAATGATTAGATGCCGAAACAAGTTCGGCATGACATTTTTTCAGTTTCCCCTATTACGACACAGTCTCTTCAGGGGGAGGGTTAGGGTGGGGGTGGGGTATCCTAAACCCCAATCACACTAATTGTACGATCCCTACTTGTGTCCAGCCCCCCAACTTATGGGACATGTTAAGTTTTCCAAAGGGGGAAACCCCTATCTCCTCCCTTTGGTCTCCGACCCAGCCTCCGGCTCAGAAGAGCCTCTGGCTCGGAGAGAGCGGTCTCTGACCCGGAGGGCAAAGGGAGGTCGGGAGGGATTTTACAAAGATTTTCAAACAGCTAAAGTGTTGCCCATTTTTTATTTTCTATCCGACTCATAATTCTTAACTCAAAACTCTACATTCTGCACTCTCAGCCTTCACATCTTCCTGGTAAAACATTTTCCGGGCCATTGAGAAATCAAACCTTTTAACTCCAAATTTAAAAGAAGGCTCGACACTTTCCCGGGATCAAACCGGCTCTCCCGGATCATGACATCGATATGGAGAGGGGTCTCCCCCAATATCTCATAAAGAACCTTTTCCTCCTCGCTCAATTCCGGCCCCCGGGGTTTAACCTCCTCAACCTCCTCCTTCTCTCTTTGCCACTGGGGCAGTATCTCCTCGAGGATATCTTCGCTCGATTCGACCAGCTTTGCTCCGTCCTTAATCAGCCGGTTTGTCCCACGGCTACCGCCTGCTCCCACATTTCCAGGAATGGCAAAGACCTCCCTGCCCTGCTCCAGAGCATAGTTTGCCGTGATCAGGGACCCGCTGTCCGGACCGGCCTCGACCACAACCACACCCATCGAGAGTCCACTGATGATCCGGTTCCGTTTCGGGAAATGTCCTCCCTCCGGAGGAGAACCCATTGGAAATTCCGAAAGCACAGCCCCCTGTTCAACGATTTTGGCAAAAAGATTTCGATTTTCAGGAGGATAGACCACATCCACTCCGCAACCCAGGACTGCGAGCGTTCTTCCTTCTCCTGAAATCGCCCCCCAGTGGGCGACCGAATCGACCCCTCTTGCCATTCCGCTCACGACGGTCACGCCGTGGCGGACAAGAGCCTGGCTGATCTTTTCCGTGATCCACCTTCCATACGGAGTGGTTTTTCTGCTACCCACAATCGAAACGGCTAATTCATCCTGCTTCTTTAACTCTCCCTTCAGATAGAGCAAAGCGGGCGGATCATAGATATCCCTGAGGCGCGGAGGATAATCTTCATCTTTCAACGTGATGATCCTTGTTCCCGATTTTTCAATTAAAGTTAGCTCCTTCTTAACTGCTTCGTCGGAAGGTCCCTTTCTAATTTCACTGGCCACCTTTATTCCCAGGCCTTCGACCTCAAGCAATTCCTTCATCGAAGCCTGAAAAACGGCTTCCGGAGTCTGAAACCGATCCAGGAGTCTTTTGATGAAAATACTGCCGACTCCCGGAACGAAATTCAAGGCCAGCCAGTAAAAGAGATCTTCGGCCATCATAAAACCTATTTCTACAATAGGGAGAAATATCTGAAAATCAGAGATTTCTTGATGGTCTCGTAAAAAGTCAAAAAACCTAATGATCGTCATTCCGGCAAAAGCCGGAATCCAGTTATCTCAGGCACTTATGAAAACACTGGACACCGGTTTTCACCGGTGAGACGACTTTTTACGAGATCATCATTTCTTGACTTTTTCAGAAATCTTAGGGAAATCGGATGACAAAAAAAGCTTTGGAGATGTCCAACCATCTCCAAAGCTTTAAAAAATAATGGAAATCCCGCAGGCCGCTTATCTCTTCGTTTCGATCTCCATCTTCTCTTTTGAGTAGGGCTGAATCATATCGCCCTTAAAGATCGCGTCAAAGGCTTCAAGCACCCTTGCCGTATAAAAATTCCCGGATTGGTCGATGATCTCGATATTCCCGGAGATACTATACTTTCTGCCTATCTTCTTTTCTGTTACGGGATCACGAATGACGTCCGAAGCCCGAAAGATCGTATACTTATTCCCAATCAAAATCGTTTCCGCCGTCTTAAAGGCCAGGTAGAGAACATCGCCCTCCGCCATCAGGTTCTTACCTTCCTTGTTGTCAAGGACAATGCCAATTCCCTTATGGTCGAAGCCTGCGATAAATCCTGCGGAACGAATCTCCGGAATAACCCTCTTCTCCTCAGCCGGTTTTTTTTCTGCAACCACCTCGGGCTTCTTCTCCACAACCGGAGGAGGCTCCACCTTCTTTACCTCCTTGACCTCCGCCACCTCTGGTTTGACTTCTTTTACCTCCCTGGGCTTTTCCTCAACCGCCTTTGGGGGTTCTACCTTCTTCGCCTCCTCAAAGGCAGAGAGACGAACGGGGTTTCCAGGATAGATCCAGTGGGGATTGGTGATATAAGGGTTTCTTTGCCACAATTTCGGCCAGAGGAATGGATCTTTCAAAAATTTTTCCGATATGTCCCAGAGCGTATCCCCTTTCTTGATGGTATAAACCCCTTCTGTTTCTTTCTTCTCCTGAGCCATAATGGATAAGGCAAAACAGAGGGAGAGAACCAACGCAATGATCAGATGGAACCCCATCAGCCTCTTCATATCGACCTCCTTACTTGACTTTCTTTGCCCCGTTAGAAACAATGTCCCACCGGTATTTCTATTGGGGTTCTTTCACTCTGGA
Source organism: Deltaproteobacteria bacterium (assembly GCA_016875255.1). The sequence continues at coordinate 19,533 of VGRU01000026.1, forward strand.
TTGGGAAAACTAAATTTTTGTTTAAAATTAGCCTCTTATCTCTCTTTTGTCAAGAGAAATATTAAGCAAAATTTATACCATATTTAATGACATCAACATAAGTAACTAATATTATTTTAAAAATCCATAAAAGAGACATACTTAACCCCTCAATAAAATCTCCAAAAGTGAACACTTTTTATACAGGCACGCCATATTTCTGAACAAATTTAAGTCGTTAAAGTGGAATCTGTTAGAAATTCCAGTAGGGCCTTAATTATAATGGGTTGAATGAAACTTATTCTTTGAAGGCGGTCAGGGATTCGAGGATCAGGTTGCCTCTCTCGAAGCGGTCGATGGAAAGCGAGGAGATGTCGATCGTGGTTGCCTTCCCTTCAATAATCAGTTCCGAAATCACCTTGCCTACGGCAGGGCTGTGCTGAAACCCGTGGCCGCTAAAACCATTGGCTAAGATGAACCCTTCTAAGCAGGAAACTTTTCCTAAAATGGCATGGTTATCCGGCGAGATTTCATAAAGCCCTGCCCATCCACGGGCAATTTGGGCCTTTTCCAGTGCAGGGACCCGATAGATCGCATTCTCCGACGCTTCAACCAAGGCCTCATAGTCGGTGCTTGTATTAAAACTCGGCTCCATATCGAGTGGGCCGGAGAGAAGCAGTCCATCCACCTCCTGGCGAAAATACCATCCCCTGTGAAAATCGATGGTGAGCGGAAAAATCCTATCAGTGAGATGGAATGGAGCCGTCACAAAGACCTGTCGCCTCAATGGTTTGACGGGAATGTGGAGGCCTGCCATTTCTGCCACCAGAGAGGCATAAGGTCCTCCGGCATTGACCACCACAGGGCTGGAGATCTCCCCTTCGCTCGTCCTGACACCCATTACCCTGCCTTGATCAACCAATATTTCTTTTGCCTCTGTCCCCTCATAAATCTTCACCCCTGCCCTTTTCGCACCGCCGACAAAACCGGAGAGGACTTCACTCGGACCTGCATATCCATCCCGGGCGCAGAAGGTTCCGCCAAGGATGTCGTCCATCTTCAGATAGGGCCATTGCTTTCGGATCGCATCCGCATCCATCCATTCAACCGGGATATGAAACCCCTTCTGGAGTTTTATATTCTCTTTAAAGACCTCCATCTCCGATGTCGTCGTTGCCAGGAAGAGGTAGCCGATCTTTCTGAATTCAGGATTGATCCCGAACTCCTCTTCAAAACGTTCGAAGGTCTTCATCGACTCGAGGGAAAAACGGATGTTGATCTCTGTCGAAAACTGTGATCTTATCCCGCCCACGCATCGGCTTGTTGAGCCTTCGCCTAATTGCCCCTTCTCCAGAAGGACGATCCTCCCTGCTTTCCTTTGACCCAGATGATAGGCGATGCTCAAACCGATGATTCCTCCACCGATAATCACGACATCTGCAACCTTTTCCAACTTAAACCCCTCACTTTAACCCAGCAATAAAAATGTCATGCTGAATTTATTTCAGCATCTCATGAGACCCTGAAACAAGTTCAGGGTGACAATAAGGTATGATAAAAAACCCTCACTTTAAGCTCGAATGGATGTAATGGATGAGCGTGAGAATGTCAAACACCGGCATTGTTACAGCCTCTCTCAATGCTTTTCTAAAAACAGCCATATTGGTGCATTCAAGAACAACAGCAGAAATATCAGGGTGATCTTCAACCAGGGCAGAAGCTTCGGCAATCACTTCCTTTTCAATTTTTTGATAATTCAGATCAGGACTATTTCTCACATAGATTCGGTGGAATTCACTATCCGGCTTCATCCCGCGAATCACGGATGGGATTTCTTCAGCGCCAACACCTTTGAGATGGTCGATCGTCAATGAGTTCTTGTCAGCCGTGAGCACACCGATCCGCCCCCGCCTACCCATCAATTCATATGCCCAGGGAATCTGAATGAGGCTGGAAGTAAAAAGTGGAACCTCGACAGCGGAGACCATCTCCTTCTGCCAGACCGCAAGGAATCCGCAACTTGTGGTAATCGCCGTGGCCCCCTGCCTCTCCAGGGTTTTTGCTGCCCCAATGAAAGGAATGAGGAGCGAAGCATCCCTCTCCCTGACCACTCGGGATGGAAGGGCCCCATCAACCTTTTCATAGAGCACCGGAAAAGGAAAGGTTTTCGGGTTTCCTATATCCCCCAAAAGCCTCGGAAAACGGGTGTCTAACAGGATGATGCCGATCAAAAAACCTCCTGAGAGAACGGTTTTAAAGATTGAATCTTACATAACACCCCATGACCTTCCTTAAAAAGGCTTTCACACCATATGGCGGGAGAGATTTTTCTCTTTACTTTTTTTCTTTCATCAATTATAAGGTATCCAAATTAAAAGAAGGAGGGATGACAGATGAAAAAATTATTATTTTTAACGATTCTCTCATCATTGATCCTGGTTGTCTCGTTGGTCCACGCCCAAACCCTAACCTGGACAGCGGGCGGCGTCGGCGGCGGATGGTATACGATAGCCGGCGGCATCTCCAACATCATCAATGAAAAATCTGGGGGGATTACCGTTAAAGTGATCCCCGGGGGCGGCACCGTAAATCCGAGGCTGGTCGACAAGGGAGACTGCGAGTTGGGATGGGGCCTTCCTTTTTTAAATGTGGCAGCCTGGAACGGTGAGGATCCTTATGACAAGAAACACTCCAATCTTCGCGCCATTGCTGGCGGGATGAGTCTCAACTTCTTCCATTTCTATGTGGCGGCCGATTCTCCCATTAAAACCATGGATGAAGTTTTTAAACAGAAGAAAGGTCTTCGCATGGCCATTTCACCCGCAGGAACATCGGATGAATGGGTTTTCAGAAAAGTCCTCGCCGCCTATAAGACCGATTACAAAGAACTCGAAGCCGCAGGTTTTAAATTCTTCAGGGGCTCCTATGCCGAACAGGCAAGCCAATTTAAAGATAAAAACGTGGATTCTGTTTTCACCTTCCTGGCGACTCCCGGAGCTGCTGTGACCGAGGCTTCCATCGGGCGTTCCCTGAGGCTGATCCACTTCTCACCGGAGGCTTTACAGAGCCTGAAACAGTATGGCATCGAATCAGGAAATATTTTGGCAGGAACCTATCCCAGGGCCGCCAACGCCAATGAGGACGTGACAACCGCCATCGCCGGAAGTGTTATCCTGGTCAATAAGAATGTGGCTGACGATGCGGCTTATCGGATGGCCAAAGCGATCCATGAAAATCTTGACCAGTTCCGAAAGATCCACGGTTCCCTGGTTCCTTATCAACTGAAAGATGCCGTCACAGGATTGGGCTTGATTCCTCTTCACCCGGGTGCGGAAAAATACTTTAAGGAAAAAGGGGTCTTGAAATAACCTCCATCTTCTTGGTTTGGAACCGACGCCCGCCCTGTTAAATGACCTCTCAATACATATTTGACAGGGCATTTCTCTTAAACAGCCTGCGTTGTTTTTATATTAAAATCCGTTTCATTTAACAGGGCCCGCCCTATCCTTCTGGGGATCGGTGCGGGCGTTCTTATTCGAAATAGATCATGCGCACATTAACGGGATGGCTAAAGGTAACAATCCTGATCTACGGAGTGAGCGCCGCCCTCCTCCATCTCTACACCTCAGGATTCGGCACCTTTGAACCCCGGACCCAACGAGGGCTTCACCTCCTTTTTCTTCTTCCCCTGATCTACATTCTTTTCCCTGCCACGAAGAATTCTCCCAAAAACCGCCCCAGCCTTTTGGATGCCATTGCCTCCCTCCTCTGTTTCGCAGGACCCGCTTATATCGTGTGGAATGCCGAACGTCTAAATTTCAGGATGGTGGGGATGGACGAGGTCCTGCCCATGGAGATGATTTTAGGCACTACCCTGGTCCTTCTGGTGGTGGAAGCAGCCCGCAGGGCCCTTTCCCGCTGGATGGCGCTCACCATTGCCATCGCGCTCTTCTATTTAGCCACTGCTCCTTACTGGCCTGGATTGATGAAGTTTAAAGGCTATTCTTTCCCTCGTATGGTTGAGGTTCTATTCTTGGCCGGTGATGAAGGCATCTTCGGATTCCTTACGGGCATTTCATCCAACATTCTATTTATCTACATCCTTTTTGCCGGGATCATGATAAGTGCGGGCGTTGGAAACTTTCTTATCGACTTTGCGGTATGGGCTGCAGGGTGGGCAAAGGGTGGACCGGCGAAAATTGCCGTTATCTCCAGCAGTCTTTACGGAACGGTAAGCGGGAGCACGGTGGCCAATGTTTATGCCACCGGAAGTTTTACAATTCCACTAATGAAGAAAGGAAAGTTTGTCCCGAAACAGGCCGCAGCCGTCGAAGCGATTTCAAGCACAGGGGGACAGCTCATGCCGCCCATCATGGGCGCAGGCGCCTTCATCATGTCTGAAATCACGGGGATTCCTTATTTTAAGATCATTCAGGCTGCTGCCATCCCTGCTTTGCTTTATTATCTCGGGCTATTCTTCGTCGTCCATTTCATTTCGCTCAAACAGGGGATGGCCTGCATTCCAAAGGCAGAGCGGCCCAGTATCTTTCCAATGCTTCGTCACGCTTATTATTTCCTTCCATTCATATTGGTGGTCGCCTTTTTAGGATATGGATATTCTCCTAGCAAATCTGCCTTCTATGTGGTGTTGATCATTTTCGGCCTCAGTTTTTTAGACCGCAGGACCTGGTTAACCCCAAAGAAAGTGCTGGATACACTCTTCCAGGCGGCTGTCAATGCCGCCATCATTGCCACAGCCCTCGCAGGCTCCGGAATGGTGGTTGGAGTTCTGACCCGAACTGGAGCCGCATTAGCCTTCGGAAGCGTCCTTCTGAGCGCCTCCTTTAACAACCTTCTCTTTGCGATGATCCTCGTCTTTCTGGTCGTCAGCGTCCTTGGGACAGGAATTCCCACAACACCTGCCTATATCATCGCGGTCACCGTTGGAGCCTCAGCCCTTGGGAAGTTTGATGTCGCCTTATTGTCGGCACACCTCTTCGTCTTCTACTATGCCGTGCTATCAGATCTCACCCCTCCGGATGCCATCACTGCTTTTGCAGCAGCCAATCTGGCCGGCTCTGAGATGATGGCTACTGGAATTGAAGCCTTCAAGCTTGGAATCGCAGGGTTTCTGATTCCATTTGCTTTTGTCTTTCAACCCGCTCTTCTCCTCCAGGGAACACTTTTCGAGATCCTCATGGCAACCGGATTGACAGCCCTTGGAGTGGCATGCCTCTCTGCTTTCCTGGTCGGATATGTCTGGTCTCCTTTAAACTGGCTCCATCGTCTTCTCTTCGCATCCGCAGCCATTCTGCTTGTCTTTCCGACCATCGGCCTGGAGTTGATTGGAATTGGGCTGGCAGGAGGATTGTTTGTCTGGGCAAGGATTAAAAAGTAAACCCCGTTAGAAATTCCAGCGGTCCATTATTTCTAACGGGGTAAATGGGAAATAGGAAATGGGAATTTGTTGTTAACTTTGAGCCCTCAATCATTCCCTGTTGTTATTTAGTGTCTCTTTATAAATTGCCCCTTCAATCAGAATCGTCATTCCGGCGAAAGCCGGAATCCAGGGTTCCTGGTGAAAACCGGGACCTAGTCTTTGAGATGGTTCCCGACTTTCGTCGGGACGACGTCTGGATGCCCCCGTATCCAGTACGGGGCTGGCTCCTCAAGTCCGGCATGACGGAAAACGCCATTTATGGACAGGCACTATTGAATCATGGAAGCCTTCTTCTTTGAATCATTTTCACTAAAAAGACCATCTCCTCATTTTTTGCCAAATAAGAGATAATTACATACACGATCAAGCCAGTGGCAATCCCTGCACCGAGGAGAAGGATTTTCTCCATTTCATTGCCCGTTGTCGACCAATCCCCAAGAGAGCAGATTAGATATGCGGATAACCCCATGGGAAGACTGCAGAGCAGAATCCGGATAAGCGATTTCGCGCTTTTGCCTATCTCGATTCCGCCCAATTTCAGGTTCAACTTTCCACACAGAAGGATCAGGTTCAGAATCGATGAAAGGCTGGTGGCCAAAGCCAGGCCGGCATGTTTCAAAGGGGTGAAGAAGATGAAGATGGCATTGAGAAGGACATTGGCTACGAGGCAGATGATGGCAATTTTAAGAGGCGTCCAACTATCCTGAAGCGCATAAAAAGCAGGCACAAGTGTCCTTACCCCTGCGATGGCCCACAGACCAACCGAATAGCAGAGCAGGGCCTTTGCGGTCATCGCAGTGGCCTGGTAGTCAAAGAGACCCCTCTGGAAAAGGAGGTTGATGATGGGTGTTTTTAAGGCGATCAGCCCCACCATGGCAGGAATGCTGATAAAAGCCGTGAGGCGGAAGGTGAAAAAGAGCGTATTCTTCATCTCCTCCATCTTCCCCTGAGAGGCGAGCCCTGAGAGGCTCGGCAGGGAGGCCATGCCGATGGCAATGGCAAATATTCCCAATGGAAATTCTAACAACCGGTCCGCAAAGAAGAGATAAGAAACGCTCCCTCCGGGAAGAAAAGAGGCGAAGATCGTATCGATGAAGACATTGAGTTGATAGACTGCTGTTCCGATCAGGCCCGGCACCATCAGGCCGCCGATCCGTTTGATGGCAGGATGCCCGAAATTAAAATTAAACCGGAAGGTGATCCCTTTCTGCCATAAAAAGGGAATCTGGAAGAGCAATTGAATGACCCCCCCGGCAAGGACACCGACAGCAAGTGTCATGACCGGTTTTTGAAAGGAGTCAAAGAAGAAAAAGACGGAAAGGATGATGGAGATGTTGAGGAAGATGGGAGCGATGGCTGGAGCGAAAAAGTGTCGATAAGAGTTTAGAATTCCCATGCAGAGGGCAAAGAGCCCCATGAAAAAAAGATAGGGAAAGATGATCTGGTTGAGTGTGACGGTCAAATGGAACTTTTCCGGGATTTTAGCAAACCCAGGGGCGATGATCTGGATGATCACCGGAGAGAAGAGGATTCCAAACACTGTAATCATCAGCAACACCAACCCCATCAGGGTAAAAGCAATATGGGTCACTTCTCTCGTTTCTTCTTCTGATCGGTGATGAAGGTATTCGGTGTAAACCGGGATGAAGGAAATGGTCAGAGAGCCTTCTCCCACCAGCCGGGG
>VGRU01000027.1 GCA_016875255.1 Deltaproteobacteria bacterium
AGAATGGAGTCCTCCATCAAAAGGTGATCGATAGAATTTCGGAATTTTGCCAAAGCCTGAGTTTGGAGGTTCTCGGCGTGATCGAATCCCCTCTGTTAGGCCCTAAGGGAAACAAGGAATTTTTCATCTATTTAAAAAAGGTTGAATCGTAAAAAGTCGTCACTCCGGTCCTGCGGCAGGAACCGGAGTCCAGAAGATTTATAATTACTCGAAAAGACTGGATTCCGGCCTTCGCCGGAATGACAGCAAGGAGTATTTTTTGACTTTTTACGAATGCATCAAAAAAAGAGGATTGATTCGATGGGCAGAGCAAAGGAACCCGGCCCCGCCAAACTTTTTATGAGTGTGATCGGTAAAGAGGATGATATCTGTTGTCAAGCGATGGAAGCATTAAAGAAGGACTTCGGTGAAATCGATTTCGTCAGTGAAAAGCTTCCGTTCGATTCGACCGAGTATTATGCCCAAGAGATGGGAAAAAACCTGTTCCGTCACTTCATCACTTTTGCGGCATCCGTTTCTCGGGGCTCCCTTCCCGACATTAAACTCACCACCAACCATCTGGAGGAGAAGTTTTCCGGCCCCGGTGGAAATCGCCGAATCAATATCGACCCGGGCTACCTCTGTCAGGCCCATGTCGTTCTTGCCACGACGAAGGGCTATGCGCATCGGCCTTATCTTGAGAAAGGCATCTATGCCGATTTGACGCTCATTTACCGGAATAAATCTTTTCAGCCATTGGACTGGACTTATCCTGACTACCGTCAGGAAAGAACCGTTCAACTCTTCAACCAGATCAGGAAGCGATATCTTGAAAACTTAAAGGAGAGGAAAGATCATTCATGCTAAAATCGATGACAGGCTATGGAAGAGGGGAAGGGGAGACCAGCCTGGGAAGGGTGCTTGCGGAATCCCGCTCTGTCAATCATCGCTATGGCGATATCAACATCAGGCTTCCCAAACGTCTGGCGATCTTTGAAAACCGGATCAAAGAGATCATCCGGTCTCAGGTCTCGAGAGGAAGAATCGATGTCTCCATTAAACTGGAGGCTTTGGAAGGTGAGAAGGTTCAACTTCAGGTCGATTCCAATCTCGCGGAGCAGTATTTTCAGGCTCTTCTCTCATTGAAGGATAAGTTTCAGCTCAAGGGCGAGATCACATTGGAATTGTTAGCCGGAGCAAAAGACCTGATCTCAGTGAAGGAAGAGTCAGGGGACATCGACCCCTACTGGCAGGAGATCGTCCCGATCCTGAAACGGTCTTTGCAGGAGATGGACGAGATGAAGCGCTCGGAAGGGGATGCGCTTGCGAAGGATATTCAAAAAAGGCTGGAACGGATCAACCAGCTGCTAAAAGAGATCACAGATCAGTATCCTTCTTACGTTGATGCCTATCAAGGCAGGCTTCGGGAGAAGCTTCAATCTCTTCTGAGAGGAATCGAGGTGGATCCCATTCGGCTGCAACAGGAGATAGCCTTATTGGCCGAACGGACGGATATCACCGAAGAGGTCGTCAGGGCCCAAAGCCATCTCAGCCAGTTTGCCCTGCTCTTCAACGGGAATGAATCTGTGGGCAGAAAGATGGATTTTTTGCTTCAGGAAATCCATCGCGAGGTCAATACGGTGAGCGCAAAGGCCAATGACGCGGAGATTTCCCAGAAGGTGGTGGAGATCAAGAGCGAATTGGAAAAGATCCGTGAACAGGTGCAGAACATTGAGTAGTTAGATAGCCAAAAAGGATTTCGTTCACCGGTTACGGCAACGATGCCCGTATCGGTTAACGGTAACGGTTACGTAAAAAGAGAATTACAGCCGATAAACGTAACCTTTTACAAACGATACGGGCTTCGTCACCGTAACCTAAGCCCTGAGCTATAGAGAGTTTATCTTAAGGAATTAGAATGGGTAAGAAAAACCAGGAAGATCAACTGGGAAAAGGCCTTGTTTTTGTTATCTCCGCGCCATCAGGCACAGGGAAGACCACGCTGGTGAGGCGGGTGATGGAAGAACTGCCATGCCTTCGCTTCTCTGTCTCTTACACCACACGGCCTCCCAGGGCCGGCGAGAAGGAGGGGGTGGATTACCGCTTTGTTTCCCCGGATGTTTTTCAGGAGATGGTTGCGAAAGAGCAATTCTTAGAATGGGCAGAGGTTTTAGGACATTATTATGGAACAGCCTGGGTCGATCCTAAGGCTTTGGAGAGAGAAGGGGTGGATCTGATCCTCGATATTGATACACAGGGAGCAAAGAAGGCGAAGGAAAAGCTTGACCATGCCATCTTGATCTTCCTTCTCCCGCCCTCCATCGACTCCCTTAAGGAACGATTGATGGGCAGGGGCCTCGATTCAGCAGAGACCATCCAATTTCGCCTGGCCCATGCAAAGAGGGATGTTGGGGAGGCGCACTGGTATCACCACATCGTCATCAATGAGAGGATCGAAGAAGCTGTTGAAAAATTGAAGGCCATCATCATCGATGAGAGACGTAAAAGAGATTTCTGAAAAAGTCCAGAAATCTCTTAAAAATCTGTGGAATCTTTTTTTTAAAATCTGTGGAATCAGAGAGCAAAGATAGTTTTTCAGAGCTCTCCAAAAAGGAGGAGAATCATGGCAAGAGTTACCGTGGAGGACTGTTTGAAAAAGGTGGAAAGCCGGTTTGAACTGGTTGTCCTGGCTGCAAAAAGGGCCAAGATGTTGATGAAGGGGGCAAAACCCCTTGTGGAAACGGATAACCGGTCTGTTGTGAACGCCCTGAGAGAAGTGGCTGCCGGGAAGGTAAAATTAGCTCCTCCGAAAGAGAAACAGGCCCATTCCTCTCAAGAGGAATAATGAAGACAGGGATCAAAGAAAAAAGAAGAGCGGTCGAAAGTCAGGGGACCGGACTGATTGCCGATCCCATCTATCACTATATCGTGATGACTGACCGCATCGCAGGCGAGAAGACGGAAAGGGATGTGATCGACTCTCCTTATCTCCAACGGCTCCGCCGCATCTTTCAACTCCAGAGCGCCCGCTGGGTTTTCCCCTCCGCAGAGCATACCCGCTTTCAGCATTCCCTCGGAACGATGCATGTGGCAGGGGTTTTTTCCGATCAACTCTATCCTTCCCTCTTTGCTCTCTTTAAATCGGACCTTCCGTCCTTTTCCTATATCAAAGAGCTTCTGAGGATGGCCGGACTGCTTCATGACATCGGACATGGCCCTTTCTGCCATTTCTTTGACGAGCAATATCTAACGCGCTTTAAGACCAATCATGAAGAGATCGGACAACACATCATCCGTGAAATAATCGCTCCCATCCTGAAGGGAATTCGAAGAAGCGTCGGAGGCCCTTTTGAAAAATCGGAGGCGCTCGATCCGGAGCAGGTCGCCTTTCTCATCAAAAGGCCGCAAAAGAAGGCGAAGCAAAAGCATCCAGAATGGCTCGTCTTTCTCCAGCAGCTCTTTAAGGGAATCTTCACCTTCGACAATATCGATTATATCCTTCGGGATGCCTATATGACCGGCGTCTCCATCGGCCCTGTTGACTGGAGGCGTCTCCTCTATTACACCTCCTTCCGGAGGGAGGGGCTGGCTCTGGATAAAAGAGGAATGGACGCCCTGGCCATGTTCCTCAATGCGCGTCTCTATCTTTATTCCAATGTTTACTATCACCGGACAACACGCTCCATCGATCTTCAGCTCCAGGAAATCTTTAAGGAAACGATGGAGATCCTCTGCCCCTATCATCCGCTCAAGGAGGTCGAACAATATCTTGTCTTAACCGACTGGTTTCTGATGGAGAGGGTGATGGAATGGAAGCAATCCCTGTCGCCGAAGGAAAAGCGGCTGGGGGAAAAATGGGGGGAAGTGCTTTCGAGGAAGTTAAAATGGAGCAGTGTCTTTGAGGAAAAATTAACCCTTAAGGAGATGGAGGTTGGACGCCCCGTCTTTTTAACTCCGGAAGAAGTCAAGCAAAGAATGGAAAGGGTTTTGCCCAGGCCTTTGAAAACGGTCGAATTTCATGTTGACATGGCCCATCACGATCCCAGACCCCTCAATCCATGGCATGAGACAGCGGGGGCGACCCTGCTCATCTATGATCCGGGAACCCGGAGGATTTCAAGAGAACCTCTCCAGAGGGTGTTCCAGTATATCCCGGCCAAGGTGGCCATCTGCCGCGTCTATGCGCTGGACCACCGTTTTGACCGCCAGCTCGGTCAGGCCGCTCGCCGGGCGCTTGCTTCGGAAGGGCCTATGGAGATTTATGAAACGAATCTTTAAGAGACATAATCACTCGTATATGAGGGAAATTCCATTCCATTGATAGAAGGAGTCGATAGGCGGTTTTTTTTAACCCCGCCTCCAACACAGGCGGGACACGAATGTCCCGCCTATCGGGTGTAATTAAATTTTATCAGGAAGGAACATTATTTGTCTTTGAAGCGTTGACCGTGTTATGATTAATGAAAATTAAAATGAATGACAGAAAGGTTTTAGTCGTGGAAAAGAACGGATATCAGAAACAGGTGATGGGGATCTATCAATTTATCAGCGACCATCTCTACTTCAATCGACCCGATATCGAAATCAAAGGCGAGGCCTATAATTCCGCCATCCTCTTAAGCCTGCTGACCGGCCTGACCAAAGGAAAAGAGCTGATCATCGGAGAACCGGGATTGGGAAAGACGACTTCCGCTGAATTTATCTGTTCATTGGTCTACCAATTTCCGTTGGGTGTGATCTGGGGAAGTGAAGTTTCAGGCCATCCCGAACAGACCGAGGAAAAAATCATCGGAAGGCCCGATCTTGGAAAACTGAACCGGGGGGAGGAAGATGTGGTGTGGACCAATTTCTCCCAGGTGCCGGTCAAGATTGTGGATGAGATCAACCGCCTCCCCGAGACCAAACAGAGCATGATCCTCGACGGAGTGGACCGGGGGAACTGGGAATACCTGAACGAGATGATCATCAACGATGAATACTGCCTCTTTGCCACCGCCAATTATCAGGACGGAGGGACAAACACGATCATCGCACCCTTGGTCGACCGGTTCGATGTCATCGTGGAGTCGAGATATCCTGGCGCCAATCTCTCCTTTCTTATCGGGAAATCCCGTGGGAAGGACCACATCCTGAGGCATCCCAAATATGAAAGGGACCTCTATCGTATTTTGAAATCGAAGATCGCCTATCAGAAGAAGATTCCGAAACTTGAGGAGATCTGTGACGCCTTCGGAGAACATGTCCAGGAAACCCTTGGGGTAAAACCCCTTCGGAGAGAAGATCGCGACCGGATCCGAACCGAGATGGGAAGTCTCGACCTGGACCTCGATGCCAGCGCTTTTGCACGGATGCTTTTGGCCGAACTCTCCTTCTGCGACCGATACGGCCAGAAGAGAATCGTCGAAAACTGTGAAGAGGGATGCCATTATACCGGCTATCTCTGCCGTCAGATCAAGAATTGCGCCTCAAACCGCCTTCCGACTTCCATCAAGCTCTTCTCCCAGGGGCTGGCATGGTTGTTGGGGGATTCCGAAATCGATATCGAACATGTGAAGGCGGTCATGCCCTTTGCCCTTTCGCACCGGGTCCAGTGGAAGGACGAGATTCTCTCTCAAAAAGAGAAGGCCAAACGGGATGATCCTTTCCAGATCTTTCTTGCCAAGGAAGCAGTGAAGACCGTTTCCCAGAGATACCGGGAGCAGAGCGATCATCTAAAGGATGCGCTTGCACTTGGATCAAAGATCTTTCAGGGCGAATCCCTGGAGCCCCTGGAAGGAGATCATCCGATTTATACCGAAATCAAGAAAGATATCCGCCATAGAAGAAATCATTGATGAAGAACGGTTGTTCAAAGAAGAAGGCTCTCCTTTCTCCTCAGCAAGAGGTCCGAGCTCCCCTTATTAATCCATTCGAAGAATTCAGAGCCTTCCAATTCAAACATACGGAGATTCCTCTGGACCAGATCGTCCGGTCCACCGAGGCCATCATGGACCAGATTCGTCTGGGGTATGAGAGGCTTCTGGAAGAAGAAGCAAAGGAACTGGTCTGGATGGTGCAATATAATACGATCATCAAGGCCTATGAGGTGGCGGAGAAGTATGTTAAGGAGATCGATTATTCCGCGGAAGATATCGAGGATTTTTGCTTTGCTCTCGAAACCCCCCAGAAGGTCCCCTATCTCATTCCAGGGCCAGCGGGAATCTACATCTCCGCATTGTGTAATTATGCGAAAGAGGAGGAGATCGTTCTAAAGCTTTCGGAGCTGAAGACAGAGATCAATCTCATCGGGTTTAGACTGCCGAGGGGGAAACGTCTGATGGTGGAGGGGGATACGGGCGATTTCACGGGCATTGGCCTTGAGGGCGGAGAATTGCTGGTGGAGGGAAACACAAAGAACTGGACCGGAGCAGGGATGAGGGCCGGCAAGATACTGGTTAAAAAGAATATCGGCCTCCATACTGGGGAGTGGATGATGGGGGGTGAAATCTACGTGGAAGGAAGGGTAAGGGGGCTTGGAAATATCGTTGAAGGAAAAGTCTACGAGAGAGATAAGCTTGTTTATCCAGGAAAGGCCCGTTTCCCCAACCAATATTATTAGGCGATCCATGGAAGAAAAAAGACTTCAAACCCTCATTGAAGAGATCTGGCCCCGGCTCAAGAGGAAACATCTCTACCCGGAGATACCCATCCCGAAGGTCGGGAAGGTCAACGATCCTCCGGATGAAGGGATGGAAAAGAATGACCCCTCGTTTCGCGGGGTCGGATTGGAGATGAAAGATAAGCAGTTGACCATCAACCCGTCATTTCTCTCCACCATGAAGGGCAAGATGTCGGAGGAGAACCTGATCGAGGCTCTTCTCGATCATGGAATTACTCATTACACCTTCTGCCCATGGGATTTTCAGACCCATCTCGCGCTCTATGCCGAAGCCAAAAAGGTGATGGGCGATAAAGAGACAGCCAAACAGGCGGCCACTCACTTTATCGATGTCATTGCCGATACCCACTGCGTTAAAAGGAGGGTTACGGAAATTCCGGAATTGCATCGAAACCTGAAAAAAGGAGCTGTCGAGGAAGTGATCGCCTCTCTTTATCAGAGAATCTGGGGAATCGATCTGGGGATTTCCTCTTCTAAAAAAGGCAACGAGGAGGTGGTCCGAAGGCTCGCGAGGATTCCTTATCTCGATCGCTCCAGGTGGACTGAAAGCATCCGGAAATTTTCCCGGTCCCTTAAACCCCTCCTCATCCTTGAGCAGAAGGAAAAGGAATCCGGGGGCGGCAAAGGAGGTTCCAACCCCCTGGGGGAACATGATCTGAATCACTATTCGTATGAAGAGATCGATCAGGGATTACGGGATTATGCTCAGAAGACGATGGGACTTTCAGAATTCAAAGAGGTGGTCGAGGATTTTTCTGCTGAGCTGAAAGAGATGGGGTATGGAATCGAAGGCGGAATGGGAAGGGGAAGGGGGGCTCCGATTGATGCCGATATTCTCTTTTATATGAAGCTGGCCGAAAATTATTCCATCCCCCTGAAAAAAATCCCCCTCGAAGAGGCAGGAACCCTCCACCCTCATTCCCATTCCCCGTGGGAAGTCGGGTCCCCGTTTCAGGACATCGACATCTGGACCAGTTTTGGGAAAATCATGCCAGGGATCACGCAGATCTGGAAGAAGAAAGAGGGAAAAGGCCGGGGAAAGATCGAAGGGGCGCCGGACTGTCTCATCATCATCGATTCGTCCGGGAGCATGATCAATCCTCGGAAAAACCTTTCCTATGCGGTTTTAGGGGCCGCCTGTGTCACCAATGCCTACCTGAGGAACCATTCAAAGGTGGCGGTCTATAATTTCAGCGATGCTCCTATGGGAGGCCGGGAGGTGCTCGATTATACCGCCAACCGTGAAGAAGTCTACCGAACGCTATGCAAATATTTCGGAGGTGGAACGGCATTGGATCTCGAAGATATCATGCCCATGATTAAGAAGAAGAAAGAGCTGGATCTCTTCATCATTACGGATATGAAGATTACCAACCTGGAGACCTTGATCGGGTTCTTCGGAAAGATCCAGAACAGGATCACCGCCGTCCATATCGGAGAAAATCCTTATGCTTCACGATTCGAAAAGGCGGTGGAGAAAAGAAAGAATATCAACATCTTCACGGTAAAAAAGAAGGAAGATATTCCCCATATTGTTTTAGGAAGCATTCGGGAATATTTTAACCCGATTCATAAAGCCCGTTGAAGTCATCGAGAGGTTCATAAAAAAGCTTGACTCTCATCCTTAAAATTCTGCAAGTTAGCTAAAAGTTCAGCTAATTCAATGAACTGAAGGGATTTCAAAGAGCGAAGCACATTATCGTTTTTAAATATCTAATGAGGCGACCTTACGGAAGAACACATATGATGGTCTCGTAAAAAGTCCCGATCTGTCACCCTGAACTTGTTTCAGGGTCTCATAAGTTGTTGAAACTGTTAGATGCTGAAATAAATTCAGCATGACATTTTTTCTGTTTTCTGACTTTTTACGAGACCATCACATATAACAAGTTGAAAATATTAACTTGCTGATTGATTAAAAATTAGGCAAATTGTAAAAGAATTTGAGCGGCACGTCCTTTTAAAACCAAAAATTTTAAGTTATCAACAGGGTTTAAACAAAAAATGTGGGAAATAAGGCTAGCCATTTAAAATCATTTGATAAATAGAAAAGGGATCAGTTAGAGGAGGGCTTTAACTGATCCCGGCCAGTACATCAAATGGGGGTGAAACAATGAGGTGATATGATTTGATGTACTGTTTCCATTTATTTTAACAGATAATAGAAAAATATCAAATTTAATTGCTTTTTGGCACAGGATTTGCTAATATAATTCAATTATGAAGATTTTCTTCCTTATCATTCTTTTTATTTTTATTTCAACTCCTGGATACGCTCAGGTTTATAAATGGGTGGACGATAAAGGGGTGGTCCATTTTACTGATGATGTGACCAACATCCCTGATAAATATAGGCCTAAAACTGATAAGATTGGAATGTCCGAAGAAAAAAGCGAAACAAAAACAGGGACAGATCCATCTCCGAAAAGAAAAGAAGACGCCTATAAAGACCAGCTGGGCAGGGGCGAGGAATACTGGAAGAACAGGGTCGAGGAATGGAAAAAGAAAATGAGAATGGCTCAGGAAAAAATGGAAGGGGCAAGGATAACATATAATGAATTGACAGAAAAGTTTAATGATTCAAAGAGTTCGGCAGAGAGAAACCATCTCAGGAGAGAAAGAGATCAGGTCAAACAAGAGATGGATCAGTATAAAAACCAACTTGAAGAAGCCAAGACCATGCTTGAAAAGAAGATACCCGAAGAAGCAGATATCTATAAAGCGAAGCAGGAATGGATCAAGCAGTGAAAAGATTTCATAGAAGCGTAAAAATGTACCCAACCAATAAAAAGTTGATAACCATTTGTTTTTTAAACTATATTCATTTCTACAACCTTTTTTTCAAAGTTATTTAAGAAGAATCATTTAAATAATTCGAAATTGGTATCATTTTTGCGAATTGATGATTTTACCAGTTTTGACCAAATATGCCCCTTCACATGGTAAAAAATTAGCCAAATTAAATTCAAACCTTTAATATCAAGAGAATGGCATTAAAAATGCAGTTATTAAAGTTGATATGAACAACCAAACGACAACAGAAAGAAAGATGGGCATACTTGCCGTTGAAAAGAGGCGGCATCCAAGATATACCGCCGAATTTCCCATGGACTATGCACGGATCGATGACAAGGGGACTTATGGCGGAATGGTAGCCAATGTGAGCGAAGGAGGGTTATTGGTCTACCTACCCCAACGGATGGAGATGGGATCTGTCTTAAAAATCGAAATCCTTTATGTCCAGGGTTTGGAATTTAACACGATCAAGGCTGTTGCCAAAATCGTTTGGTCTGACCTGGCGGCAAAAGAGAGCTACGGAGAGTATCGGTATGGTCTGCAATTTCTCCATATCGAAGAGAAGGAATTCAACAGATTGATCAATCTGCTAAAGGAGATCGGTAAATGAAAAGATGATCCCTGGATCATGAACAGTCCCGACCCATCCTGCTTGTCATTCCACGTTGTTTCAAACCCCTCTCTTAGAAAATTGAAAAAACCTCTTGAACTTTTTAAAAAAATTAATAAGAATAGAGTAGGTTTATGGATAGCAGAGGTGGGGAAAACGCCTATCCTTTTTTACGAGAAATCGAACCCTAATATAACAGGACACTAATACAAAAGGAATCATGGTTCAATCTCATATGAAAGACGAAACGTATCGAGTCATCCTTCATCGAATCGGGAAAAATACCGAAGAGGAGAAGGCCCGTTTCTGCGAGGAGGTCTCAAAAAATTATGGGATCCCTCTCGACCTGATGAGAAAAATCGCTGATCGCTGTCCCATTGTCATAAAAAAAGACCTCCCATTTAAAAAGGCTGAAATGTTGGCGATTGCCTTTAAATCATCCGGGGCCTCTGTCTCCGTGGAAAGAAAACGGGATTTGCCACCTATTTCCCTCGAGCTCATCACGGGAGGAACCTATCGTTTGGGATTGGAGTCGACCAGCCTCCGAAAGTCTCCCGGGGGAGCATGGCAGGTTTTTGGAAGGATTAAAAATATCTCCACCGAAGAACTCCGCGATGTCTGGACTCTGATTCAACTTTTTGACGAATATGAAGAGTTGGTCACCTTCGAAGAGATCCCCCTTCCCATCAATCCACTTCCTCCCAATGAATCTTCTCCGTTAAAGGCTATTTTTGAAGGGGACCTTCCTTTGCAGAAAGTTTCCATCGCTTTTAAGAACGCAGCAGGGAATCCGCTTCCGGCTATGGATAAGAGACAGAAGAAAGAATGGGTGGAGGTGAAAATTTCTGAGATCGGGGTAAGAAGTCGACCCCCTTCTTTGGTTGAAATATCTGAAGAGGTTCTTCACACCTTTGAGGGTCAACCCCCTCTTGTTCCCGAAGAGGGGGAAGAGAAGCCGGAAAGAGAAGGGGCTCTGATCGAAATCACACTGCCTGAAACGGGGGAAATCCCTTTAACGTCAAAAGAAAAAATAAAAAGCTCCGGAGAGGAGTTGGCTCTGGTTTTCTTTGAAAAAGACAGACAGCCATTAGAGGAGGAGAAAGAAAAAGAAGACGAGAGATTTCAAACGGTGGTCGGAGAGGATCGCTCACGGGAAGTGATTCATCCTCTTATGACCGAGGAAAGCTCTGAAGAAGAGCTTTATCTCGATGATCTTGCGGAAGATCGAATGGAGGATTTCCGCCAGATTGAATCAAGCCTCTCCTCATTTGAAATAGAAGAACCTGTCGCAGAAGAAAAAGCGGCAACCGTTGAGATAAAAACGGAGGAGGAAACATCTCTTTATCCCTGGCTGGAAGACTTCAAAAAAGGGATTGAGGCCTATGATCAAATGAATCGGAACCCCTTCTTAATCTGGTTTGAAAATCACCAGGAGGAAAAGCAATGGGGGGGCGTCTACCCGTCTCTCTTAACCCTATTGATTTACGCCCGCTTCAATCAAACTCCTTCCTCGGATACAGCGTTCGAAAATACTCAGAAGGTGTACCATCTGACCATCCAAGCGGACCAGTCCTACGAGGAATTCCCTCCCCTGAAAGGGGATCTCTTCTTTCCGTCAGATGTTTGGAGAGACCTATACATCAGGGCCATTCCTAAACTTCAGGAAGTGTCCCGTCGGATGATGGAGGGAAAGAATTGGGTCACATCCGATCTGGATCGACTCATTCGCGTCATCCCTCACATGACTGCACGGAATAGCCGTTGGGCCATTCGTGCCATCCATCACTGGATCCCAGGGATCATCCCTGATGTTTCAGATATGCCCATTGATATCACTGAAGGTCTCTACCGGGTGGCTTCCCGATTAGGCGTGATCAATCCCTTATTCGATTATTATCAGGGGAAAAATTCAATGGGTGATCTGAGACTTCAATCCTTTGCAAGAGTCGCCTTTCCTGAGGATCCGGGAAAAATTGAGGAGCCGATGAGCCGATTAGGAGCAACAGACGAAGGAGGGCATTGTTTGCCAACCCAACCTCAATGCCAGGACTGCCCCTTCGAGAGCTTCTGCCAAAAACGTTTTATCGATTTTGACCCGGCGGAAAAAGGGATGATTCTTCAATAAGGGTAGACCATTGGAGGAACGGAATGGAGAAGTTAAAATCAATGAAAGACAGAAGAAAATCCCAGAGAATGATACTGGACTTGCCCCTTGAATACCGCGTGATGGATGCGACTTATGGCCACGGAGGATTAGTGGTCAATGCAAGTGAACTGGGACTCCTTGTTCAATCTATAAAAAACCTCCCCATTGGGACAAAATTAAATATAGCGGTCTTATTCCCCAAGGGATTTGAATTGGCCAACTTCGAAGTTCTGGCAGAGATCATCTGGAAGGACCTCCATTGGGAAGAGGATTGGGAGGGATATAAGTACGGGTTAAGATTCCTGCAGATTCTCGATAACGAGTATTGGAAATTAAAACAGTTATTAGACGGCCAATTTCATTTGGAGGAGGTCCAGCGAAATTATCGATAGGGACAGGGGGGGGGATGACAGAGAAAAAGAATGGAAAACCTCGCATCGGAATTGCCAATATTGAAAGAAGGAAGTACCCGCGCTTTTCAATCGACCTGCCGATAGAATACCATTCGATCAGCTCTCCCATCAGCCATGCCGGCCGGGCGCTCAATGCGAGCGAAGGAGGATTGCTGGTTTACCTTCCGGAAAAGATGACCGTCGGCCAACACCTTGCCCTGAAGCTCTTCTTCCACTGCGGCGCTCAAATGAATATCATCGAGATGACAGGAGAAGTCATCTGGATGGATATCCACCTGGACATGAACTGGGGGGATTATCGAACGGGCTTGAAGCTGATTGATATCTCTCCCGAAAATGTTCAACGACTGAAAGACTTCCTGCTATCCCTTACAAAGTAAAATCCCATCAGACAATCCATCGGTGCATTGAACCCTGCTGGAGTGATTTAGAATGTAGCCCCGCCGAAGAACACGGGACATTATTGTCTCACTCGGGGAGAAAAACCCTCGCCTTCAGGCGAAGACTTTAGTATGCGCACTATGTGCAGGTTTTTCAGATTTTCCCTCGTGAGAATTTCTGCGCTAGTTGTTTTGTTTTTAGCCCCGACCTAATCGGGGTAGAGAATCCACCAGCTTGTAGCTGGTGGTAGTTCAATTCTTATAAGATAAATCCAAGTTTTTCTTACCTGTTTAAATCTTCTTGTCAAAAGGACAAATAGGACTTATAATTTTTTTAAAGGAGTAGAACAATGAGCGGAAAAAGCAGCTTTCCTTACCGCAAATTTGACAGGAAGCCACATCCCCATATCGTCAAACAGATCTTAGAGGATGAGGAACTGGTTGAGATGATGAAGGAGATGCTCGTTAAGGAAGGCAAACCCTGTCCTTTTTGCCACCGAAAACTGAAGGATGAAGTAAAAGCCCGGGAGATCTGGTAATAATTGCCGGCCTGAGAACAACTCATTCCCTACATATTTTCGTCCGGGAATTCCCTGGTAAAAGAAAATTTTAAAGGATTGAGCATAAGCATTTTTGCTGAATCTTTTACTGCATTTGCAGGCTTATCTCCTTTTCGCGAGAAAATATCAACCGTAAGGGTAAAAGGAAGTGAGACGGAAAAAAGCCCCAATCCCACAACCGCTGCAGCAACCCCTAAGGGTCTTGCAACTATTAAATCAATCGTATTCCATTCGTCTGTAAATGGATCATCCTTTTTCCATTTATCCGAGGCCAATGCATTCGGATAAATACTTCCCATTATCATTGCGGAAATCAAAAGCATTGAAAAGGCTTTTTTATATCTCTTCATATGCCCCTCCTTTCAAGTTTGAAAAAAATCATATCAGAACTTGACGTCTTTGTCAATCATTTCAAAGAAATAAGCGGTTGAGGCAAAAAGGAGGGCGTTAACGCAAGGTTTTCATCAACCAGACAGAAATGATTTTAGCGATGAATAACTTGATTATCAGGAGATGAATCTTCAAAAGATAAAGATTGGCAAGCGTTTCTTCCTTGATGATCTCGTAAAAAGTCCCTTTAGTCCTGGTTTTGTCATTCCGGCGAAAGCCGGAATCCAGTGTTTTCAATCGGTTAAGAATTCCTGGACTCCGGTTTTCACCGGAGTGACGACTTTTTACGATTCCATCTTCCTTGATTACTCTAAACATCTGTCAACACCTCTTAAACTCCAGCCCGCATAATGATAAAGTGAATGATCATAAACCCTGACCATGGCAGGAACAGGGGTTGATTCAAAAAAAAGGAGGAGGAAAGAGAAGATGAGTTTTTGAATCGTGTTCATCAATTGAATCATACAAGATATGATTGCAACAATCCTGCCAAACCCAGAATGATACGACTACTTATTGATATCATTAAATATTTCCAATAACTCTTTTTAAAATGTTTTGAGTTTTGTGACATAGATTGTCAATAAATTGAAAAAGGGTCAATTCCGGAAAGAGAGTGAAAAGGAGTCTTTCAGAGCTCTCTGAAAAAATCCTTGACAACCGGAAAGAAAATCGTTATTTAACCTTAAAATTCAACAGGAATCTCAGATCATCTTCATAAGTTATGGAGTGGACATTACTTCTGAACTCAACTTTCGAACCGTTGAGAGTGGTGACCTGGAAAAAGGCAATCATTATGGTCATGCTCGGAAAAGTGGAAGTGATCGAACAGTATGATCGGGCCATCAGGGGAATCAGCGTCTCGATTCATCTTCCGGCCGTCATTCGTTTAAATCGGTTTATCAGGAGAAAAACACCCATCATTAAATTTTCCAGACAAAATTTGTATGTCCGGGACAAGGGGATATGTCAATATTGCGGAACCCCTTTTGAGCATAAAGAGCTGACCTATGATCATGTTGTCCCCCGTTCCAAAGGCGGGCAGACAGAATGGACAAATGTCGTCACCTGTTGCACGGCTTGTAATCTCAGAAAGGGAGGGAGAACGCCGGAAGAGGCAGGCATGATCTTAATGAAAAAGCCTAAGGCCCCTATCTGGATCCCTCTATTAACCAAGAGCCTAGGGATCGACGAAACTCCTTCGCCTTGGAAGGATTATCTCTACCTTCATCAGGAATGGTCACTATAAACGTTCATGGATACGATACCCGGTAACCCACCCTTCTATTTTAGCCGCCTGTTTCAAAAAAAATGGGGAAAGAGGATTTGACGACTCACCAGAAGGAGAGGCCATGAAACATCTTTGGGCTCCATGGAGAATGGATTATATTCTGAGGCGAAAAGAAAAAGGGTGCATCTTCTGCCTTCATCCAAGGCGCGATGGAGACAGGGACAATCTCATTTTATATCGAGGGAATCATGCCTTTGTAATGATGAATAGATATCCTTACAATAATGGTCATCTGATGGTCGTCCCCCGTCGGCACTGCATCGACCTGGAATCTTTAAACCACTTTGAGTCAAAAGAACTCTTTGAACTATTAAGCGCTTCCATCAGGGTGTTAAAGAAATCCCTCTCCCCGGAAGGGTTCAATATCGGTGTCAATATCGGGAAGGTCGGGGGAGCCGGTGAGGACCATATCCATTTTCATATCGTTCCCCGCTGGCCGGGGGATACCAATTTTATGCCGATCCTGGGGGAGACGAAGATCGTTCCAGAGTATCTTTCAAACACTTACCAGAGGCTTCATTCTGCCTTTATCGAACATCTGAAAAAAAGACCGGGACAGAAAGGAGGAGGAAAAAAGTGAAATGGATTAAAACGCTTCTCATCATGATCATCTTCATCCTTGTCATCCTCTTCTCCCTTCAAAACAGGGAAGAAGTGGCTCTCCGATTTGGCCTTTATCCCATCCAAGATCAGGTTTGGGAGGTCCCCAGGCTTCCCCTTTTTTTAATCATTCTCTGCTCCGTCTTTTTGGGGGTGGTGATCGGAGGGATCGGAGACCTTTACCAGAGGTTTCAACTTAAAAAATCCCTTCGCCAAAATGAAAAAATGATTGAGAGATTGAGTAGGGAAGTTGAAACCCTTCGGGGCTCAGGCGTGGAACCATCCTCGTATCTTAAAAAAGATGTTTGATCTCTTCAAGAAACTCATGAAAGCAATCTGCCCTTTCTTTGAAAAATATTCTCTTGCATTTAGGATGAAATTGTAGTATAGTTTTTCCAAAGAGTCGGGTCTGCTGAAAAAGCGGGCTATTTGCCCGCTTTTTTTTTAGGACTCCTCTTTTAAAAGAGAAAGAAAGATGTCAGAGGAGATGATCCATCGGTTGATGAAAATGATCGACCCCATCCTTTTAGATGAAGGGATGGAATGCGTTGATCTTGAATACCGGAGGGAGGCCAGAGGATGGATCTTGCGCATTTATATCGATAAAGAGGGCGGGGTCACGCTCGACGATTGCGCCCGAATCAACCAGAAAGTAGGAAGAACGTTAGATGTGGAAAACCCCATCGAGTCCCCTTATCACTTAGAAGTTTCTTCTCCAGGTTTAACAAGACCCCTCAAGACGGAAAAAGATTTCGTAAGATATCAGAATCGACTGGTGAGGGTTAAGACCGTTGAGCCCATTGAGAATCAACGACAGTTCAAAGGAAGGCTTTTAAGGGTTATCGATAAGGGGATTGAAATCGAAATGGATGAAACGATCGTCCATATCCCTTTTCAAAGCATTGCAAAGGCCCGTTTAGAGTTGGAGTTTTAAGAAGGATAAGAAGGAGAGATCGACCATGCCGACCAATCTAAATTTTGTGATTGACCAGGTGGGAAAGGACAAAGGGATCGACCGGAGGGTGATCATCGAAGCCCTGGAACAAGCGGTCCTGACCGCCTCCAGAAAAAAATACGGTCAACAGGGAGAGATTGAGGTTCACTATAACGAGGAAATTGGCGAGGTGGAGTTATTTCAATTTAAACAGGTCGTCGAAGAAGTGATCGACCCCTCAACGGAAATCTTGCTTGAAGAGGCAAAGGAGCTGGACAGCGAGGTCCAGATTGGGGACAGCCTGGGTGTCAAACTCAATACCGATTTTGGTCGGATCGGCGCCCAGACGGCGAAACAGGTGATCATCCAGAAGGTTCGCGATGCCGAAAGGGATAATGTCTTTAATGAGTTTAAAGACCGCAAAGGAGATCTTGTTAGTGGAATGGTGCAGAGGATGGAGAAAGGAAATCTTTTC
The DNA here is from genome assembly GCA_016875255.1 of Deltaproteobacteria bacterium. Next base: position 17,233 of record VGRU01000027.1, read on the forward strand.
GTCAATATTGGAAGAGCGGAAGCCGTCCTATTATCCAAAGAGCAGATTCCGGGTGAGGTCTACCGACAGGGAGAACGGATCAGAGCCTATATTCTTGATGTTCAGAAGAATGCCAAGGGACCCCAGGTCTTTCTTTCCAGAACGCATCCGGGGTTTCTCGTCAAGCTTTTCGAAATGGAGGTGCCGGAGATCGCCGAAGGGGTGATCAAGATCATCAGCGCCGCCCGGGAACCAGGAGAGAGGGCGAAGATCTCCGTCTACAGCTCAAGCCGTGATGTCGATCCAGTCGGAGCCTGTGTGGGAATGAAAGGTTCCAGGGTCCAGAATGTGGTTCAGGAACTCCGCGGCGAACGGATCGATATCATCCCGTGGTCGCAGGATCAGGCCAAATATATTTGCAGCGCGCTTGCTCCTGCCAAGGTCTCAAGAGTTTATATCGATGAGGAAAACCGTCATATGGAGGTGGTGGTTGCGGATGACCAGCTTTCCCTTTCCATAGGGAAAAAAGGGCAGAATGTTCGTTTGACCTCCAAATTAACAGGCTGGAAGATTGACATCAAGAGCGAATCAAAGATGGAAAAGATTTCGGGCGAGATTCTGGAGAGCTTTAAGGGCCTTCCGCATATCGGCGATGTGGGAAGCCGCATCCTTTATAACGAAGGGTTTCGATCTCTCCAGGAGCTTGGGGAAGCGGATCCCGAAGAATTGGCCAAGATTTTAGGGACCGAGAAGGGGAAGGCAGCCGAAATTGTTCAAATCGCATTGCGGATGGTTCAGGCGAAGGGGCCTGAAGAAGGCGCTATGGAATCTCCACAAACCGTCGAAGCATCGGGCCTCGACGCTCTGGAAAGAATAGAAGGGGTCGGAAAGAAACTTGCAGAAATCCTTAAAAGCCATGGATTTCATACCATCCAGGACATTCTGAAGTCAGACGTGGAAAAACTTTCAAACCTTCCGGGAATTGGTGAAAAAAAGGCGGATAAATTGATCCGCTCAGCGAAAGAGTTTCTTGAAAGCAACCCCTCATGAGCCATAAGGGATATGTCCCGATTCGCATGTGCATGGGATGCGGAAAGAGAAGAAAGAAAGAGGAAATGATTCGCTTTACCCGGACCGCCAACGATCGAGCCCTGGTTCCCGCTGGAAAGAATCAGGATGGGCGAGGGTTTTATCTCTGCCCGGATGCATCCTGTTTAAAAGCCGCAAAGAAGAAGCGGAGGTTAGACCCCTTTAAAGATAATTGCAAAATGCAAATTGAACAATGAGCGAACAAAGCTAATGTTCTAATTTGCATTGATCTTTTGAAAAGGGTTGTTGTAAAGGAGGAAGTTGAATGGCGAAGGTAAAAGTCCTCGACCTTGCAGGTGACGTTGGGGTAGGGGACGACAAACTGCTTCAGAAATTAAAACGGATGGGGTTGAAGGTTAAGGATAAAAAGCCTGAACCTTCCGAGAAGGCCGCCCCGCTCTCTGATGAGAAGATCATTGAAAAGGATGCTGAGAAAGAGGTCGTCGAGAAGCGGGTCAAACCCACGGTCATCCGAAGAAGAACGAGAAGTCTCGAGATTCCGCCCCCGCCCCCTCCTCCTGTCTCTGTCGCCCCCGAGATTGTCGGTCCAAAAGAAGTGACAAAACAGGAAGTGATTCCCCCTAAATTGGAGGCAGAGGCAAAGTTCGCGAAGAAAGGGGAGAAAAGGGAAGAAAAGGAAAGAAAACCCTCCCCAAAATTCCAGAAGGCAGAGAAGAAACCGGAAGGAATCATCGAGGTGAAAGCCGAAGTCAAAGAGGTTGAGCCACCCAAGCCGGTCGCCGCTCCTGCCAGACCTGTGGTCAGAGAAGGTGCGAAAGGGATCAAGAAGGCTGCGGAAGCGGTAAAACAGAAGGAAGTCCCTGCTAAAAAGTTGGAGACAAAATTTCCCACGAAAGAAGAACTCCTTCAAGCGAAGAAAAAGGGAATCATTAAGAAACGAAAACTGATCGAAGAGAGGATGGTGCAGGAGGAGGATTTTACAGAAGATAAAAAACATGAAAAAGAAGGGGAGTTGATAGGCAGACCCTTTAAACCTTTTAAGAAGAAGCTCGTTCTGAAGTCACCCAAAAGGACGGAGATCACTGTCCCCAAACCCATCAAGAGAATCATTCGGATCGCCGAGGTCATCTCGGTCGGCGACCTTGCCAAAAGGATGGGCGTCAAGGGAGGGGATTTGATTAAAAAATTGATGGATATCGGCGTCATGGTCACGATCAACCAGATGATTGATGCGGATGTGGCTTCCCTGGCGGCGAGTGAGTTCGGATATGAAGTGGAACGCGTTTCCATTGAACGTCAGGAGCTTCTCGAAAGGAAAGAGGATCGCCCCGAAGAATTACAGGCCAGGCCTCCCGTGGTCACGATCATGGGCCATGTCGATCACGGTAAAACCATGCTCCTGGACGCCATCCGGAAGACGAACGTGGTGGAAGGCGAGGCGGGTGGAATCACCCAGCATATCGGGGCCTATGATGTCCAGCTGGAAAACGGGCATGTCGTTTTTATCGATACTCCCGGCCATGAGGCATTTACGGCAATGAGGGCCAGGGGAGCGCAGGTGACCGATGTGGTTGTCCTGGTGGTCGCTGCGGATGACGGGGTCATGCCGCAGACCAAAGAGGCCATCGATCATGCCAGGGCAGCGAAGGTTCCCATCCTCGTCGCCATCAACAAAATTGACAAACAGAATGCCAATCCCGAAAAAGTGAAAAAAGAAATGTCAGAATATGGATTGGCCCCCGAACAATGGGGAGGCAGCACGCTCTATGCGGAAATATCCGCCAAACAGAAGATCGGAATCAAAGAACTGCTCGAACTCGTTTTACTTCAGGCGGAGATTCTGGAGTTGAAAGCCAACCCCAATAAGCCGGCTCGGGGGATTGTGATTGAAGCCAAGCTTGACAAGGGAAGAGGACCCGTCGCAACCGTTCTGGTTCAAGAGGGGACCTTGAAGGCAGGGGATGTCTTCATTGCAGGCTCTCACTATGGAAGGGTAAGGGCCATGCTCAACGATAAAGGGCAGAAGATCGAAAAGGCAGACCCCTCCACCCCGGTGGAAGTGTTGGGTTTTACGGATGTTCCGGATGCCGGAGAGATGTTCATCGTGGTCACGGAAGAGAGGATGGCCAAACAGATCAGCCTCTATCGACAGGAGAAGATTCGCGACAAGGAACTCTCCAAGCTGAGCAAGGTCTCTCTTGAAGAGCTCTATGAAAAGATCAAGAAGGGTGAGATCAAAGAGCTTAATACGGTCATCAAAGCGGACGTCCAGGGATCGATCGAAGCGATGAAGGAGGCTTTGAAAAAACTTTCCAACGATGAAGTCAAAGTGAACATCATCCATGACGGGGTCGGCGGAATCACGGAGACCGATGTGAACCTCGCTTCCGCCTCCAATGCGATCATCATCGGGTTCAATGTGAGGCCAGGCCCCAAGGCCCAATCTCTCGCCGAGCAGGAAAGCGTCGATCTCCGGTCCTATTCGGTCATTTACGATGCTGTCTCGGATATCAAGAAAGCCATGGAGGGCCTCTTAGAACCGACCTACAAGGAGCATCTTCTGGGCAGAGCCCAGGTGCTTCAGCTCTTCAATGTCCGTAAAATGGGGACCGTTGCCGGGAGCTTGATCACCGACGGGAAAGTGGTCAGGGGATCCCACGCCAGACTTCTCAGGGACAACGTCGTCATTTATGACGGACGGATTTCCTCGCTCAAACGATTTAAAGACGATATGAAGGAGTGCACTCAGGGTCTTGAATGCGGCATCTGGATGGAGAATTTTAACGATATCAAACCCGGGGATATCATTGAATCCTATGAGATGGAGGAAATTCAGTCCCACTTGTCTTGAGTCCCAATGGGTTGAAACGGGAGGAAAAAGGGATGGTCGTTGGAATTTGTCAGCTTGATTTTCGAATTCCGGAGAATCATTCGCTCAAAGGAAAGCGCCATGTCCTCCGAAAAATGATCGACAGAGTGAGACATCGATTCAATGTATCCATCTCGGAGGTCGGGGACCAGGATCTCTGGCAGAGGGCGCAGATCGGGATCTGCGCGGTGGGAAATGACCGCAGGCATATTAACTCCAGTCTGGACAAGGTGGTTGATTTCATCGAAAAGATGAGCCTCGGAGAGCTGGTTCATACGGAGATGGAGATCCTCTCGGTCTGAATGTTGGGCCATAAAAAGGGTGACGGTGACGAAGCCCGTGACGTACAATGAACGATGGACAATAAACAATGAACGGTTAAGGCAACGGTGACGATGCCCGTATCGTTCATAAAAGGTTACGGCTGTCGTCTTTTATTTCTTTTCACGTAGCCGTTACCGGTAACCGAAACGGGCCTCGTTGCCGTTACCGTTAAACTTTTAAAGTTATGGAAGGAAAGCGATCAGAAAAAGTGGCAGACCTGATCCGCAAGGAGGTCTCTGAGATGTTTGTGAGATCGGTCAAGGATCCCCGGATCGGTTTGATCACCATTACCAGGGTGACGGTGACCCAGGACTGCCGTTCGGCCAGGATCCATTTCAGTGTGCCGGGCTCTATGGAGGAGAGGGAAAGGGCCATCAAAGGCCTTGATAGCGCCAAAGGATATATCCGGAGAGAACTGGCCCGGAGGATCAACCTTCGCTATACCCCTGAGATATTATTTGAATTTGATCCTTCGATTGAGTATGCCATCCATATTGGAGAAGTTTTGCAATCCCTTCAAAAAGAGAGGGAGGAGAACCCCGATGAGAATTGACGGCCTTCTCGTCGTGGATAAGCCTGAGGGAATGACCTCTCTTGATGTTGTAAGGGAGATCAAGGCCAGATTTTTAATCAAGAAGGCGGGTCATATTGGAACGCTTGACCCTTTTGCCACGGGTGTCCTGCCCATCGTCATCAATGAGGGAACAAAGCTGGTTCCTTTCCTGCACGATGATCCGAAGGGTTACGAAGCAGTGATGAAGCTCGGAGAAGAGACCAGAACCGACGACCTCACCGGCGAAATCATTAAGAAAGGGGTCTGGGAAGGCCTCTCAACGGAAGTCATCCGGATGGTTTTTAAATCATTCTCAGGAAAAATCCGCCAGACTCCGCCGATGTTTTCGGCCGTGAAGGTAAAAGGAAAACCCCTCTACCGGATGGCCAGAAAAGGAATTGAGATCGAACGGGAGGAGAGGGAGATTCATCTCTACGATCTCCAGATACAAAAGATCGACCTCCCTATCATCCATTTCAGAGTTTCCTGTTCAAGAGGGACTTATATCCGCGCTCTGGCAAGGGACATTGGGAAACGGATCGGGTGCGGGGCTCATCTTATCTCTTTGAGACGAACCCGCAGCGGTCCCTTTACTCTCGATCAGGCCATTCCGATGGATGGATTGAAGGCGCTTACGGGGAACGAAGCCTTCCATTCCTCGCTCATTCCAATGAGAGAGGTTCTGTTGGGTCTCCCCGAAGTGATCGGAGATGAGCGGATGGTCCGGAAGGTCCGTTATGGAAAAGAGATGACCGTGAGAGACCTCGACCCGCAAACGCTTCCTCCCTTTGAGGAAGGACAGTGGCTCAAGATGTCCTCTCCTGAAGAAGGATTGGTGGCTATTTTACAGTCGGTTTTAAGGGGCGGAGAGATCGGAAAGGCGGATCCGGACAGGATCGCCCTTCGTCCATTAAGAGTTTTTCGACCTTAACCCCCTGCCTACCGGCAGGCAGGCATCCCTCTCCCCTGAGAGAGAGAAGGTGATGGGAAAGATCCTATTTAAATTGAAGGAGGAATTTCATGGCATTGGTTCAAGACAAGAAAAAAGAGATCATTGACAAATTTAGGGCTCACGAGAAGGACACCGGATCACCGGAGGTTCAAGTTGCCCTTCTCAGTGAACGGATCCGTTATCTCACCGACCATTTCAAAGGGCACAAGAAGGATCATCACTCAAGGAGAGGCCTCTTGAAGCTGGTGGGACAGCGAAGAAGGCTTCTCAACTACCTGAAGGAGAACAGGATGGATCGTTATCGAATGATCATCGAACAATTAGGGCTCCGAAAATAAAGCGGATGCTTTTTAAAAAAATTGAATAAACGAAGGAGAGTGAACAAGCCTATGATGCAAAAGTTGCAGATCGAATTGGGTGGAAGGCCCTTTTCCATAGAGACAGGAAAGGTGGCCAAGCAGGCCAACGGCTCGGTGGTGGTTCAGTATGGCGAGACCGTGGTATTGGTTACAGCGGTGTCATCGGAGGAGAAGAGAGAGGGGATTGATTTCCTCCCCCTTACGGTGAACTATCAGGAGATGACCTATGCGGCGGGAAGAATCCCTGGAGGATTTTTTAAGAGGGAGGGAAGGGCGACCGACCGTGAGATTCTCATCTCCCGATTCATCGACCGACCCTTGAGGCCTCTCTTCCCGAAAGGATTCCAGAACGAGACACAGATTATTGCAACGGTTCTCTCTGCAGATTCGGGGAATGATCCCTCTGTTCTGGGAATGATCGGGGCTTCGACCGCCCTCTATCTCTCCGATATTCCCTTCGATGTTCCCATCGCGGGAGCAAAAGTGGGAAGAATCGATGGGGAATATGTCCTCAACCCCGCGCCCGACGAACTGGAGCTGAGCGATATCGATCTCTTTGTCGCCGGAAGCGAGGATGCGATTATCATGGTCGAGGGCAGCGCAAAGGAGGTGAAAGAGGAGGTCATCCTGGAGGCCATCCTATTCGGCCACCAGTCCCTTAAGCCTGTCATCGAACTCCAAAAACAGCTCAGAGAAGTTTGTGGAACGAAGAAGAGGGAGTTCGACTTCAAAAAAACCGACGCGGCCCTTCTCGAAAAGGTGACGGGGATCACGCAAGAGAAATTACGGGAGGCCTATCGGATCCCGGAAAAGGCGAAGAGGCGGGAGCAATTGGAGGACATCTTTAATTTCGCCCTGAAGGAATGCCAGGCCGAAGATGAACCGGCCCGGAAGATGGTGAAGAAAGTTTTCGAGGAGTTGGACCGCAAACTGAAGAGAAAATGGATCCTGGAGAAGAGAGAGAGGATCGATGGGAGGGGCCTGCCGGAGATTCGCCCCATCTCATGCGAAGTCGGAATCCTTCCCCGAACCCATGGCTCCGCCCTGTTCACGCGCGGAGAAACCCAGGTGCTGGCCGTGGTCACTTTTGGCACATCCGAAGACGAACAGAAGATCAACTCCTTATTGGGAGAGACCTATAAATCGTTTATGCTTCACTACAACTTTCCTCCGTTCAGCACCGGGGAAGTCTCTCCTTTGAGATCGCCTTCTCGAAGAGAGATCGGCCATGGAGCCCTGGCGGAGCGGGCGATCCTTCCCATCCTTCCCTCCAGTGAGAAATTTCCTTACACGATTCGAATTGTCTCAGAGGTCCTGGAGTCGAATGGCTCTTCTTCGATGGCCACCGTATGTGGGGCGACCCTTTCCTTGATGGATGCGGGCGTTCCCATCAAAGCGCCTGTCGCCGGCATCGCCATGGGGTTGATTCTTGAAAACGGAGGAGAGGCGATTCTCTCCGACATCCTGGGAGACGAAGATCATATCGGCGATATGGATTTCAAGATGGCGGGCACAGCCGAAGGGGTAACGGCCATTCAGATGGACATCAAGATCAAGGGGATATCCAAAGAGGTGCTGGGCCGTGTCCTCCAGCAGTCGCGCGAGGGAAGACTCTTTATCCTTGAAAAGATGAGGGAGACCCTCCCTGACCCCCGGAAGGACCTCTCCCGGCATGCCCCGAGGATTGTTACCCTCCAGGTCAAACAGGAGAAGATACGCGATATCATCGGACCAGGGGGAAAGAATATCCGGTCTATTGTCGATCAGACCGGCGTGAAAATCGATGTGGAGGATTCCGGCGCCGTCAAGTTAGCCTCTCCCAATTATGAATCGATTGAAAAAGCAATCCTGATCATCAAAAGGCTCACCCAGGAAGTGGAAGTAGGGGGAATCTACAAGGGCAAGGTGATAAGGATCATGGGGTTTGGCGCCTTTGTCGAGATCTTTCCTGGGACGGATGGTCTGGTCCACATCTCTCAATTAGCGGATCACCATGTCAAAGAGGTGACCGATATCGTGAAGGAAGGGGATGAGATCACTGTCAAGGTGATCGAGGTTGATCCGGGGGGTCGAATACGTCTCAGCCGAAAGGCCGCCATGAAAGAGGCCACGCCTTCGAAATAGGGAAAGGGATCGGAAAAGGGCAACCATGGATCAGATCAAGGAAAATAGGCTCTCTTCATTAAAATCCATATCGATGCCCGATGAACCGGGTTATCAGAAGACCGTTTTGAACAACGGGATCAAAGTGATCACCGAAAAAATCCCCTACCTGAAATCGGTCTCCATTGGCGTCTGGGTCACCACAGGCTCCAGGGATGAGCGCCCGGACGAAAACGGCATCTCTCATTTGATCGAGCATCTCCTCTTCAAAGGGACCGAGCGGAGAACCGCACTGGACATCGCCAAAGAGATCGATTCGGTGGGGGGAACGCTGAACGCCTTTACCGGCAGGGAGTACACCTGTTTTTATGCCAAAGTGATCGACAAGAATTTACCCCTTGCCATCGATCTCCTCTCGGATATCTTTCTTCATTCCCTCATGGACGAAAAGGATGTGGAGAAGGAAAGGATGGTCATCCTTCAGGAGATCAAGATGGTGGAGGATACTCCCGATGATTATGTCCACGATCTTTTTAACCGGACCTGTTGGGGAGATCACCCCCTTGGCTTTCCCATCTGCGGAACCGTAGAACGGGTTCAATCGTTCAGCCGGAATCAAATCGAGCAATTTTTCAGAGCCCATTATCAACCGGACCGGGTCATCGTCTGTGCGGCAGGAAACCTCCACCATCAGGAAGTGGTTGACCTCATCGAGGCCACGTTTGGCCAAATTTCGAAATCGAACAGGGCAAAGGAAAGGGTGAAACCCCTTTCGATCTCCACCACCCATATCTCAAAGCGGGACCTGGAACAGGTCCACTTCTGCCTGGGCACCCATGGACTTCATTACAATCACTCCCTTCGGTTTGCCTCGTATGTGTTGAATACCATTTTAGGAGGGGGGATGAGTTCGAGGTTATTTCAGGAGATCAGGGAGAACCGCGGTCTGGCCTATTCTGTCTATTCCTATCTCCCCACCTACATCGACACCGGTCTGGTCGTGGTCTATGCGGGGACGGATCAAAAATCATTCGAAGAGGTCTTTCGACTCATCCTCCAGGAGTTTAAAAGGCTT
>VGRU01000028.1 GCA_016875255.1 Deltaproteobacteria bacterium
GGTCCTAAGGCCAATACCTTAAAAGGCAATGAGGGACTCTGCATGGCGACCTCCTGTGGAGGATGGGTAGGTTTATCTCTTTCAGGATTTAAATATCTTCTTAAATTTAGAAGAAATGGATTTTTTTTCGGCCACCGCGCCGGTCTTTTCGGAAGATTCAAGGGGTTTCTCTTCCGGAACCTCCTCGATCTCTCCCAGACGGCCTTCTCCAAAAAACCGGAAAAGAGGCCCCTGAGGGCTTAAGGCCAGTTCATCATTCGATCTCAGCGGGGCCTGGAATCCGATGGGCTGTCGATTGATCCGGACCAATTTCTGACCGGTCAGGTCCTTAACCCAGTATTGATTCTCGCTGAAAAAAACCTGAACGTGCTGTTCAGAGAGAGCCGGATGATCCAGAGGATACTCGCATTTTGGACCCTTCCCAACGGTGATGGGGAGTTGTTTAAAGGAACGGATTGTGGGACCATACTGGATGATGAGGGGCGCCTTCGCCGATTGAACCGAGACCTCGGGAGTTTCCGGCCTTACGGGTGATACCTGCTGGGGTTTCTCCTCCGGGGGACGTTTGGGTGGCAGAGGAGGCTCCATTCGAATCTCCCTTTCGTATTCCCGGATAGGTGTCGCTGGAGGGGGTTCTTTCTCTATTAAACCTTCTTCCATCTGCGTGAGAAAACTGACCTGAGGTCCTCCTTCGCCAAACATCAGGACATCCCCGTCTTTGAGAAAAACTTCCTTCACCTTTTTTCCATTGACAAAGGTGCCATTGGCGCTCTGATCAATCAGTTTGAATTGATTCCCCTCCCGGATGATTTCGGCGTGCTTACGGGAGACATGGGTGAGGTCTGCAGAGAAACGGAGATGGCAGGAGGGGTGCCGGCCAATGGAGATTGACGCACCATAAAAGCCCGACTCTTTCCCGCTGAGGGGCACAGGGCCTTTGATATGGAAAAGTTGAACAACGATCACAGGAGGCTGTTTCATAGGTTCGCCTTAATTATACTTGGTCGGCTTTTGAGGTCAAGAAAAATTATGGTTTTAAATTCTGCGAGATTCTTGTATATTATAAGTATGCCCAACGTCAACTCTTTTGGCAAGTCGGATATCGGCCTCAAGCGCTTGAATAATGAGGATGCCTATGCCATCCAATCGAAGAAGGGCCTCTTTGTCCTGGCCGATGGGATGGGTGGAGAGGCCGCAGGAGAAGTGGCCAGCCGGATTTTTGTCGACACCGCCCTCGATGTTTTTTCCCGTATAGAAAGCCTTTCGGAACAGGAAGTTCTCGAAAGGGTCCAGGAGGCCTTCCGGCTCTCCAACGAGAGGATCCTCAACCATGTCGAGCAGACTCCCCAACACCAAGGCATGGGGTGCACGGCAGAGCTGATGGCTTTTTACGATCAGAATTTTGTCCTCGGCCATGTGGGCGATAGCCGCACCTACCTGCTCCGGCAGAAACAGTTGAGGAAACTGACACGGGATCACTCATTGATCCAGACCCAGATCGATCAGGGTCTGATCACTCCCGAAGAAGCCAGGGGCCATTCTTTAAAGAATGTGATTCTCAAGGCGGTCGGCATAGAGGAGACGCTGGCCGTGGATCTCATCAGAGGAAAAACCCATCCGGGCGATCTCTTCCTTCTCTGTTCGGATGGATTAACCGATCTGGTTGATGAGGCTTCGATTCAACAGGTTCTTTCCATTCCTCTCTCTCTCGCTCAAAAAGTGGAGCGGCTGATCGAAGGGGCCAAGTCCCGGGGAGGTTTTGACAATATCACCGTGATTTTGTGTGAAGTGATTTCATAGAGAGGTTGTATGAGGAACCTCAGAGATTACGAAATTTTTAAAGATTACTCGGATGAATTGTTGACCGAGTTATCGAACGTCATCATTGAAAAAGAGTTTGAAGAAAATGAGATCATCTTCCGGGAGGGAGATGAAGGAGACTCGGTCTATATCGTCACGGAGGGGGAGATCGCCATCAAGAGATCTCTGGATAAACCCGGCGATGAAGAGAAGACCATCGCCATGATAGAAAAAGGGGATTTTTTCGGGGAGATGGCTCTCTTTGACAAACAGCCTCGTTCCGGGTCCGCCTATGCCGTAAAGAAATCCAGGGTCTTCATTCTTAAAAACGAGGACTTCCTCAATCTCCAGAAGAAAGACCCTCATACAGCCATGACCACGCTCATCACCATCAATCGGGTGATGGCAGAGAGATTGCGAAAGACGAGCAAGAGCTTCCTCTCCAGTTTCGAATTCGGAAATGTCCTTTCTGCTATCAGAGGATTTATTAAGGGTGCAGGAGGCAAGGAAGAAAAGGCGGATATCAAGGGAGGCGGGTTTGGCCGTTATCAGATCACTGGTGAATTGGGGAGAGGTTCGATGGGAGTGGTTTACCGGGCCTACGATCCTCAGATCGGCCGACCGATCGCCCTGAAGGTCTTGCGTCAGGATCGGATCAGCAGTGAAGCTTTTGTCCTCAGATTCCTTACGGAGGGAAAGGCCATCGGTCGGCTCTCCCATCCCAATATTGTCAGCATCTATGATATCGGACAGGGCCGGGGAACGATCTATCTCGCCATGGAATTCATCGAGGGGGAGACCTTAAATCAGGTGATGGAGAAGAAAAGATTGGGCCTGAAGGAGATCGTGTCCCTGGGGATCCAGATGGCCGAAACTCTTGACCATGCTCATCAGAAGAGAATCGTTCACAGAGATGTCAAACCCGGCAATATCATCCTTCAGGCCAATGGTCAGATCAAGATCACGGACTTTGGTATCGCCCATCTTGAAGACCCATCCATGCCTCAGCAGACACAGGCCGGAGAGATCCTTGGCACGCCAGCCTATATGTCTCCCGAACAGGTATTGAGTCAACCGGTCGATGGTCGCTCCGACCTCTTCTCACTAGGAATCATCCTGTATGAATTGACCACTGGAACCAGGCCTTTTAAGGGCGATAACATGGCTGCCATCCTTAATGCAGTTATTCTATTTCATCCTATGGAACCCTCCACCCTCAATCCGGCTATCCCCGTCGACCTCTCCCAGATCATTATGAAATGTCTCAATAAGAGACCGGAGGATCGTTTCGAGCGAGGCCGAAGTCTCGCCGAGGCTCTAAAAATAAATATGCTTTTCGAATCGGACCCCCCTGCAGTGATCCCTCCGGCCATCAAAAAGAAACCCCGGTATGCGCTCTTCATCCCGGCAGGCATAGCCATTCTTCTTTTGGGAATACTCTTCTACCACTTCATCCTTCCGAAGGACAAATCTCAGACCGTCGTCCCGAAGACGGAGCCCGTCCAAACAATAGAACAAAAAATGGAAAAAGCGATATCTCCTTCCCTCAAGGTGGAAAGCGCACCAGCCGGGGCACAGGTTTTTGTGAACGATGTCCTTCGAGGAAACGCCCCTGTAACGCTGGAACTCCCCGCGGGGAAGCATCATGTCAGGCTGACCCTGTCAGGATACATCAATTGGGAGACTGAAATTCAATTAAAAGAAGTGGGGGAAACCCCTCTTCGTGTTCAACTTAAACCCATGGTTAAAAAAGGGACCAAAGATGCTCGCCCGATATGGTGAATGAGGCGAGAGAGGAGGAGAGATGAACCGGACAGGGATTGTAAAAGATGATCGGTACCTGGAGCATGTGATGGATGTCGGCCATCCTGAGAGTCCGGAGCGATTAAGGGTCATCTATAAGATGCTCGAAGAAACGGAGATGAAAGGCTTCCTTGAAGAGGTCAAGTCTCGTCCGGCTACCCGGGGGGAGCTGGAAATGATCCATGCTTCTGCTTACATCGACCAGGAGATGAAAGGCTTCCTTGAAGAGGTCAAGTCTCGTCCGGCTACCCGGGGGGAGCTGGAAATGATCCATGCTTCTGCTTACATCGACCAGGTGGCAAAAACCGCAGGCAAGTCCTACTGCCAGCTCGATATGGATACTTCCACCTGCGCTAAATCGTATGACACCGCCCTTCTTGCGGCCGGGGGCTTGTTGGAGTTGATCAGGGCGGTGATGGAAGGAAGGCTCAATAATGGTTTTGCCCTGGTGAGGCCTCCGGGCCACCATGCGGAAAGAGGCCGGGCCATGGGATTCTGCCTCTTCAACAATGTGGCGATTGGCGCGCAATATGCGATCAAGAACTTCTCGTTGGAAAGAATCCTGATCGTCGATTGGGATGTCCATCACGGAAACGGAACTCAGAACTCATTTTATGAAGACCCGCGGGTCCTCTATTTCTCCACCCATCGTTACGGTTTCTTCTATCCGGGGACAGGAGGAGCCAATGAGACGGGAAAGGGAAAAGGGTTGGGTTTTACGGTAAATGTTCCCCTGTCGACGGGAGCGGGCGATGCCGAATTTGGAAATATCTTTGAGAAGTTCTTTAAACCCATCGCTCTCGAATATCGACCCCAGCTCGTTCTCGTCTCTGCAGGATTCGATACCCATTACGATGATCCTCTGGGCGGGATGGAAGTCACGGAGAAAGGGTTTGGAAGGATGACCCAGGTCCTGATGGAGATCGCTGAGGCAACCGCTCAGGGAAAGCTGGTCATCACGCTGGAGGGGGGCTACGATGTCTCTGGACAGGGTCGGTCAGTAAAAACTGTATTAAAAGAGCTGGCTCAGGTCTCGTCCCTTGATAAACAAGACCTGCTCGAAAAAGAGAAGAACGATTATTCCCGAATCGGAGGACTCATCCTTCAATTGAAAGAGATTCACAAGCAATACTGGAAGACCCTCTAAGAGATTCCCGAAAAAATCCGTAAATCTCTGATTACATACCTGCCTGCCGGTAGGCAGGGATCATCAAAAACGATTACCCAGATTAATAACACATTGAAAATTGAGATAATCTATTTAATGATGGTCTCGTAAAAAGTCGTCTCACCGGTGAAAACCGGTGTCCAGTGTTTTCCTAATTATCTGAAATTACTGGATTCCGGCTTTCGCCGGAATGACGATCTGTAGTGTTTTTCGACTTTTTACGAATTTGTCATTTAATCATTTTTGAAATCTGTGTAATCAGAGGTCTCTCGACATAAATTTTAAGAGTTTTCCAGAGACCTCTTTAGATCTTCCTGGATGTATTCACCATCTCTTTCAGCTCTTTGCCGACCTTGAAAAAGGGAAGTTTCTTGGGAGGAACATCGACGATCTCTCCTGTCTTGGGATTTCGGCCCTTGTAACCCCCGTAGTTCCTGACCATAAAACTGCCGAATCCTCTGATCTCGATCCGTTGCCCCTTCTGCAGGCTCTCCTTCATTCCATCGAAGAGGGTGTCAACGATCACCTTGGCCACCTTCTGTGTCACATTTGTCTGCTCTGAAACCTTGTCAATGAGTTCTGCTTTGTTCATAGCTCCTCCCTTCTCCGTTTCGGGGTTAAACGAAACAACTCGTAATGATGATGGAACAAACCTCTTTCAAAGATAAAATCCGAAATTCGAATTTCAAAGCACGAAACAAATCCTAAACCCCCAAAAAGTTTATTAGAGATGTCATCCTGAACTTGGTTCAGGATCTCAGGAGATGCTGAAATGAATTCAGCATGACAACAAATTTCCGGATTTCGTATTTATTGTTTCACCAAAGAGCGCATTCCCTCCACAATCTGTCCAAACTTTTTTTCAAATCCCAACCTGTTCTTATTGGCGGACCCTGCCAGAACAATCTCTCCCCCAGCCCTTGCAGGCATTCGAACCCAGATTCTCTGATGGGAGAAAAAGAAGGAGACGATGAGGCCGATGATCATCAGGCTGCATCCGATCCAGACGACCCAGACGCCGGGGTCTTTCGTCACCTGAAGGCCAGTATACTCCTTCGTGCCAATCTCTTCAAGTGTGAGAATAAAATCGTCCCCTCTTTGCTGATCTAATTTTGGAACATCTTTCAACACCCATAAGGCCCGTGGCGGCTGATTGGGCTTGAGAAGGGCAACCTGAACTCCTTCTCCGAAGTTATGGACTTGGGGGGCATATTTCAGGATTCTAAGGAGGGCTTCGGAATGAGGGATTCGGATCGTCTCTCCCTCGAGGCCTTTCAACGTCATCTTCTCTTTTTTATTCTTCCAATGAATCCCGAGGGTGACCTCCGGGATCGTTCCATAACTCGATTGATAAAAAGCCAGGCCTTTATAGTGGAGAGGATGATTGACTTCAATCGTCTTTTTTAAGACCTCTTTTCCATTCTCCAGAATGGTGAGGTCACTCGTATACTCCTTCACCAGTTTTTCCGGCCTCTGGAGATCGTAAAAAGTGACCCTGAAATCGTCACATCGGATTGAAAACCCGATCGGTTTAGCCACATCCTCATCCTTTATTCTCAGGGCGATGTGATCCACTGTTTCGCCTTCGAGGATATTGACAAACCCCCTGAAGCCGAAGAGGGAACCCATGATCCCTCCGATGAGGATGATGAGAATGCTTAAATGGGTGATGTAAACTCCCAGCCTCGAAAACCTTCCCTTTTCGGAATAGAGGGTGATGGATGATTCTCCCTCGATCCTTTGCGGGTTTTTAAATTCCTTCTTTAGAAGGGATCGAATTTCATCCTCTCTGACTCCTCCTGGGTTGGAGATGTTGACTCGCTCCACATACGGAAGGGTTTTAAGCATCGGGTCTCCGATCTCTTTTCCCCCGGATTCGCGAGAGATCTGTCTCCACACGCCTGGAAACCGGTGGAGAGAGCAGGCGATCAAATTGACCACCAGCAGAAGGAGGATGGCGCTAAACCACCAGGAGTGATACATATCGAAGAGGTTAAAAAACTCCAGCACATTATAGAGCTGGATTCCGTATCGCTGAATATATTCCCCGCTCGGCGCATTCTGTTTGATCAACGTGCCGATAATGGAGAGGATGGCAAGCAGAATGAGAAGAAAGATCGTGAGTTTGAGGGAACGGAAAAAATCGAAGACGATATCAAAAATCCCTTTTTCTTTATGGTTCATTGTTCCCTCTGAAGTTCATCAATACTTATAAACTGAATTCGTACAGGCTATCCCGCCAGGGGCGGGTTAGCGAAATGCAGGCAAGTATCTGAAATTTTTAACATATACGATTAATGCTGTCAAGAAAAAAGGGGTAGAAAAAAGGGGTAGATCCTTGTCGGAACTACCCCTTTTCGCCTGTAAACCTTTTCAACCTACTTCTTCGCTTTTACATGGCACTGAGTGCAACCTGCCGGCCCGGTGGGCTTATTGGCCTTCTTCAGATCATCATGGCATCCTTTGCAGTTCTTATGATAGGCATCTTTTGCTATGATGTCTTTTCCAGCTTTGGAAGCCTCTTTTGTCGCCTTGTGACAGTCTTTGCAAAGCTTACCGCTGGTCTCGCCCTTCTTCCAATCGTGATGGCACTTCAGGCAATCAATCTTCAGTGTTTCCGCATGTTTCTTATGGGTGAAGGTGACCTTACCATAAGGAACCTCAAAGGTGACCACATCTTTCTTTATCTGGGCCCATGCGCCGCCAGCCATCAGAATGGAAAACATAAAGCCTGCAAGAATAGCAACACCTAACGCCTTTCTCATCTTGTTTCACCCCCTTTCTTTTCAATGATTTAGACGCCGAAAGTCTAACAGATATTCAGTATTTGTCAAGAAAAAAAATGGGGAAAAATGGGTTGCTTGTGAAAATGTTTCTTATCTCTGAAATCTTTGGGGTCAAAATAATCATCCTTGAGTGCTGCATGAATCGCCGCATTATTGCTCTCGGTTCCACATGAAGTAAAGATTATCTCTCTTTCTTGTGCCCCGACCAATTCCGCAATCTGAGCCCGTGCCGTCTCGATCACCGTCTTCAGCTTTGAGCCGAACTTGTATGTACTTGATGGATTACCCCATTCCGAGGTCAGGTAAGGCATCATTGCTTCCAGCACCTCCGGCACCACCTGTGTAGCATTGTAATCAAGGTAAATCATAATATCTTTAGAGGCTTAAAATCTACGGATATTTTCGGAAGCAATATTTAACGATTCCTAAAATTGGGACGCACGGGCATCCCTATTTGTTTTCAGTTCCAGTTGACAGGGAGGTTGTCACACCGCGAATATCATTATTCACCATCTCTTGGAAGTAAATGCGGGCCGTTCTACTGACTTTTCAGATCCTCAAAGATTTGATCGATGAGCGGCTTAACCGGCGGCAATTCCGTCTTCACCACACCCCACACGATCTCTAAGTCAACGCCGGAATACTCGTGAATGAGCTTGTCACGCATGCCCGTCATCCGTTTCCAAGGAACATCTGGATACCGTTGCCGGACCGCTTCGGGGACTCTCTTGGCCGCTTCTCCCATGATTTCGAGACTGCGAACCACAGCGTTCACCGTCTTCTTGTCGCCAGCAAAATCCCTGTAATCCATACCGCGGGTGAAGTCCTCAACTTCCTGTATGGAAGTCAGAATGTCAACGACATAATCGCGCCACACCCTTATCATGCCATCACCGCCTCGGCTAGGATGATGCGTCCTATGTCCGGCTTTAACGCCTTCTTCGACACCAAATCGACTTTTCCGCCGAGCCTTTCAGACAAGAATTCTTCTAGCTCCAGGAACTTGAAAAAACCAATGGGGTTGCGAAACTCAACTAACACGTCAATGTCGCTCTTAGAACTCTGTTCTCCGCGTAGCGCTGAACCAAAAAGACCTATGGTCTTCACTTTATATCGCTCTTCAAGTTCGGGCATGAGCCCTCGTAATACTTCAAGAATTTGGTCTTTGGTCTTCATGGCCTTCACACCCGATTAACTTTCTAAACAAATATATACCTTTTCCGGGCAAATTATCAACCGAAACTTTGAGTAAGCAATCTACATCGTTAGTCAACAAAAAGGTCGGTCAATCGTCATATGATTCAAGGGAAAGATTTAGGAAAATCCAATAGAGTTAGGTAATCGTAATGAAGTATCCGATCTCGTGATACCACTGTCCGTTCTCGGTCTCTTTGATCATATTCCATATATAGCGGGGACGGTTATTTCTGTTTCAGGGGAATGATGTTGGCTTTGTTTGAATCTGCGTTTCTTGGCGACTCCGCCTTCCGCAGAAGATTCGGGGATACGTTCCAATGTTGTCCGTCATCGGTGATGACGGGTGATGGGGGACGTGACGGGTGATGGGTGATGGGGGACGTCCATAAAATTATAAATTTCTACTTATATTATAATGATCTATCCCCCTGTCTTCTTCCTGCTCGGCTAAAACCGATGAATCCTCGATCCACATCAGTCCCTATTAGCTCAACGCGAACTCGATCTCCGACATCAAGACCTTTAAATCCTCGTATCAGCTTTCCTTCCACCGGCGGATATGAAGAGAGATGGGGACGTCGGTGCAAAGAGGAATAATTTCCTGTCACTTGTAATGGGGTCGAACAGGAAGTATCGAACACGCGGCTATACGCCAAGGTAGTCCCGGAGTTTTCGTAGTGCCTTCCGGTGTTTCATTGGCGCCATTCGGCGTATGTTTTGAAGCTTCCATTGAACGGCAGGAAGATTCTCGATTCCGGGCACGCCCAACAAATTCCACTGGGGTTTTCCCTCCTTAATGGAAATGATAAACTGTCTTTCCTCCTGGGTCATTTCTTCGTGAAGTCTTGACACCAGTTGTTCGCCTGCAATCCTTAATTCCTCGGCTGTGACCGGTTCGACCACCATGCCCTGAAATTCTCTCTCGAAGACAGGGCGCAGGGCACCCCATTTTGGATTGAGGATTTCGACCATCGGTCGGGAATGACTGACAAGATAGACAATAAAGGCCTTGCGTACTTTCTCCGGAAGTCCCTCATTCTTGAACAGCATATCGATGTCGAAAAGATCTCTCGGATGCTGCCGGTCCAGAGCTGCACAGGCCTTTCCTCCGTAAAGATCCTCGAATGAAAGGGTGCTGGCTTCGATTGAAAGCTCAAAGAAATCCTGTGCCCTCTGACAGAGGGTTCTCGTTTCTGTTGGAAATACCGATCCTCTCAGGACAGGGTTCGGTTCTATTCTGACCGCTGCATCGTCACGGCGGATTAGCAAACCGGCTAAAATATTCAGGTCATGATCTTTCTTGGGAAACACGCGAACTCCGGCAATTTTTTTCTCAACCTTTTCGGAGATTCGAAGAAGGGCTTTGTCGATGTCATTTAAAGCAGTCTCACGGTCGTTGACCGGAAGATAGGTCAGGTCAATATCGACGGAAAGACGGGGAAGATCCCTTAAGAAGAAGTTGATCGCGGTTCCTCCTTTCAAGGCAAAGATTTCCTCTTCGTTTACAAAGGGCAAAACCCGAAGGAGCAATTCTGCCTGCCTGAAAAAGACCGTGTCTTTTTTCAAACTGTTCCTTCTCTCCTCTCCCTGGAAACCGTGATTTGATACCTGGGATCAAGTTCTCCCCCGGATACGATCCTCCGCTTCCCTCTTCCGAAATTTATCCGTGAAAGATCAAGCTTTCCCACCCAAGGATGCCTATGTTTTTCGGCCATGTACATGAAAAGCCTTTTAACTTTGACAAAGCGGCATATTTCGAGAAGCTTTTGAACGATCTCGGGCCTGAGTGTGACAAGGCTCTCCATGATGAGAAGCGACTCCTCGAAGCTTACCTTCTCCGGAACGAGGTAAAGCATCTCCATGGCCGCCCGCTCCGGCGAGGATATCCGAATGGAGAACTCCCTCTCCTTCCATTCGGAGAATCCGTCACGGTTGTTTACAGGGAAAAGGCTCGTCCGGGTCACAACAAGACGAAGACTAAACCATTCTCCTGAGAACCAAGCGGGTATGACCATCCCAGGTTGAGCGTAAAGAAAGAGGGTTCTTGTCTCCTCAGGAACGTAGTGACCGTAACCCTTGAGTTCGAGGGCCGTCTTCCCTCCTGCGTGAACTTCAAGCTCAAGCTGGGATTGAACTGCGTATAAGGCTCCGGGCCACTCGACCCGATCTTCAGGGAGGACGTAGGCCCCCTGGCCGAAAGATTTGATCCAGCCGCCACGGCGATACTTCGTCAAGAGATCGTAAGCAAATCCTTGCCGCTTCAGGTAAGAAGCCGTTGCAACGGTTCCCCGGGGCCATTTACTGACGAGCTGGTTTATTTTTGTTGTTTTTTCATTACCCATGGTACTTAAATAACAATAATTTTAAACCAAAGTCAATTGGGAAGTTTAAAAAAGTCGGAGTTTCATTACTGGAAGGCAAGAAATAACCATTTTTTTAAACAATAAGAAAGGGCTTCCGATCCAGAGCAATTGTTGTGCGTCATTTCCGGAGAAGCACAACTCGGTATGAGTCGGTGCCGTATGACTGTTTGTCATCGGCATGCTTCAGTCCGGAGTATTTCTGAATACCGCAAGGATTGGCTAAATGCACAGAGTATCCTTTCTCGATCAGGAGATCCGCCAGCCAATACCAATTGAGTGTGGATTCAATGACAATCCCCTTGAGCCGCTCTCGATAGGGAGCAAAAGCGTTTGCAATAAGCTTCGCATCATTGGCCAGCTTCCGGTAAAACACTCTGTTTTGTTGATCATCGATAATGGCGACATGGCTGTTGTTTGAACGTAAATCAATTGCGCTGTATAATTCCATCGGGCACCTCCTGGGTTTGGATTTGTCTCTTAACCCAAGCATACCAGATAGCTACCTATCTGACTATGCTCCCGAGGTGCCTTTTAATGATTATCAACTGTTTAGCATCTCTCCTACAGTTAAAAGAAAAGAAGTGGTAATCGGTATCTTGATTTCAATGGGAAAATGAGAGCATAGGGGAAATGCGACTTTCCAGGTATCATGAAAATAGCGAGGGGATGGGACGTTCGTGCGGAGCATGCCTGGATATATGGGAGGTTGGGGACCAATTTTAGAACCTACATCTCCTCTACTTTTTCCAAGGGCAAAGCACCTGTAATTTTGTGGCTATTGGCTCAATTCGTTCACTGGCCTTTCCCCACACTTTTATGCCTCCATCCATAAGACCCGGGCTTTTTCTTCCCTAAATCAGGCAGCATCCTTAAAAGGTCGATAGGGCTATATTAAAACTTCTGCGGGGATAGCGAGGCCTTTATGGAGATTGCGGATCTTCGTATTAATGATTTGGTGTTATTTCCAAAAGTTGGTCAGCTCAGACCGAAAACTGCATAAGTGATCGTGATCAACAAACGGATCAAAATGTATTACTTTTTTTTCAAAAAAGTAATACGGAGGCGGTTGCCATGGACGTCGTAAAAACTACGGTCAAGGGCCAAATTCTCATCCCGGCATCGTTGAGAAGAAAATATCGAATTGAGAGGGGAACCCCTCTGCGTGTTTACGGCGGAAAGAACCGTATCATCCTTGAGCCATTAGATCGAAAAAAACTGGTGCCAGGCACCAGTAATTCGGTAGTGACTCGGTCTGATCTGTGAGGGACTTTGCTCTATTTTCAGTCCGGAGGATCATTTTAAAAAAATAGTTCAAAATATAACTTGACAAAATATTTAGAAAGTATTAGATGGTTATATATTAAAATAGGAGTTCAAATATTGAACATATCGGAAGGAAGCAAATCAAGCTCGCCCCCCTCTTATGCTCCTTTGACCGTCAAGAAAGCTTTATCAATTTTATACGTTTTGGCTGAAGAAAAAGAGGCTTTAGGATTAGCAGAGTTGGCTAAAAAACTTGGCTTGAACAGGAGCACGGCATATCGTCTGGTTTTAGCTTTGACCGAGGGTGGATTTGTAAAACAGGACCCAGCTACTCAGAAATACGCTTTAGGGTTGAAGATTGTTGAATTGGCAGGTGACATACTCAACAAAATGGAAATCAGGGAAGTTGCCCGCCCTTATCTTAAAAGATTAATGGAATTGAGTGGAGAAACGGCTCATTTGGGAATCCTGGAAAAAGGTCAAATTGTGTTCATAGACAAGATAGATGGGCCGGAGGTCGTAAGATTTTTTACGCATCTGGGTAAAAGATTTCCCGCGTATGTTACGTCCATTGGGAAAGCTATTTTGGCCTATCTACCAAAGGAGGACCTCGAAAATGTTCTCAAACTGCAAAGTTTTCAGGCTCATACTCCGAATACGATTGTGAATAAACAAGATTTCCGGGACCACCTGAATCTTGTTAGATCTAAAGGCTATGCAATTGATCATGAAGAGAATCGTTTAACAGTTTGTTGTATAGGAGCCCCGATTTTTGATGCCACTGGTAAGGCTGTTGCCGCCATCAGTATATCAGGCCCCTCCTTCCGGTTAAATATAAAAAGAATGAAGGAGCTTTCGGAACCCTTGAAATCAACGGCATTGAAGATTTCAAAAAACCTGGGATATCAAGAGGAAGAAATTTCTTTTAAAAATAAAAAAGGAGGTAAGGAGTCATGAAAAAATTATCAGCGGTCTTATTAATTACCATCTTCTGTATTTTAAGTTCGAATTTCCTTGCCGGCGCGAGTGAGAAAAAAGTCGTGAATTTCTGGAGCCGAAAAACAGGGCCGGACCAGCTTGTGATTCAACAAGCAGTTGAAGCATTTAACAAAGAACATCCGCAAATTGAAGTGAAGTTTCAGGTGATGCCATGGGGGCCGGCCTATTATAGCAGGATCCGGACCGCCATTTTATCAGGCCAGCCACCTGAAATCTTTGACATTGCTCCTTGGCTTAGCACTTATTTCTTCCCCTATGTACAATCTTTCTCTGAAGGAGACCTCGCTGCCCTGGGAATTCGCAAGGGTGAATATGCCACGGAAGCCATCGAGGGAATCCGTTATGGAGATCGCTATATCGGGGTCCCAATGAGTGTTTTAACCCTGGCTCTCTATTACAATAAAGACCTTTTCCAGAAGGCAGGGTTAGACCCCGAGAGGCCTCCGCGGGATTCAAAAGAGTTTATAGAATACGCAAAGAAACTCACACTTGACACCACCGGTGGCGGAAAAATTGACCAATGGGGATGGATGATGGGAAATTCGCTTAATCCCAACGCCTGGCTTTGGGAGAGCATCCTGGTTTCACACGGGGGATCGCTTCTTAACAAAGATTTTTCCAAAGTTGCATTTGAGGGGAAAACAGGCCTCGAATCCCTTCAATACCTGCTTGACTTAGCTAATGTCCACAAAGTGGCTCCGCTCGAGCTAGGTGATCCCGCTAAATCTTTTGTTGCAGGAAAACTCGGCATGACCATCGGCGGAATTTGGATGATTCCAGCCTATAAAGGAAAAGTTCGTTTTGGCGCTGCACCTTTACCTCAATTCGGATCGAAACGACCTGCTCAATGGGGAAGCCTCGATGTGTATGTCCTTCCAAAACACACCCCACAAGCCCTAACTTTTGCGAAGTGGATGGCTGGCCCTGAGGGACAGAAATATTATGCTAAAACCCATTTACCCGCTCGCCTGGAAGTATTGCGATCCACTGCCGTTACAGACGATCCGTACTTCTCAGCCCTTTCCAAGGGTATTCCACAGACCTTTATCCCTTCTCCCCACAAGGACTTGATGGAAGTTTACGACCGCGTTTGGAAAGGGATCCAAAGCGCCTATAACCGTTCTCTTACTCCTCAACAGGCGCTTGAACAGGCAGCAAGAGAATCGAATGAAATTCTTGAGAGAAAATAACCAAAAGAAATTCTAAAAAAACCCAGTCGGGAGAGCCATTTGCATCAATTGGTAAATGAGAGCCTCAAAGACAAAGGTTTTGGTTCATAAGATGGCAATCAGGCGCTTAAAGGAGCGGGTTGGAATCCCCTATCTCTTTCTCGCTCCTTTTCTTGTCTTCTACTTCATTTTCCTTATTTTTCCTATAATTCAGGGATTTTATGTAAGCCTCACAAACTGGGATATGATGAGCCCGGAAAAACCTTTCGTGGGGCTTTCCAACTTTAAGTTTCTCCTCTATCGAGATAGCATCTTTTGGCCAAGTGTCAAAGCGACACTTGAGTATATTCTCCTCAATGTTCCAATAAAAATAGTCCTCGGTTTAATTCTCGCCCTGGCATTGAATCAAAGGTTAAGAAGTACGATGATTCACCGAACAGCCATCTTTATCCCCTTTGTAATTAATGCTGCGGCTATTGGCCTTCTCTGGAATTGGATCTTGGATCCACAGGTAGGACTTTTAAATTATTATCTCGCAAAAATCGGACTCCTCCCGCAGAAATTATTGGTGGATCCAAAATGGACAATGCTGGCTGTTGTGGGCGTTACGGTTTGGTGGAGCATTGCCTTTAACACCATTGTTTTTTTGGCAGGACTGCAGGACATTCCGGAAACATACTATGAGGCTGCGAAGATCGATGGGGCCAGTTCCTGGAAGTGCTTCTGGCATATCACCCTCCCCTGTCTAATGCCAGCAACGATGTTTGTGACAATTATGCAGGTCATCGGATCTTTTCAGGCATTTGGAAACATTTACCTCTTAACCGGAGGGGGGCCGGTAAATGCGACAAGAGTCTTAATGATTCATCTTTATGAAACCGGGTTCAGTTATTTTAGAATGGGACCGGCAGCGGCTATTGCTGTTATTTTATTTGTAATCGTTATGGTCTTTACAATCATTCAATTGAGATTGTTTAAAATAAGGGTAGAGTATTAATGATTTTTCTAAAAAGAGCTGTAGCCAGAAAACTTGGGAGATTTGGGCTTTTCTTGCTGCTTACGATCATAAGCCTTGCCTTTTTCTTGCCAATTCTATGGATGATTTCTTCATCCCTGACTCCAAACCAAAGAGTATTTCAATATCCTCCTCAGTGGATACCCGATACTTCAACATTGGATAACTATGTTGATGTTTTTACTACAGTGCGAACGGTGCGAATCGGAAGGGCTCTACTGAATAGTGCCTTCGTTGCAATTGTAACAGTAATGATTACTCTCATCATCTCGTCCTTGGCCGCATATCCTCTGGCAAGGATGGATTTCCCTGGAAAGAATAGCCTTTTCATCCTTGTTTTGGCCGGGTTGATGATCCCTGGGGAGGTGACTTTTGTCTCTCTTTTCCTGATTTTTAACAAACTGGGATGGGTTAACAGCTATCAAGCCCTGATTCTTCCCTCCCTGGCAGCCCCTTTTGGTGTGTTCTTGTTAAGGCAATTCTTCCTCTCCATTCCTAAAAGTCTTGAAGACGCGGCCAAGATTGACGGTTGTGGACCATTTAAAACTCTTTTTACTATCATTCTGCCGCTTGCCAAACCGGCTTTGGCAACCTTGACGATCTTCCTCTTTCTCCATAGCTGGAATAATTTTCTTTGGCCCCTCATCGTTGTAACCGAACCTAAGAAAATGACGGTTCCGGTCGTCCTTGCATTCTATGCCGCAACGTTCCAGTCCACGCTTGAATGGGGAACTTTGATGGCTGCCGCTTTTCTTTCCAGCTTCCTCCCGGTCGCCCTCTTTCTAATTCTTCAGAAACAGTTCGTTCGGGGAATCACCCTCAGTGGGTTGAAAGGATAATCTTAAGTGGCCAGAAGAGATTGCACAATTGAAATTAATTATAAAGAGAAAGTGGGAGAAATCAATCCTCTGATTTATGGAGGAGGTTTTGAACCTTTGGGGGGAGCCCTTCAATTGGGCCTCGATGCCCAGATGCTCGAAGGAGAAAGTTTTGAGGAAGAAGATGTTAATCAAGATGGCATCTCCGATAAATGGCTGCCCGTATCTAATGGGAATCACCTTGCAAGATACAGCAGGGATGGCTACCATGTTTTTAATGGCTTCTACTCTCAGAAAATCGACATTCTTTTCTACAAAAATGGAGAAAGAGGGATAAAACAGAAAAATCTGTCTTTAACAAGAGGGATGAAGTATTTTGCTTCTCTGCACCTTCGACAAAAGGGAATGGACAAAGGAAGTTCTGTCACAGTTTATCTCCGTCGAGGGGAAAGGATCTATGCCCGGCAAACCATAAAGGAGGTCCCTTCTGAATGGAAAAGATTTGTCTTCCCATTAGTGGCAGGTGGTTCGGATCCACGGGCAGAATTCTGGATCACATTAAAAGGAAAAGGGGCGCTTTGGATAGATCAGGTTTCCCTGATACCCCAAAAAACTTACCGGAACCATGGTACACGTAAAGATATTATGAAGGCGATTGCTTCGATTCAACCTGTCTTTATCAGGTGGCCAGGGGGTTGGTTTGCGGAAAATTATAGATGGAAAATGGGCGTTGGTCCGGTTTATCTTCGATCCCCGATAAAAAAGTTTTGTTCAAGTGTAAGGGGGAAGAATGATCCTTCCTGGGAATCGAACCGTTTTGGTACAGATGAATTCATCCAATTTTGTAGGGACATTGGTGCGATTCCCCTTTTGACGATTAATATCGGATATGAGGAGGGGAGGCTATCGGAAGAATTTTTAAAAGAGGCCATAGACTGGGTTGAATATTGCAATGGTGAAGCCGAAACCAAATTCGGTGCATTAAGGGCAGCCAATGGACATCCAAAGCCTTACGGAGTAACGTACTGGGAGATCGGGAATGAACCATGGGAGATGGGTGCTGAAAATTATGGTCATCTTTTCATACAATTTTCACGGGCTCTAAAGAAAAAAGATCAAAACATCAAATTAATCGCTGCTGGGGGTAATGGCTACGATCGCAATTGGAATCAGAAAGTAATAGAGATCGCCGGAAAGTATATGGACTATTTAGATCTTCATTATTATTTCGGAAATCCCGATTACCGGGAGGCAATGTCCGAACCCCTGAAATATGAAATCTTCTTAAACGAATTGCACACCTATATGACCTCCCATAAGCAAAATGTCAAATTGGCCATTTTGGAATGGAATTCGAATATAAACCTGAAGGATGCAGGTCGGTTAAAGGAAGGTCTCTACGCAGCAAGTTTTTTTAACGCTTTAGAAAGGCAGAGTGGTTTTGTAGCCCTATCCTCTCCATGGCCATTGCTTAGAAGGGTGCAGCCTTTATATAATTATATATCGGATCACGGGCTTATTCGGTTTGACAACCATCGTATTTATCTTTCTCCGACTGCATTAGCTTTTCAATTATATCGCCGGCATTTCGCGCCGGAAAGGTTAAACTGCAAATTAAAAAATTGCCCTTCTTTCGTTACGGAAAAGGGATCTGAAATTTTGAGCCTGGACGTGGTAGCTACCAGGAACAGGGAAGAAGGAAACCTCATCTTAAAAGTGGTGAATAAAGACCCTCGGAAAGCTATTCGATCAAAAATCTTTATTCAAGGACGTAACACATTAAAAATAGGTGGCATTGCTTCGATTCTAAACGGTTCTACCGTGAACACAAGGAATAGTATCAATCATCCGGATAGGGTAAAGATTGGGTCAAAAAAAATTGAAATAAAAGGGGAAAACATTTCATATCGCTTCCCTGCCCATTCAGTTACAGTTATTCAACTGAAAACTAAACCTCGGGTTTAAAAATCCGCCAAGAAAGGAGCAAAAAAGGATGCCTCATGGGTATAATGGCCGGATCTTAAGAATTAACCTCTCAAAAATGGAAATAAAGACCGAAGAACCAGAAGAACTCATTTATCGTAAATATTTGGGAGGAGGCGGACTTGCTTCTTACTATTTACTGAAAGAAATGGGTAAAGGGATTGATCCGCTTTCTCCTGAAAACATATTGATCTTTTCGACTTCTGTCATCTGTGGCACACTTTGCGGCGGTGCAAGCAGGTTTACCGTGGCTGCTAAGTCTCCCCTTACGGGAGGATTTGGTGAAGCCGAAGCTGGGGGATGGTGGGGGCCTGAATTAAAATTTGCGGGCTATGATGCTATTATCATCAAAGGTGCGGCCAAGCATCCTGTTTACCTCTGGATTCATGATGAAAAGGCCGAAATCAGGGATGCGAAATCTTTATGGGGAATGGTTTCAGGCGAGGCCCAACTTGCAATCCGGAAGGAATTGGCCGATGATCGGGTAAAAATCGCGATGATCGGCCCAGGTGGTGAACATTTGGTCAAGTACGCCTGCGTGATAAATGACCTGAGACACGTAAATGGGCGTACGGGCATGGGGGCCGTAATGGGTTCCAAGTACCTCAAGGCCATTGCAGTACGGGGTACCAAGAAATTAGAGGTTTACGATCAGGCAATGGTCAAAGGGACCGCCCGATGGGTCGCAGAAAATTATGAAAAACAACCTGGCAGCCTTCATGATCTGGGAACAGCTCGGAATATTCTTCCCCTTAATCAAAGGGGAATTCTTCCTACGAGAAATTTCTTAAAAGGACAATTTGAAAAAGCCGAGGGAATCAGCGGTGAAATGATGAAAGAAACGATACTGACCGGACGTGGAACCTGCTATGCCTGCCCTATCCGCTGCAAAAGAGAGGTAAGGACAGAGGGAGAAGACTATGTAGCTCAAGAATACGGAGGACCCGAGTATGAAACCATTGCTTCCTTCGGCTCTCTCTGCGAGGTGGGTGATCTGAACGTCATTAGTAAAGCTCATGAGCTCTG
This sequence comes from Deltaproteobacteria bacterium, assembly GCA_016875255.1. Next base: position 19,391 of record VGRU01000028.1, read on the forward strand.
TCAGAAATATACTCTCGATACAATCTCAACGGGTGTGACGATCGCCTTTGCGATGGAGTGTTATGAAAATGGATTGATTGACGGGAAAGATACCGATGGCATTGATCTTCATTTTGGAGATGGACAGGCAATGCTTGCAATGATTAAAAAAATTGCATACCGGGAGGGCTTGGGAAATGTTTTAGCAGAGGGAGTCAAAAGTGCTGCTTTGAAGATTGGTAAGGGCTCAGAAAAATACGCTCAGCATGTTAAAGGCCAAGAGATTCCTCTTCACGAACCCCGGGGAAAAACCGGGCTTGGATTGGCTTATGCTCTTTCTCCGACGGGGGCTGACCATAACGAAGCTCCTCACGACCCTATATTTGAAATGCCCGGGAAATGGCTCAGTTCAATTGCTCCTCTCGGGATATTAGAACCTATTGAAAGTCTGGACCTTGGGCCTCAAAAAGTCCGACTGTTCGTTTATCTCCAGCAGCTATTCAATTTGTACAATTCCATAGGTTTATGTAATTTAGTGGGAATTCCATTTGGGCCTCTTTCTCTTGACAGGCTCGTTAACTACGTTAGAGCGGTTACAGGATGGGATACAAGCCTTTGGGAGCTATTAAAAGTGGGAGAAAGAGCAGGGGGCATGGCCAGAACTTTTAATATCAGGGAAGGGTTTGGCCCCGCTGATGATAATCTTCCGGAACGCTTCTTTTCTCCCCTAACAAATGGCTCAATGGAAGGGGCCCGAATTGACCCGGACGAATTTAAAAAAGCTATACAGAATTATTATCAAATGGTGGGCTGGGATCCTGTTACCGGGATTCCAATACAGTCGAAAGCTGAAGAACTCGGTATCGGCTGGATTAAAGATGTGATTTAATCGAATTCGGGAAAGCTACTCTAATGCGGGAAATAATATTCTAAAAAAGGAGATGCGGGGATGCCGAAATCACACCTAAAGGGAAAAACAAAAGAATTTGAGCTCCTTCTGGAAGAAGCAAAAAAAGTTGGTTCTTTAGAAGCAAGAATTATCACCCCGGACAAGGTGGTTGTGGAAGAACGTGTAGTCCTGAAATGCCAATTGGGGTGCCATATGTATGGCCAAAAATTTGTCTGTCCTCCTATGACGCCGACTCCGGATCAATTCAGAAAAATACTGGCAGAATATGGCCACATTCTTGTGGCAAAATTTCCTGCCGAAGCCGAAGCCGAAGAGGATGTGGGTAGAAGCCTCTTAAAGAATCTTTGCTCAGCCGATGTATCTCCTGACCTTAGGGAGCGAACGAAAAAGTTTTGGGATACCTGGAATAGAGACAAAAGGAACATTCTTCTTTCAATGATAGATCTGGAGAAAACCGCTTTTAATAGAGGGTATGCATTGGCTATTGCATTGACCGCAGGTTCTTGTACCCTTTGCGAAAAATGCAATATCAATGGAACTTGTACTCACCCAACGATGGCCCGGTTTTCTGAGCATGCCCTTGGTGTGAATGTAAGAAAGACCCTGAAAAACATCGGGATGTCAGTTAAATTTCCATTCGAGAAAAAACCGGAAGGTATCGGTATGCTGCTGATTGAGTAATAAAAAGATAGGAATCAACAGATTGAAGACCTGGAAAAATATGAAAGGAGATAGAGGATGGTTAATAGAATTCTCGTTCCCTGGGCGATGCCCCAGGCTGGAAAAGAGGTTTTGCAAAATTCTAAAGCAGAAATCATCTACCTCCACGGGCCTCGCGGGGAAGTTCCGGAATTCAAAGAATTAATCAAAGAAGTACGCCATGTGGACGTTCTGATCCCGAGAGGTACCCAGTCCATTTCGAAACAGGTGATCATGACTAACACCGATCTCCGGGGAATTGCCAATTATGGAGTGGGATATGATAATATTGACGTCATCACAGCCACCCGACTCGGCATTCCTGTCACTAATACGCCCGGAGTCTTGACAGAAACGACTGCAGATCTTGCTTGGGCCTTGTTAATGGCGACGGCGAGACTGATTCCTCAAGCACATATTTATACTATTTCTGGCCAATGGAAAGGACCTGGCAGTAAGGTCTTTATGGGTCTGGATATAGGACCAGGGGGATCAAACAGGCCGAAAACTCTTGGCATTATTGGTTTTGGCAGAATCGGACGAACTGTAGTGGAAAGAAGCCGGGGTTTCAAGATGAAGGTTCTTGCTTATGACCCTTTTTTAAAAAAAATGATTGAAAAAACCAGAGGAGTCCAGTATAGACAGCTGAAAAATCTGCTTAAAGAAAGTGATTTTGTTTCCCTCCATTGCCCATTAACCAAGAAGACGTTTCATCTCATTGGGGAAAAAGAACTTAACTTGATGAAGCCCACTTCTATTTTAATCAATACTTCCCGTGGACCTGTGCTGGACGAAAAGGCACTTGTGATCGCCTTGAAGAAAGGCAGAATTGCGGGAGCGGGATTAGATGTTTACGAGAAGGAGCCGCGTCTTTATCCAGGCCTTACAAAATTGAAAAATGTAGTCTTGCTTCCCCACATAGGAAGCGCAACCCGGGACACCCGTGAACAGATGTCCGTAGTCGCTGCAAAAAATGCTTTGGCAATGCTGAAAGGCGTAAAACCTCCGGATATTGTCAACCCACAAGTCTTTAACTCACCAAAATATAAACAAAAGTTGATGAGTTAAATTGCTCAAAATATTTTCTCGGATTCAGGCAGTTTTTTAAAAAAGATGGACTCCCCCAGCCAAATTAATTCTCCAGCAAACCAGGTTATATTTTCAGTCATTTTAAAAAATGATAACTGAATGAAAAAGGAGAGAGGAGCAAGAAATGGGATGGTCAGGGTTAAGAAAAAGAATTCTTATGGGCGAATGCGTGTATGGGACTATGATCCGACAGGCACGAGATCCGGGATCCTTAAGCATTTTTGCCGCTGCAGGTTATGATTTTGTATTTATCGATATGGAACATGGAAATTACTCAACGGAAACTGTAGCAAATCTGATCCGGGGTGCAAAGGCGGCTGGAATATCAACGATAGTTAGAATTCCTCATTTAGAAAGTCACTTCGTTTCAAGAGTGCTTGACGCTGGGGGAGAAGGAATTATGGTTCCTATGACTTCCACAAGGGAACAGGCTGAGGCGATCGTTCAGTATTGCAAATATGCACCGATTGGAAAAAGGGGATTCGCTCAAACCGGACAAGCTGATTATAGACCCATGGAATCTATAGAATTAATGAAGGAGATCAATGAACACACTCTGGTGGTTGCCCAGATTGAAACTGAGGAAGCTATCGAGAATATTGATTCTATCCTTAGCATCCAGGGAATAGATGTTGCAGTAATTGGTCCGAATGACCTCTCGATTTCTTTAGGGATACCTGACCAAATGGAATCAGAGATATTAACGAAGGCTATTGATAAAGTCATGGAAATAGCAAAAAGGAGAGGTAAGGTTTCAGGCATTCATATTGGAAATATTGAAGCCTTAAAAAAATGGCGAAATAAAGGAATGCGCGTTCTTGCTTTTTCATCTGACACCGGTTTTATGTACAATGCCTCAAAAAAGAGCCTCGAAGAACTGAAACAATTGTGAAAGAATCGCAAAGGAGATATTTGCTATGGCAAGAGTGATCTTGCAGAATATTTCAAAAAAATTTGGAATGGTTGAGGCTGTTAAGAACTTTTCCCTTACCGTAGAGGATAGGGAATTCGTAATATTGGTGGGCCCATCCGGTTGCGGAAAATCAACGGTTTTGAGAATGATTGCTGGCCTGGAAGAAGCTACCGAAGGATCCATCTTCATTGGTGAGAGATTAGTGGACGATCTTCCTCCAAAAGATCGCGATATTGCCATGGTTTTTCAAGAATATGCTCTTTATCCTCATATGTCTGTCTATAAGAATATGGCCTTTGGTCTCAAACTCAGGAAATTCTCTAAACAGGAGATTGACCAAAGGGTCAGAGAAGCCTCAGAGATTTTGGGAATTCAAGAGCTTATTCATCGAAAGCCCAAACAACTTTCTGGAGGACAACGCCAGCGGGTGGCCGTAGGGAGAGCGATTGTTCGAAAACCTGCCGTCTTTCTCTTTGATGAGCCCCTTTCAAACTTGGATGCCAAGCTTCGGGCTCAGATGCGGACAGAACTTTCCAAGCTCCATAACCGCCTCCAGACAACAATCATCTATGTCACACATGATCAGGTGGAGGCAATGACCATGGGAACGAAGATTGTGGTAATGAAAGATGGCTTAATCCAACAGATTGACTCTCCATTGGAGATCTATAACTTTCCTGTTAATCTCTTTGTCGCTGGTTTTATTGGAAGCCCGGTGATGAACTTCATCCCCTGTCGCCTTCTCTCACAAAATGGCCATCTCTTTATTGATGCCGAGGCCTTTACACTTCCTATCCCAGAGGAGAAAACACCTTATTATCGATCTCTGGACGGATCTGAGGTCCTCCTTGGAATACGACCTAATGATATCTATGACTGTCTTTATTCTCCCGGACGGCTCAAGGGCGATTCGGTCAAAGCAGTGATCGATGTCATTGAGCCTATGGGTTCGGAAATCCACCTCCACGTGACGGCGGGAAGACACACCTTTATTGCTTGTGTGGATATGCAGACTAAGGTCCAAATCCATCAGACTATTGAGCTCAACTTGGACCTTTATAAGATGCATCTTTTTGAGAAAAACCCTCCTAATTTTAGGATCAAAACGGATCATTAAAAGTCTTCCGTTCGTAAATCCTTTATCCATGGGAATCATTGCAGTGGTTCTAATTTATCCCTCTAAGTATATTTAACATTGGTTCGGATCATTCATAAAAAAGTTGGCTATATCTGATAACAAAGCGCATAGAATATCGCACAGGGGAGTTATGAGCTTTACAGGAATGAATTCTGGATGATGTGTCTATTCTGTCTGGATCTGTCTGCTGATCTTCCAGTTGCGGAAAACTATTACTTCTGCTTCAGGGGGATGAGGTTGGCTTTGTTGGACCCCGCGCTCCTGATAGGTTCGACCTTTCTCAGGAGCATCGGAGATACGTTCCAATGCTGTCCGTCATCGGTGATGACGGTGACCGTCTTTCGATTATATCGGGTCAACATTCCGGACACAGGGGGACGGCCCGCGGGCTCAAAGGTCACACGATCGCCAATCTTGAACTCCATCATTCTCCCATGCGCCCGCATCTGGTTTAAAAAGCGAAGCCGCTCCACGATCCGATGATTGAGGTCAACCAGCTCTGCTTCGGTTAGTTCGTCAATGTCGATCTTCATATTACCACCTCCCCGATTCGGATCACCCTCTATAACGATCCTATCTGGATCAATTTGAATTAAAACACAATGAACCTGATCCAAAATCCCCCCTTACCCCCCTTTTTCAAAGGGGGAAGTCCGGGGTCAATGGATAAACTTACGCTGTTACATAATTTCAACTTCCTCTAAGATACGCTCCCTGGTCTCAATCGGAGCGTTACTCTTTCTGGCCTTTTCTACAATCTCCTT
>VGRU01000029.1 GCA_016875255.1 Deltaproteobacteria bacterium
CTCGTGAATAGAATCTGGATGCGCGAGCTTCTAATTTCAAGTCTCTTGCTTCGATACGAGCGTCGTCACCTATAACCGTTTGACTATCAATCCAAACGCCTGCCTGCCGGTAGGCAGGGGCTTCGTAACCGTAACCCAAACGCCTATAATATTTTCATGGTTTGCGGGTGTTGATACCGTCATGATCCATTTCCAGGAAGTGTTCAATTTTTGCCAAAAAGTCCTCCTTTTCGACAGAATATCATTCTGTCATTGCCTCACTTTTGGCTTGTCCCAGATTAACCCTAAAAAAAACAAATAGTTATGAAAGACAGGGGATTCCAGTCTTTTCAGGCATATTTTTTGCTTTAATTTGCTTTAAATAGACGAAAAATAGAGTAAATGGGAGTAAATCAATGGCATTAAGTGAAAGAGATAACGTTTTCACTACGGATGAAGCCATCGAATATTTAAAGATCTCAAAGCCCACCTTCTTAAAGTATATCCGTCTCGGTAGAATCAAGGCCATCAAGGCAGGAAAGGGTTGGAGAATCCTGCAATCAGAGCTGTATCGTTTTTTAAAGGGTGAAGAGGAAATCAAATAAGGATCGGGGAGTGTGTGAATCTCGGAAAATTAGCAAGTGATTTAAAGCTGGAGGAAGAAGAGCTATCGGAGCTGCTTGATCTCTTTTTAAAGACCGCCTCCCCTGAACTCATCGAATTACAATCGGCCTTGATAGAGAAGAATGCCTGGTCCGCAGAAAGGATGGCTCACTCCATTAAAGGGGCGGCTGGAATCCTTGGGCTTATGGAGATCCATGACGCAGCAAAGAGAATTGAGATGGCGGCACGGATGAATCGGCTGGAAGATGTCGAGGCCGATCTCCGGGTCATCAAGAAAAAACTGGAGACCATCGATGAGGCTCTGAAAGGGAGAAGTTAAGATGTCAAGAAACAGACTTCTAATGAAACTTGTCCTGTTGAAATTAAAAATAGCGGTCTTCTCGATTCTTCAACTGAAGTGGAAGAGGATCTCTGGAATTTTCTGAGGCATTAAAGGGGAAGAAGGATGAAAAAGAAGATACTGGTGGTGGATAACCATCCTGTTGTGTTGAAGTTCATGTCACAGTTGCTGGAGAAGGAAGGCCATCAGGCGCTCACTGCAGAAGATGGTCTTTCCGCGCTTGAAATTCTAAAAACCTTTACCCCTGATGTCATCTTCATTGACCTCATCATGCCCCATATCGGCGGAGAGAAACTCTGTCAGATCATTCGCAAGGAACCGTCTCTCAAAGAGGTTTATCTCATCATTCTCTCTGCCATTGCTGCTGAACAGGAGATCGACTACGCCTCCTTCGGAGCCAATGCCTGTATCGCCAAAGGGTCGCTCGATAAGATGGCGAAACACGTCCTTGCGGCCCTTGAACAGGCTAATCAGGAAATGGGCGTCCTCCATCCTCCAAAAACGATCGGGATTGAGGATGTTTATGCGCGAAACATCACATCAGAGTTGCTCTCCGTTAAAAAACATTTTGAGATCATCCTGAACAGCATGGCAGAGGGAATTCTGGAAATCACCCCTGAAGGGAAGATCGTGTATACCAATCCGAAAGCGATCTCATTGATCAACCAAACAGAGGACCAACTTTTAGCCTTAGATTTTACCGGCCTCTTCCTTGAATCGGACCGCCAAGGGATCAAAGACCATCTCATGGAGATCCATCTGACCTTACAGCCTATCGCTGTCAATGGGCCTTTGATGCTCAATGGAAAACAGGTTGCCCTTCATCTCCTTCCTGTTATAGACGAGAGTCAAAGGAGCGTCATCGTCATTCTGACCGATGTGAGCGAACAGAAACGGATGGAGGCTCAACTCATCCAGGCCCAGAAGATGGAGGCCATTGGAACCCTGGCAGGCGGAATTGCCCACGACTTCAATAATCTTCTCATGGTCGTCCAGGGAAATGTCTCCCTGATGCTTTTAGATGTGAATTCCGCTCACCCCCATTATGAGATGTTGAGGATGATCGAAAAACAGGTTCTAAGCGGATCCAAGTTAACCGCTCAACTGCTCGGTTATGCTCGAAAGGGCCGGTACGCATTAAGGCCCATTTATTTGAACCAACTGGTGGCAGACACCTCTGGGGCCTTTGGGAGAACGAGAAAGAATATCACCATTCACCAGGACCTCGCAAAGAACCTGTTCACCTGTGAAGCGGACCAAGGTCAGATCGAGCAGGTTCTGATGAACCTCTTTGTCAATGCGGCAGATGCCATGCCAGAGGGCGGGGACCTCTTTTTGAGAACGGCCAATGTGAACTTCAGCGAGATCAAGGGAAGGGGTTATATTCCCAACCCCGGGGAATATGTTTTGTTGACGGCCACCGATACTGGTGTGGGAATGGATTCTAAGACCATTGATTGCATCTTCGATCCCTTCTTTACGACCAAAGAATTGGGAAGGGGAACGGGATTAGGATTGGCCTCAACCTATGGAATCGTCAAAGGACATGGCGGTTATATTGAGGTGGAGTCAGAGAAAGGCCATGGGACCACCTTCAAGGTCTACCTCCCTGCCTCGGCTAAACCAGTCCAGCAAGCGGTAAAACCCTCAGCTCCTATCTCGAAAGCCATCGGTACGGTTCTTCTGGTGGATGATGAAGAGGTGGTTCTGGATGTGAGCGAGAAAGTCTTAAAGGTTCTCGGCTATAAGGTCCTCGTGGCCAGAGGCGGGGCAGAAGCGATCGAAATTTTTAAGAAGCATCGAGACTCCATCGACCTCGTCCTTCTCGATATCATCATGCCCCAGATGGGCGGTGGGGAGGTCTATGACCGGCTCAGGGAGATTTCTCCGGAGGTAAAAGTCCTTCTCTCAAGCGGTTACAGCATTGATGGCGAAGCCTCTAAAATCATGGCGCGGGGCTGCAATGGTTTTATTCAGAAACCCTTCGACATCATGCAACTCTCCCAGAACATCAGGGCGATATTAGTCACATAGTCAGATGGTCTTATAGTCATTTAGACTACGCCACTATTAGACTAAGAAACTACTTATCAAAAAAGTCTTTCACCCTTTTGATGGCGCAGAACTCTCCGCACATGGTGCAGACATCCTTCTCCCCTGACTTTCCCTCTTCGTGATATCGCCTCGCCTTCTCCGGATCAATGGAAAGCTCGATCTGTCTCTCCCAATCGAAAGCCTTCCGAGCCTTTGACATCTCAATGTCCTGCTCAAGGGCTTTCTTATTCCCTCTTGCAATGTCAGCAGCATGGCCCGCAATCCGTGTGGCGATCACCCCTTCCCTCACATCTTCCACGGTGGGGAGTTTCAGGTGTTCCGAGGGTGTTACATAGCAGAGAAAATCGGCTCCGGCCTTGCCGGCAATGGCTCCGCCAATGGCACAGGTGATGTGATCATATCCCGGAGAGATATCGGTGACCAATGGCCCGAGAACATAGAAGGGAGCTCCTTTGCATAATCTCTTCTCTAACAAAATATTCGCTTCAATTTGATCAAGTGGAACATGGCCCGGTCCCTCGATCATCACCTGAACTCCCTCAGCCCATGCTCTCTCCGTCAATTCTCCAAGGATGATTGTCTCCAGCACCTGGGGCCTGTCCGTTGCATCGACCAGACATCCAGGCCTTAATCCATCGCCCAAACTCAGGGTGACATCATGCTTCTTGGCAATTTCCAGGACCCTGTCAAAATGTTCATAGAGCGGATTCTCCTGACCGTTATAGACCATCCATTCAATGAGAAAGGATCCACCCCGGCTTACGACTCCCAAAAGTCGATGACTCCGTTTCAGCCGTTCAACAGTGTTTCGGGTCACTCCGCAATGAAGCGTCATAAAGTCAACGCCCTCTTCCGCCTGTCGCTCGATGACCTCAAAGAGATCCTCAACCCTCATCTTGGCAAGAGCATTTCTCTTTTTGGCCGCCTCAATGGCCGCCTCATAGATGGGAACCGTTCCCACCGGAATGGGAGCGTGACGAATGATCTCCCTGCGGATGGCATCGATGTCTCCACCCGTGCTCAGATCCATGACGGCATCGGTTCCTGCCTGAATCGATACTTCCAGTTTCCTCAACTCTTCTTCGAGATCGATGTGATCGGAGGAGGTCCCGAGATTGGTATTCACTTTAATGCGAAGCCCCTCCCCAATCCCCAAAGGCTTCACGCCCCGGTGATTTCGATTGACCGGAATGACGATGCGACCGGAAGCAATCTTTTCCCGGAGCCATTCTGTGGAAACGTCTTCGTCTCTCGCAACGATCTCCATCTCTTTTGTGATGATGCCCTTCTGAGCTTCGATTTTCTGTGTCATATTATCACCTTCTCTTCTTTATTGTAGCCGCAACCTTCAGGTTGCGTTGCTGAACTTGCGCAGGCTAAAGTCTGCGGCCACCTTTAAGTCCTAAACACCAATAGATCAAACCCGCCAATACCAGACTCGGCAATGATGAGCCGATGGGCCATGGAAAGGCCGCCTTGATTCCCAGGACCTTCTCCATCAACATCGGTGAAAAACCCAGGTAGATGGCAAATCCAATGGCCCAGGCAATGAGGGCGACGGGGTTGATCCCCTTCCGGAACCAGTATTTCCCATCCCTCCTGTAAAGATCATCCAGATCGATCACTCTCCTTCTCAAAAAGAAGTAATCAACGAGGACGATCCCGAACAGAGGACAGAACATGGCTCCGATAAAGAGGAGAAAATGCTCATAATGGAGCAGGGCGGGAAAAAAGACCGCAGTGGCTGTCCCCAATATTCCACCGATCCATATTCCTTTTCGTTCCCCTAATTTTGGAAAGATATTCAACCCGGAGATCGCGGTGGAATAGATATCCAGAAAGGTGGTGGTAAAGGTGGAGAAGAGGACGATGATCAGGGCGGGGATTGCCCATCCGAACTTCAGCATCAGGTTCATCACCACCCCTGAGGGGTCCGAGGATTGGGTGGCCAGCGATGCGGCCAGACCCAAAAGATACATCCACGAAGAGACCATGAAATAACTGATCCAGGTTCCCCAGAAGCTTGACCTCGAACCTGTGGCAAAACGGGAATAATCGGAAACCAGCGGAAGCCACGAGATGGGCATGGCGATGACGAGATCCATTCCGACCATAAATGGAAAATCCTTTTTCTGAGGAAGTTGAGAGAGCATTCCCCATCCATATTCCCGGAAGACGATATAGGTCATCGCCATACATAAAATTAGCAGGACGAAGACGGAGATCCGCTGGAGATACTTCCAGAACCGGCGACCCACAACAGCCCACAGCGTCGTGATCGTTCCGGCAAGGATGATCCAGAGGGTGGGATTAGAAAATCCATACGACTTTGAAATAGCGTCTGCCGCTCCTCCGCAGATGATCAGCATCACGGCTGTCCAGCCAATGAGCTGAATGACATTGAGAGCCGCAGCAAAGTAGGAACCCCGGATGCCAAAAGAAGGCCGGACTGCCACCATGGTTGGGATGCCCCATCGGCTTCCAATCAAACCGCCCAAGGCAAATGGCGTGTTGCCGATGAGGTGCCCGAGGAGAATGGCCCAGAGCCCCAGGCCAAGTCCGAGGGGCACAATCAGACCTCCTGCCCATATCTCTGCCAGAGACACTGCCGCTCCGGCCCAGAGCAGAAAAAAATCCCAACCCTTTAGATTTCTTTCCTCTTTTGGAATCGGCTTTATTCCAGGCATTGTTTTCCTCCATCGGAGAGCAGACCTTAACGTTGCAGAAGATTTAGTCATACGGACATGGGTGAACCGGTCGTAAAGGCTTCGGGGCGAACCTTTAAGGCAATCAGCACATACATTTCCAACCCTTGCTGGAGTTCACCTTGGGTGAAGTCCGCCGATTCCCCTAACATGTCAAATCAATCGCCGTTCGAAGCCTTGAAGAGCGGTTTACCCATGGCCGTTTATGCAACTGCGGGGTAGAATGTCGAAAGTGGAAAAATTCAATTCATTTCTATTTTCCTTCTTCCACAATCTACCTTCCACTTGCAACTTTCAATATCTTTTGAATGACTTCCACCGGATTCCGTCCCAGAACCCGGATCATGGGTTCCTTACCAATACCTCCCTCGTCATAGATGAAATCAGGAATGCGCTTTAATTGCATGATCACTTCTCCCACTCCCCATTCCAACGAAGAGCCTTCCTTTTCTTTTATCTTTTTCGGTTCGAGCCTCCGGTCAAAATGGCCAATGAGGAACCCCCTCCCCTCTAATTGCGCAATATTCTCTTTTGAATAACGGATATTCATGGCTGACCGGTATTCGGGATTAAACTTCATGACGGTCAGAATAATATTGGCAACATGCTGGGAAACCCCAAACTCAGGGTCTCCAAAGGTGGTCACCGAATCTTTCAATCGAACAATCCTCCCTGGAAAGGCAGCCACCTCTTCCCATCCTTCTGCATAAGGAAGGGCATATCCTAAATTTGAAGAGACTTCTGGAATCAGGTATCCCATCTTTTCATCCTTCAACACATCCACGGCCATCTTTAATTCCTGGATCACGGGATAGCGTTCCATCTCCTTCAGCACATAGGCTGTCGGATGGGTGGGACCCGTTCCTTTCCCAAGGTTTAAACCGGCCCGGATCGCCATGGTGATGAAATTCTTTGCGTTGTTCACCGCTCCCGGAACAGTCTCTCCTCTGGCTAAAAACGTTGCAATCGCTGAGGCAAAGGTACAACCGGTCCCATGGGTATTTTTCGTCTCAATCCTCGAGCCTTCAAACTCGATATAGTCTTTCCCGTCGAAGAGAAGATCAATCGCCTTTCCCTTCAAATGGCCCCCTTTGATCACCACATTCTTTGCCCCTAATGCCCAGATGTCAATAGCCGCCTTTCTCATCCCATCGAGCGAATCCACCCGACGGCCGGTGAGAACAGAAGCTTCAAACAAATTGGGGGTGATCACCGTCGCCAGAGGAATCAACCGTTTGATGACCGCCTTCTGAGCCTCTTTGCGAAGCAGGGAAGCTCCGCTCTTGGAGACCATCACCGGATCAACGACCACGATTCCTACTCCGTACTCCTTAATCTTATTAGCCACGACTTCGACGATCTTCGAGCTCGACAGCATCCCTGTTTTAATAGCATCTGCGCCGATATCGGAGAGCACGGAATCCATCTGTTTCTTCACAAAAGAGACAGGCACCTCATGGATGGCCTGAACCCCTATGGTATTCTGTGCGGTGAGTGCTGTGATCACACTCATCCCGTAGCCGCCCAGAAGGGTAATCGCCTTCAGGTCCGCCTGTATCCCCGCTCCTCCTCCCGAATCCGATCCGGCAATCGTTAGTATTCGTTTCATCTCGGTCTCCTTATCGAGAGCTCAGAAAAACTACTTTTCGCCCTCTGATTACACAGATTTCAAAAGATGATTACAGAGATTTCTGGACTTTTTCAGAAATCTCTTATCCGTCCTAGATTGGGGGAGCACAAAAACAAAAAGCCGTAATTCCAATGAATGGTATTACGGCTTTCTCCATCTTTATTACCGCTTCCCTTCGCTGGAATTACCCGAACAGGTTCAGAGGGTCTCCCTGTCCCGCCAAAGCGGAACAAGGACTCTCAGCCCAAGTGAGCTCCCCTAGCTATATTTTCCCATATTCTTACAAATGAATCTTAAAAAGTCAAATCGAACAATCAACCGAAGATTCCAGATCCCTTGCCATAAGACTATGAGACCAAGTGACGATGCGACCTTATTTATACTGTAAATCGAAGGCATCACGGATGAGTTCGACCTCTTCGCCTTTGGGTCCGAGGAGAATGGCGACCACATCGAATCGGGCTTTTGCCTCTTCAAGCCTTTTCTCTTTCAGGAAGTACAGGGCTGCTTTTGAGATCTGTTCCTGTTTTTTTTGATTCACCGCCAACTGGGGAGGACCGAAGGTGGTCGATCGTCTCGTCTTGACCTCGATGAAGACAAAGGTGTCCTTCTCTCTCGCAATGATATCGACCTCGCCCAACTTGCAAACATAATTTCTCTGGAGGATGCGGTAGCCATTCTTCTTTAAGAAACGGAGGGCAATCTCTTCGCCCTTTTCGCCAAGCTCTTTTTTTTGCATGACCCTGTATCTTCTCTCGATAATCGGGGTTTTCTAACCCCGACTAATACGGGACAGGAATGTCCCGCCTATCAAACTCCCCATCTCCCCTTCTCCTCTCCGAGCCATGAGGCTCTCTGAGCCGGAGGCCTATCTCCCCATCATAAATATTCTTTCACGCCCCGAAAGGTCTTCCGGTGAAGTTCGGAGACGCCGAATCTCTCAATGGCCTTCCGGTGTTCCGCTGTCCCGTAGCCCTTATGTTTCGCAAAATTATACTGCGGGTATTTTTGATGGCACTCAAACATCAGGCGGTCTCGGGTCACCTTGGCCACAATGGATGCCGCCGCAATGGAGTTGCAAATCCGGTCTCCTTTGCGGATGGGCTTCTGAGGGACGGGAAAATGGAGGGGTTGATTTCCATCGATCAGAATAAAATCGGGGGACACGGGAAGGCTCTCGACTGCCTGGACCATCGCCTTTAAAGTTGCCTGGAGAATATTGAGAAGATCGATCTCCTCCTGACAGACGGTTCCGATGCCTACTCCCAGCGCTTTTGAAAGGATGATCTCATAGAGTGCTTCCCTTTTTTTCGAAGGAATCTGTTTGGAATCGAAGAGCTTCTGACCGATGCCTTCTTCCGGAAGGATGACCGCCGCGGCCACGACAGGCCCGGCGAGAGGACCTCTTCCCGCCTCATCCACACCGGCAACCCGCTGGTAGCCCTGCCCACGGTACATCTTTTCGAAGTAGTCCATGGGCTGAGCGGGAAGAGAAGGGAAAAGCATGATAACCACTCATTGCAAAATGCAAAATGAAAATTTAACAATTTGTAACACTTTAGCTGTTTGAAAATCTTTGTAAAATCCCTCCCAACCTCCCTTTGCCAAAGGGAGGAGATAGGGGTTTCCCCCTTTGGAAAAGGGGGATTAAGGGGGATTTTATGATGAATCTTTTGGTCAATTGACTCGTAAAACTCTTTTTTTCAAAATGCTAAAGTGATACGAAAAATTTTCAATGCTAATTTTACACTTTGCATTGATGTTTTTTTAGGCTACTTGTTTCTTTTCGCCCCGGATCCTGGCCGCCTTGCCTCTCAGGCCTCTCAAATAGAAGAGCTTGGCTCGTCTCACCTTCCCGCGGCTCATCACATCGATCCGATCAATTCTGGGGGAATGCAAGGGAAAGATTCTTTCCACCCCTATTCCGTAGGAGATCTTCCTCACGGTGAAGCTGGACCGGATCCCCCCGGCCTTTTTGCGAATGACCACTCCCTCAAAAGGCTGTATTCTCTCTTTCTCTCCCTCAATGATCTTCACGTGGACCCGGATCGTATCACCCACCTTGAATGGGGTGAGGTCCGTTCGTAACTGTTCCCTTTCAATCATCTCTAACGGATTCATCTTGCTCTCCCTTCTATTCGATTGCGGAATGTGGAATGCGGATTGCGGAATAGAAGATCTTTAAGCCATGTTATTAAAAATTCCGCATTCCGAAATCCGAATTCCGAAATTATTCGATGCGTTCCCCTAACAGCCGGTCCAGGATGATGGCAACGGCCGAACGAACTGAGAGGTGATTATAACCTTTTCCTTCGATGGGTGCCAGCACATAATCCGAACTGTCTTTAACCTCCTGGGTCAAACCCCACCCGGTCCCGAACAGGAGGAAAAACGGAGTTTCCCTGTCCTTGAATAGTTCCCGAAGTCCTCCGTAACCGATGCAATCAGGGTGAGGAGAGGCTCCTGTGGCAACTCTCTTGGCCTTCTTCTGATGAAAGCGCGAGATTTCCTGATCCGCCCCATCAATGCTCCGGGATACCCGGACCAGGGAGAGAGATTCCTTTCTCGTAGGGTTGTATACCGAGCCCTCACCCTGACTCCAGTGGCTGATGATCCTCTCAACCAACTCCACCTGGCTTTCAAGGGGAGTGATGATGAAAAAACCTCCCAGCCCGAATGTCCGCGCACAGCGGGAAATATCGTGAATATCGAAGTTGGTCACCGCGGTGGCGATAACTTCTCTTTTTCGACCATAGACGGGATGGTGAACCAATCCGATGTAGAGGTTAGAGGCCATTGCTTAGAAAATAATGGTTTCGTTTAGAGGTAACGGTAACGATGCCCGTATCGTTAATAAAAGGCTACGTTTATCGTCTCTTATTTTTTTGCCCGTAACCTTAACCGATAACCGAAACGGGCTTCGTCACCTTAACCTTAACCCGAGCACCCGGAGCATTGTCATGGTTCAAGTAGGGATGCACCCGTCACTAAACACTCTTCTTTGATATCTCCTCCAAAATCCTTTTGTCTTCCTCAGAAAGAGAAGCTTGACTTAACAGGTCCGGCCTCCTCATCTGCGTTCTCCTCAGAGCCTCCCTCCTTCTCCAGAGAGAGATCGCCTGATGGTTTCCCGAAAGGAGGGCTTCGGGAACCCCATGCCCTCTGAAACTTGCAGGCCGGGTATACTGGGGATATTCCAGCAAAGAGTCAAAGAAGGAATCTTCCTCCGCCGACCGGTCCGATCCTAAGACTCCGGGCAGAAGCCTTGAGACCGCATCGATCAGAACCATGGCGGCTAATTCTCCTCCGGTCAGAACATAATCCCCTATCGATATCTCCTCATCGACGAAGAGTTCCCTCACCCTCTCATCCACTCCTTCATACCTGCCGCAGAGAAGAATGAGATGCGATCGGGAAGAGAGCTCCCTGACGATCTCCTGATTCAACGGTTTTCCTTCGGGGGTGAGATAGATCGTCCTGGCCGATGGATCTTCTGATTTCACCTGCTCGATGGCCCGGGCAATGGGCTCCACTTTCATCACCATCCCCTGCCCTCCGCCATAGGGAGCGTCATCGACGATCCGGTGTTTATCAAGGGCGAAGTCCCTGATGTTGATCGTCCTTACCTCGATCAGCCCTTTTTCAATCGCTTTGGCCAGGATGCTCTCCTGAAAAGGAGAGGAAAACATCTCAGGGAAAAGGGTGAGGATGTCAAATCTCATCTTCCTCCTCCCACAATCCCTCCATCCGGACGACCTTTATCACCCTTCTTTGACGGTCAATGGTCTGGATCACCCCTTGGGTTGCCGGCAGAAAAATCTCCCCTCTTTTTCCTTCGACGACATAGACATCATGGGCGCCTGTCGGAAAGATCTTCTTCACCGTGCCGATCCTTTTGCCCTTCTCTGTTTCCACCGCCATCCCCAGGATCTCGAACCAGTAATACTCCCCTTCTTCCGGCTCGGGGAGATCTTCTCTGCGGACGAGGATCTCCTTACCGATGAGACGCTCTGTCTCTTCGATCCTCTCGATCCCTTTCAATCTTAAGATAAGGCGTGGCGGTTGAGGGGTGACTTCCAGAACTTCGTAGGGTTCCGGTCTTCCTGAATCGTTCTGGATAAAAATCTTCTGATAAAGGAGAAAGCGGTCGGGGTCCTCCCCGAAATAATCTACTTTAATCCTCCCCCTGACCCCATGGGGCTTGCCCACCCTCGCGATCGGGTAAAGAGTTTGCTCCATGGGTCGCTATTCGATGATTTCCAAAACAGAGCGTTTACCCAGATTGGCAGAAGCCGCTCCCAGAATCACGCGGATGGCTCTTGCCGTCCTGCCCTGTTTTCCGATCACCTTCCCCAGATCATCCTTTGCTACGGAGAGCGCGATGACCGAGGTCCTCTCCCCCTCGACTTCGGAAACCCTGACCTGCTCCGGATGATCGACCAATGCCTTGGCAATAAACTCAATCAACTCCTTTGCCGTCATCATCCCACCTCCAATTCGAGCAACCGCTCTCGGAGAGATCCTTTCAAAGTCGCCATGAGGGAAAAGGTGACCTATTCTTTTTTGCTTTCAGCCAGCTTCTTTGTCACGCCCGATCGAATCAGAAGCTGACGAACGGTCGGAGTGGGTTGGGCTCCCTTCTTCAGCCAGGCGATTGCCTTCTCTTCCTTAATTCGGACTTCTGCCGGATCTTTCCCTGGATCGTAAGTTCCTACCTGCTCGATAAACCTTCCGTCTCTCGGAGAACGGCGGTCTGCAACTACAATCCGATAAAAAGGTTTCTTCTTTCCACCAAATCTCATCAATCTCATTGATGCAGCCATATTGCTTTAAATCACCTCCTTCTTTTAAAATTCTAATGTCCCATAGTCTGATAGTCGTATAGTCACATAGTCATATAGTGGACTACGAGACTATGAAAAGAACGGAACCTGTCCTCTTCCCAGTCCTTTGCCGCCCATCTTTGAAAACTGTTTCATCATCTTTCGGGCCTGAGCATACTGTTTTAAGAGCCGGTTGACTTCCTGAACGCTTGTCCCGCTGCCCGCTGCAATCCTCAATCGCCGGCTTCCGTTGATGATCGTAAAATTGGCTCTCTCCTTGAACGTCATCGAGCTGATGATGGCCTCCACCCTGCCCAGCTCCCTCTCATCCACCTGGAGGCCTCCCATCCCTTTCATCTTCTTCGGAAGCCCGGGGATCATATTGAGAATCGATTCGAGCGATCCCATCTTTCGGATTTGCTGAAGCTGATCCCGGAAATCCTCCAGCGTGAATGAATCTTTCCGGATCTTCTTCTCTAATTCCTTAACTTTCTTCTCATCAAAAGTGGCCTCTGCCTTTTCGATCAGGGTCAGGACATCTCCCATGCCCAGGATTCTTGAAACCATCCGTTCGGGATGGAAGACCTCAAGGGCGTCGAGCTTCTCCCCCACGCCGATGAATTTAATCGGCTTTTGCGTCACCGCCTTGATCGAAAGGGCCGCTCCTCCGCGGGCGTCCCCATCCATTTTGGTCAGGATGATTCCATCGACGCCCAGCCTCTCATTAAAATTCTTTGCGACATTGACCGCATCCTGCCCGGTCATGGCGTCGGCGACGAAAAGAACCTCTCTCGGCTTGATCTGGGTTTTAATCTCTCTCAGCTCAAGCATCAATGCCTCATCGATATGAAGCCTTCCGGCCGTATCGATGAGCATCAGGTCGTATCCGCCCTTCAGGGCCGCATCCCTCGCCTTGAGACAGATATCGAGCGGCATCTGCGAGGGTCCTGGCCTGTAAAAATCGACTTTCAGCTCCTCCCCTAACTTCTGCAACTGTTCAATGGCGGCCGGTCGATAGACATCCGCAGGGATGAGATAGGGTCGTTTCTTCATCCCCTGGAAGTGGCGCGCTAATTTGGCCGCAGTGGTCGTCTTTCCGCATCCGTGAAGGCCGACGAGCATGATCGGAACAGGAGGGCTTCCTGAAAGTTGAATCCTCTGCTCCTGACCTCCCATCAGCGAGGTCATCTCCTCCTTCACGATCTTAATCAGTTGCTGGGCAGGAGTAAGGCTTGCCATCACCTCCTGACCGATGGCTCTCCCATGGACAGACTGGACGAAATCCTTCACCACCTTGAAATTGACATCTGCCTCGAGCAGGGCCACTCTTACCTCTTTGAGGGCCTCCTGGATATTCTGCTCCGTTAACTTCCCATGGCCTCGAAGCTTCTTAAAAACAGCATCTAATTTGGATGAAAGATTTTCAAACAT
Organism: Deltaproteobacteria bacterium; assembly: GCA_016875255.1. The sequence continues at coordinate 13,588 of VGRU01000029.1, forward strand.
GACTCGTGTCCAAATTCGTTAAGGGAGGGTGACCGGACCGGAGAGCCATCTTCTCATTTCAGCTTTTCAAGTTCCCCGCCGCCGGGAAGAACCCTCACCTTTCCTCTTCCTCCCGGTCCTCCTTTTACCTCGATACGATTTTTTGCAATATCGAAGATGATCTCCTCTCCGGAGACCAGGTTGTCGCCTTCCCATACCTTCGGGTCGCCGGTCAGAATCACCCTTTGATCCCGATTATAGAAGACCGCCTTCTGGCAATTGGCGACCCGAAGTCCCTGCTGGAGCTTCACATTCCCTCCGGCCACCACCTTCTCAATCCCCTTGCCATCTTCAAAGACCAGGGCCTCGAGAGAATCGGAATAGATGACCATATCCTTCTGCCGGGCCATCACATTCCCCTTGAAGACGATCAGATTCTCTTTGGAAAAGGTCTCCACCCTGTCCGAAGTGATGTCTATCGGCTCGCCTGTGTCCCCCAATTTGACTTCCTTGTGTTCAGCGGGAGTCTCCTTTTTCAAGACCTCCCTCTCTTTTGTTGAGGGAGGCGGTAATGCTGCAATCTCTTTCTCCTTCTCTTTTGCCTTCTCCACCTCTTTCTTTGGAGGTTTTTCCTCCTTCAGTACTTCTTTGGGCTCAGGTGCTACAGTCGGGAGCGGCAGCGCTGCCATCCGCTTTTCATCCTCCGGTTTTGCCTCAACCTTCAATTCTTCTTTCGGGGGAGGCAAAGGGGAGACCATGGGTTGCCTCTTTTCCTCTTCGTATTTGACCAACGGCAAAGTCGCTTTGGGGGTCTCTTCTTTTAGAACCGCTGGTTCAACCGGTTTTTCGGCGGAAGGAGGAACAACTTTCTTTTCATCCCTCGTTAACTCCATCTTATCATCTTTCAGCAAAACCGGCTGTCTTCTCTCTTCATCGAATTTGACCAGGGCAACTGTTTCAGCCTCTCCCGCCTTTGGATCCCCCTTCTTCCTGGGTTCTTTGGCTTTTGCCTTGCGAAGGGCTATCTTCTCCTTCTTGCCCTGATCCAGGATCGATTTGGCCTCCCTGTAGTGGGAACTCTTCGGATATTCGTTGACAATTCGCGAAAAGGCTTCTCTTGCCTTTTCCCATTGGTCGAGTTCGAGGCAGCTCTTCCCTAAAAGATAAAGCGCCTTATCCTCTTCAGGTCTCTTTGGGAACTTCTCTAATAATCCTTCGAACCGGGAGGCCGCCGCCTGATATTTTCCCTTTTTGTAATAGAAATTTCCAATATAGAACTCATGGTCAGCCAACTGTTTTTTGCAGGTCTCAATCTTTGCTGTGGCCTTGTCGGTAAAGAGGCTCTTGGGAGTGTTGGTTACCAGGTATTCAAAATTGGAGAGGGCTTTTTGGGTGGAGGTCTGGTCCCGGTCGTGGGTGCGCATCTGGCTGAAATGGGCCATTCCGATCTGATATTGAACATAAGGAATTTCTTCGTGGGTGGGACGGGTCTTTTTAAACTCCTCATAGGCCGCGATGGCTTCCACATAATCCTTTTTAAAGAAGTGGCAATCCCCGACCTTTACCTCCGCCCACTGGGTATAAGGCGGGCTATCCGGAAAGTTGGACTTGATCTGTTCAAATATCTTCAATGCCTCGGAATAGTCCCTCTTATTGAACCGCTCCAATCCCTGACGGTAGAGGATTTCCGGATCTCCCTTGATCGTCTTGACATCCTTTCCCTTCCCGGCGCATCCGTTCAAAACGGAGAAGAGAATGAAAAGGAGAAGAAAGGTGTGAATAACAATTTTCTTTTTCATTGTACCTTCTTTTTAAAAAGTGCCTATAATTATGATAGGAAGGGGGGTTGATGTCAATAAGAGGATGCCCATTTTTCTTTCAAGTCTGCGAAGGTCTTAATGCCAAAGAGATTAAGGATATGTTGCCTTCTTTCAAGACCCATTTTCAGTTTCCACGTCCTTTAAAAAACTGTCAATCTGTGTTTTGAGTTTTGGCATCTTGTCTTTTATTACAGACCATACGATATCCCACTTTACACCAAAGTAAAAATGGATGATTTTATCCCTCATCCCAGCGATCTTTTTCCAATCAATCTCTCTATGCATCTTTCTAAAATCGTGTGAAAGATTTTTGGCGGCTTCTCCTATGATTTCAATATTCCGGACCACCGCATCTTGCGTTTTGGGGTCCAGCAAAAAAGTATCGTAACTCATTTCCGCAGTGTAAACATTAATTCTTTCTATTGCTTCTATAATATCTTGTGTGAACTCCTTGTCGCCTCTTTTAGGCATAGATCAGGCTCCTTTTTATGTCCTCAGCCACCTCCTTAATTCTTATGCTTTCAATGCTCACGGGAGTCAAAATATCCACCTTTTTTCTAAACAAATCTTCGAGGTAAGAAGACAAATCCATAAAAACATCAAAAAGTCCTTCAAAGTTATTGCCAAAGGCGGACAAATCAAATTCAACCACCAAATCTATGTCGCTCTCTTTTTTTTGTTCACCCCTGACATATGAACCGAATAGCCCTATCCTTTTGACCTTATATTTTTCCAGAGCCTTCTTATTTGTTTTTAATAAGTCAACAATCTCTTCGGCGGCCATCACCTTTCTGTTTTTTGAGCCCATCTCATACTCCCATCCATCTTGGTTTAATGCCCTGCCGGAATTTCTAACGGGCTTTACTATAGGTTACTCTACATTCTAAAGAAATTCTAATTTAAGGTCAACCACAACTTTTACACTACAACTTTTAACTTGAATTTCTGTGGGGAAGCCCTTAAGATAAAGCTAAAAAACGTGACCGTGTCTGTGGCGTGTGTCCTTCATTCACGGAAAATTACAGGGAAAGAGAGAGAACGATGCGGATTGAAAAGGCGAAACGGATTGATCAGATTCCTCCCTACCTCTTTGCACAGATCGACAAGAAGAAAGAGGAGATGAGGAAGAAGGGAATGGACCTCATCGACCTGGGGATCGGAGATCCTGATCTTCCCACTCCTGGGCCGATCATCGAACGGTTGCACAAAGCCTCCGAAGACCCGGGAAATCATCATTATCCCTCCTATGAAGGGATGATCGAGTTCAGGACGGCGGCGGCAAACTGGTTTGAGAGGAGATTTGGCGTCAGGTTTGATCCAAAAACAGAAGTGCTCACCCTCATCGGCTCAAAAGAGGGCATTGCCCATATCCCTCTCGCCTTTGTTAATCCGGGGGATTATGTGCTTGTGCCCAGTCCGGGCTATCCGGTCTACCGCGTGGCCACCCTCTTTGCAGGAGGGACTCCTCACTTCATGCCCCTTCTCAAGGAGAATGGCTTCCTCCCAAAACTTTCGGACATTCCAAAAGAGGTGGCGGAGAGGTCAAAGCTTCTCTTCATCAACTATCCCAACAATCCGACTTCAGCCATTGCCGAACGGCCTTTCTTTGAAGAGGTGATCGCCTTTGCCCGGCGCTACGGGATCATCGTCTGTCATGATGCGGCTTACTCTGAACTGGCTTTCGATGGCTACCGGCCGCTCAGCTTTTTTGAGATCGAAGGGGCGAAAGAGGTGGGAATCGAATTTCACAGCCTCTCCAAGACCTTCAACATGACGGGCTGGAGGATCGGTTTTGCCGTTGGCCATCCTGAAATCGTTTCAGGGTTGGGAAGAGTCAAGACCAATATCGATTCGGGCCTCTTTCAGGCGATCCAGGAGGCCGGCATAGAAGCACTCAACCGGTATGACACGCCCATTCCCAACCTCATCCGCATTTATGAGGGCCGGAGGGATGTGATGGTGAAAGGCCTCCGGGAGATGGGCCTGGAAGTGGACTTGCCGAAGGCCACTTTCTATCTCTGGATCCGGGTTCCGCGGGGATATACCTCCGCCCAATTCGCCACACTCCTGATTGAAAACGCAGGAATCGTCGCCACTCCGGGCAATGGCTTCGGAGACGCAGGAGAGGGTTATATCCGGATGACCCTCACGGTGGACGAGTCAAGGTTGCAAGAGGCAATCGAACGGCTCAAGAAGATCAACTTTTGAAGATTTCTTCTTCCAAAAAAGGCGAGATGGAAACCAACCCACCTATTTCACTATGTTCATTCTTCTTTCCTATGTTTAATAAAAAACCTGGGAGGTCGACATGCAAGAACTTCTTGGAGAGGTAATCCTGATTGCCATCCTCATCCTCTTTAATGGCTATCTCGCCGGCACAGAGATTGCGGTGGTCACGGCTAGGAAGAGCAGGGTCCAGCAGATGGCTGTCATTGGAAAGAGAAATGCGAATATCTTGCTGAGGCTAAAAGAAAATCCTGACCGGTTTTTGGCAACGATCCAAATCGGAATCACTGGCATAGGCGTTTTTGCCTCCGCCGTCGGAGGTGTCGCCGCTGCCGAGGTCATCAAACCAGCCCTTCAGATGGTTCCGATCAAAGCCATCTCCATTGCCGCAGAACCCATTTCTATTGGGATCGTTGTCGTCTTGATCACCTATTTTTCAGTGATCTTTGGAGAACTCGTGCCAAAATCGATCGCCCTGTCGCATCCCGAGACGGTCGGCCTCTGGACGGCACGAACCATTGACGCCTTTTCAAAGGTTTCCTACATCTTTGTCAGACTTCTCACCTTCAGCACCTCACTCGTGCTCGCCCCCTTTGGAAGAAAACCCTTTACCGAGAGGGCCTATATTACTGAGGAAGAGGTAAAGCTCTTGATTAAAGAGGGCGGGCAACATGGCATTTTTGAGCCTACGGAAGAAAAAATCCTTCAAAGCGTTTTTGAATTTGCGGACATGTCCGTAAAAGAAGTGATGGTCCCCGACACCCAGATGGTCGCTATTCAAATTGATCGGCCACCCCGGGAAATTCTCTCTGTCATTGAAGAGGAGCAGTTCTCGCGATACCCTGTCTTTGGAAGAGAGCTCAATGATATCCGGGGGATCCTCTATGCAAAAGATTTTCTAACCCTCCTCAGTAAAACAGGCCAGGTGGATACCCGGAAGACCATCCGTCCTCCGTTCTTTATCCCGGAGACGATGAACATCAGCCTTCTCCTGAAAGAGATGCAAAGGAGGAGCATCCACATGGCCCTCGTCGTAGATGAATATGGTGGAATTTCTGGTTTGGTGACTATCGAGGATTTGATCGAAGAGATTGTCGGAGAAATCAGGGATGAACATGATACGGAAAGCCCTGTTACCCAGTTGAAAGACGGAACCCTTCTGATCGATGCACCGATCAGTCTCAAGGACTTAAAAGAAGACTATCAGATTCCCCTGCCGGAATCGCCGGAATATGAGACCCTGGGGGGATTTTTAATGGCCTCCTTACAGAAGATTCCAATCGTAGGAGATGTCTTCGAATTGGAAGGCAAACGGTTCAGCATTGTCGAAATGGTGGGCCAGCGGATATCGAAGGTCAAAATGGAAAAACTCCCCGAACCCCCCGAAGAAGAAGCATAGCGCATGGGGCAGACCGCATTGCGTAAATAGTTAAGGCTACCTCTAAAAATGTCATTCCGGCGAAAGCCGGAATCCAGAAGGTCTTGATATTACTGGACTCCGGTTTTCACCGGAGTGACGAATCTGGAATTATTAGAGGTTCCCTTAAATCTCTGATTCTGAATCTTTTGGTTATTCCCCAATCCGAACTCCGAACTTTATCTCCCCATCTCCCTATCTCCCCATCTCCCCTTGTTCAAGGGTTTCCCTCACGGCCTCCTACGACGATTTCCGGGATTCTAAGCGTGGGTTGGGCGTCCGCAACTGGAACGCCCTGACCATCCTTTCCGCAGGTTCCGATTCCAAAACCGAGATCATCACCCACCATGTCAATCTCCTTTAACACCTGAGGCCCGTTGCCGATCAGGATGGCTCCCCGGACCGGTTCGCCGATGCTTCCTTTTTCGATCAGGTACCCCTCGCTCACCTCAAAGACAAAATCGCCATTGACCGTATTGACCTGACCGCCGCCCATCTTCTTCACGAATAGACCCTTCTCTACGGAGCGGATGATCTCTTCGGGCTTTATCTTCCCCGGGAGGATGAGCGTGTTGCTCATCCTGGGGATGGGTTTTATTTGGTAGGACTCCCTTCTTCCGTTTCCGGTTGATGGAACACCGTCTCTGAATGCGCTGAGACGATCGTAGAGATATTTTTTCAAAATCCCTTCCTTCACCAGGATGGTCCTTTGCGAGACGACCCCTTCATCATCAAACGCATAGGCGCCCCTCTTTTTCGGAAGAGTGGAATCATCCACGACGGTGATCAGCGGAGACGCTACCTTCTCTCCGATCTTTCCTGAATAGACGGAGAGGCCCTGTTGAGCCAGGTCTGCTTCCAGTCCATGTCCGATGGCTTCATGGATCATCGTTCCTCCTGCATTGCTCGACAGGACAACAGCCATTTTCCCCATAGGAGCCCTCCTTGCTGAAAGCATGAGCAGGGACCTCTTTGCCGCCACCTCCGCCACTCTCTCCGGAGGGCAGAGGTCAAAGAGCTCAAAACCCATCGTCCCCCCGATCGGTTCGTATCCGGTCTGGATGATATCCTCTTGAGAGGCGACAACCTGAGCTGAAAAGACCGTTCCCACCCTCTCCCCTTCTATCCATAAACCTTCTGAATTGGCAATGGAAAGAGATTGGCTCACATCCCTGTAGAGGACCTTGACCTGTCGGACATGGGGATCGAGTTTTCGAGCAATCTCATTGGCCCGATTCACCATCAAGACCTTCTCCCTGATCGGAACCTCCCTGGGATGTTTCTCAATCGGTGAGTGAGGAGCACAAATCGAAGGAGCGGAGGGAGCAACCCTCCCCTGATCAAGGAGATTGAAGATACTTTCTCCCCGGTCTTCTTTTACTGCCCGGCTGACCACTCTGGCTAAGTCGAGAAGATCCTCTTCATTTAGACGGTTGGTAAAACTGTAAAAGGTTCTTCCATCGAAAAGAACCCGGAGCCCCACGCCCGTGTCCTGACCTGAGATCATCTTTTCGATGCGGTCCTCTTCGCAGACGATCGCAACCGCATAGGTCTGCTCAAAGAAGAGATCCGCAAACTCCCCGCCCTCCCTGAGGGCCTCGCTTAGAATTTTGTCAGGCGAGAGATGTTCTATCATTCTATTCTCCTCATTTAAGGTGACCGCTATAAATTCGAAATCCGAATATCGAAACACGAAACAATTCCAAAATTTTCAAATATCTTAAGCAAAACCGTTTTGAATTTTGTATTTTGGATATTCGTGCTTGTTTCGAATTTCGTATTTCGTGCTTCGGATTTAAGATATTTTTTCGACCTCAATTTCTTTTCGAAGCCCCTCCAAAACCTCATCCACATCCTTTTCCCAGCCCGGCGCAATCATCAGCTCGACAATCGCCTCATGAGGATCCTTCGTTCTCACCACGGCCATCCCCTCATGCGATTCGATGATAAACTTGAAATAGGCGATATCCTTCCGATGAACCCTGAAATATTTTGAGTGAGTGTCCATCTTTTTATTGCGGATTGCGGATTTCAGATTGCGGAATTAAATCCGAAATCTGAATTCCGAAATCCGAAATGGATTAACTCCGAACTTTACTGATGAGCCTTCCGGTCACATCCCCGAAGAGGACAACATCTCTGATCGTTCCTTCGATCGGGTAGAGGTCTCTGGAGAGCCACCCCTCAATCAGCCCCTCTTTTGAATGGGTGATTTCCGGATCGAGGGAGAGTTTGACAAAGTAATCTTTTCCGTCTTTGATTTTCTCAGATTTCTTCCTCTTCTCCGCTTCCTCCCTCGATGCAACACTCACCTCATAAGTCCCCACTCCCTTTTTCGGAAAGGTAGGGACAGAAAACCGCTTCCCCCTGTCGATCTCACCATAAACCCCATAACGGAAATTGTATGAAGCGGTCAGGAAATCGTCATAGGTTTTTCCGGAAGGAATCTCCTTTTCCGTCTTCACGATGGATCCGTCCTTTTTCCGCCTCGTCTGAATCCATTTCATCTTCTGATAATCGAAAAGATGGGTTTTCCGTCTCAGCCTCTCCCCGATCTTCACATCCTCTTCGAAAGACAGGGCTCTGAGGCGCCTCCCTCCATCCACCTCTTCCATGACAGACCTGTAGGTGTCCACCCGATAACGGACAACGAATCCCAGAACGCCCAATGTTTCCGCCTGAAGGATGGCCATGTAACAGCCCTTCTTCTCCATCTCTTTAAAACTCAATTTCCCCAGGGCCGCCCTTTTAAAAAGCCAGAACCCGACCTCGTATGAGAGTTCTTCTCCTTTAAAAAATTCGGAAATAGATTTTCTCTCCCCTCTCGATGCAGAGAAGGAGTTCGCTTCTGCTTCCCGAAGAGAGAAAGGAAAAACAGGAAGGAATGAAAATCCCAACATCCACCGAAAAAAATTTCTTCTCGTCAAAGATGACATCTTGTCTTTTGCCTATTGTTCATCGTTCACTGTTCATTGTCCATCGTTAAAGATGCAGTTCAATCACATCGCCTTCGCTTACCCGGTAGTCTCGCTTCACCATCTGGCCGTCGAATTTCCCAGACCCCCAGACCCGGGCATACCTCAGTTTGGCGGCGAAATCCTTGTGAACCGAAAGGGCCACATCGTCGATCGTGCTTCCCCTTTTAAGAATCACCGGCTCTGTCAGGTCCGGCTCTTTACCAGGAATTTTGGTATAGACACGGAGGATGCCGAGACGGCCATAGACCTCTTTCTTCACCTCTTCGAAATTCATCTCCTCCTTTGCAGAGACCGGCAGGATCATCCATTCACTCTTGAAACGGCCCTCGAGCGCCCGAAGCCCTTCCGTCGCATTCCTGAGATCAGCCTTGTTCCCGAGAAGAAACGCCCTTTTAAAAACCCATCCTTGTTCCGGGGGATGGGCCGGATTTCCATCTCCTATCTCTATCTTCATCCGGTTCAACTCTTCGAGAACCACCTCCATCTGGAAGACAGGATCATCCGTCAGATCCAGAACAATGAGAAGCCCATCGGCGTTCCTGATGAGATTGGGAAATCCGGGCTCGATCCGGTCCATCTGGATGGGCGGCGTATCCACCAGTTGAATCTGGAGGTTCTCAAACCTCATCATCCCCGGGATGGGTTTCTGCGTAGTAAAGGGGTAATCCGCAACCTCGGAAGGAGCATGGGTGAGGTGGGTGAAAAGGTTCGACTTTCCGGCATTGGGAAGGCCCAGAAGCGCCACTTGGGCCGCTCCCTCTTTCTTCACATTATAGGCCTGCTCCGCCCGGCTGACCGCAGGTTTTTTTTGAAGCTCTTCTTTCAACTTGGCCATCCGGGACTTCAGTTGCCCCCGGAGCCTCTCCGTCCCTTTATGCTTCGGGATGATGGCCATCATCACCTCAAGCGCCTTAATCTTTTCGGGAACGGATTTGGCCTGCTTGAACTTGGCCTCTGCCTCTAAATACTGCGGGGTGAGGTTGGCTGGCATAATCCTGGTGTTCCATCAACCCGGAGTTTCTTTGGAGCTCATTGATACAAGAATTGTTTTGGTCCACATGGAATGTTGGAATAATGCCTGCCTGTCGGCAGACAGGGAATATTGGTAAAAATGTGTTGATTTTGAGAAATCGAATGTAGACCCAACATTCCAATATTCCACTCTTCCATTCTTCCTGGTCTTTGTCTCGCAGTTATAATTTATAAATCTTCTCCCGGAGGAAGATCTCCAGCATCTTCGGGTCGAACTGTCTGCCTCTGCATTTTTCCAGTTCCGCAAGGACATTCTGAAGGGGCATCACCCCACGGTGGGGCCGGGCGCTGGTCATCGCATCAAACGCATCGGGAAGGCTGATGATCCGGGCTTCAAGGGGAATGGCCTCACCTGCCAGCCCGTCGGGATAACCTCTGCCGTCATAATGTTCATGGTGGTGGCGGATCATCGGAATTTTATCCTTGAAAAATTCGACCCCCTCCACGATCTTTACCCCGATCAGCGGGTGCTCCCGAATATACTGGTACTCCTCGTTACTCAACGGGCCCTGCTTCTGAAGGACCTCGTCCTTGATGCCGATCTTGCCGATATCATGAAGAAGCGCTCCATACTCCAGATTCTCCAGCCTCTCCTCCGAGAAGCCCATCTTCTTGGCGATGGCCAGGCTCATCCGTTTCACCCGGTCGGAATGGCCCCGGGTATATGGGTCTTTCGCATCGATCGCCTCAGCCAGAACTTTCACTGAATCCAGATGGGCTTTTTTCAGAGTCCGATAAGACTGCTGAAGCTTTGCGGTCCGCTCTTCCACCAATTCTTCCAAACGGTTGTGATAAGCCTCAATCTCTTCTTCAAGCCGCTTGCTCTCAAGGGCTTTCTTCACGCTCATGACGATCAGGTCAAGGTCTGCCGGCTTGATGATGAAATCATCAGCCCCGAGCCTCATCGCATTCACAGCCAGGTCGATCTCCGGATAGGCGGTCACCATGATCATCTTCATCTTGGGGTCAATGGCCTTCACCTTCTGCAAGAGCTCAACCCCGGTCATCTCGGGCATTTTGATGTCGGAGATGATGAGGGAGAAAGAATTTTTATAAAAATGATTGAGGGCTTCTTTCCCGTTATTGGCCGTGGTGCAGGAATACCCCTCCCTCGTCAACCGCCGTTCTAAAACGTTGCAGATGACCTCCTCATCGTCAACAACCAATATCCGCTCTTCCTGCATATGTTTCTCTATTTTATAAGAAATGGAGCAGGAGTCAACCCCCTATTCAAAAAAGAGAGGTAAATTATGTTTGATTTCGGGGAGGTTTTTTGATAAACATATTTATATAGAACAGGAGCAGGCGTATGGAACTGAAGAAGATACTGGTGGTGGATGATGAGGCCCCTCTCCGGGAGATCCTTCAGCGGGGGTTGACCCAGATGGGCGAGTATTCGGTTGAGTTGGCTCAAAACGGTCAGGAGGCGATCGACAAGATCGAAAAGGAGATATTCGATCTCATCTTGACCGACCTGATGATGCCGGAGATGGACGGCATGGAGCTTCTCAAGATCATCAAGGGAACAAGGCCGGAGATGCCGGTCATTATGATGACGGCATATGGATCGATCGATACGGCTGTGGAGGCGATGAAAATCGGTGCCAACGATTACATCACCAAGCCTGTTGACTTCAGAGACCTTCTCCTCCGCATCTCTAAAGTCGATC
>VGRU01000030.1 GCA_016875255.1 Deltaproteobacteria bacterium
TCGAGGCAAGCTGGCAAGCCCTCGTGGATTCCATCGACTATAAACTCTTGAAAGAAGAACAAAACGAAAAGAAATAATGTCAAATGTCAAAGTTCAAAATCCAAATAAAATTCAAATTTCAAAAATATATATTTATTCATTTGTCATTCCTTTGACATTTGGATTTTGAAATTTGGGAATTTATGAAATATTTTTCCCTCAGCCAACAACGGATCCTCCTTGTTTTAGCCCTTTTCCTTCTTGGCATCTTTTACTTAAAATTTCACCATCAATCCCCTCCCCTGCCGGAAGCGGTCATCAATGAGTTTGTGGTGGAGATCGTAGGAGAAGTCCGAAAGCCCGGGGTCTATATTTTCCAACATTCCCCCACTTTAAAAGAGATGTTGGATAAGGCGGGTGGGTTAAAGGAACCTGGGGTGTTTGATAAGGATTCCCTTTCTGAACCTTTGAAGACAGGCGCTCTTCTTAATGTCCAAAAAGAATCTCAACAGGAAGTCAGAATAAAAATTGAAACCATGGATGCCAATAAACTTCTTGTCTTCAACATTCCCCTTGACCTCAACAGAGTTTCAGCGGAGGACCTCTGCCTCCTTCCTGAAATTGGAGAATCCCTTGCTCGCGAGATCATCGCCTATCGGGAAAGAAGAAAAGGATTCAGATCGGTTGAAGAACTAAAAAATGTGAAAGGGATTGGAGAAAAAAAATACCAATCCCTTAAAAGCTTTTTTACCGTTGGGAGCTAACTTCACCGCCCCTTACTTTGCCAGCTCTATGGCTTTCTCAAAGGCCTTTTCCATGTCAGGGAGATGGCTCATTTCGGGAACGACCTGGATATATCGAACGATACCTTCCTTATCCACAATCACGACAGAGCGTGCCAACAACATGGACCCTTCTACGAGAAGTCCTGTGGAACGGCCGAACCCCCCTTGTTTGTAATCCGATAAATATTGAAGTTGGGTCAGTTTGGCTTCTTTGGCGAAACGCTTTTGTGCAAAAGGCGTGTCGCGACTTATTGTAATCCGATTGACCGCCTGTGGAACCTTATCCCCCTTTTCTCCCAAATAATGTGTCTGCTCCTCGCAAACACGCGTATCAATAGACGGAACAATGCTGAGAAGGAGAACAGAACCCCTCTCTTTGGACAAATCCACACTATTCATGGTCATCGCGTCTATCAATTCGACCGATGGGAGAGGTTTTCCTAAGGATATGGGCGACCCAAGAAGCTTGGTGGCTTTCCCTCTAAAATTAACTTGTTCTCCCGGGGTGGCTGATCCCATATCCATAGGGATCTTGGGTTGGGTGGATGCACAACTAAAGGTTAACGTCGCGAAAAAACAAACGAAAATGATTTGGGTTTTTCTTGCCATCATATAATTTAGCCCCTCCTGTTTATTTTCAACTTTCCCCCTGAACTTTTTTGTCTATAGATAATCATCCTTTCCATGGAATTCAACAAAATTATTGCATTTTAAAGTTTTGGTGGTAAAATCTTCCATGAGAATGGGGGAAGGGCTGAAGAATGGATCCCTTTCTAAAACGGGAAAGGTTTTGACTTAAGTCAATGATTTTTATCACGGCCAAGGCGATTTTATACTTTAACAATTAAATCAATCGATTTTGAAACCTTTGGAAAGGAGGGTTTTATGGAAAGTAAGGCAGCGAAAAATCTTTTCATCTGGGCGACGGTTATCTGCACGGCCGTCTTCATCTGGCTCACGATCGACACCCATATTTCCATCCCCAAACGAACCAACACAGATAAACTCACAGACGAGGTCGTATCAGGAAAGAGGGTCTGGCACAAATATAATTGTAACGATTGCCATACCATCCTCGGCATTGGAGGCTATTACTCTCCGGATATGACCAAAGTGTATTCTTCACGGGGAGAGAATTGGCTGAGGATATTTCTGAAAAATCCGGAATCCACGGATCCCCAGAGAAGGAAGATGCCCAACCAGAAACTATCTGACGATGAAATTAAGAAACTCATCGCCTTTTTTAAATGGGTGGATGCCATCGATACCAATGAGTGGCCGCCCAAACCCATCACCGTTGCAAAAGCAACAGGAGCTCCCTTAAAAGAGACAGCCCAGATTTTAAAGGGGAAGAATGTCTACAATCAAAACCGATGTGACCTCTGCCACCGAATCGGGGGACAGGGCGGAGTCATCGGCCCTGACATCTCTCACGTTGGCACGAAACGGGATACTCAGTGGCTTTCGCAACTGATCAAAGACCCTAAATCGATCAATCCTGGAACGCAGATGCCTGCCTATCCACAGCTTTCGGAAGATGAGGTACAAGCGCTGGTTAGCTTCTTGGGAGGACTCAAATAATTGCGGATTTTAGATTGCGGATTTCGGATTTAAAACCTTTCAAAAAAAAAATTCCGCAATCCGCACTCCGCAATCCGAAATTGGAAAAAGGAGGAAAAACATATGACTTACGAATCGCAAAAGGTTGCCATTAAATATTTCGTCATCTCAGCCGTTTTCTTTGGCCTCCAGGCCCTGGTTGGCCTGCTTCTCATCCTCAAATATATCTGGCCCGATCCTCTCATCTCCATTCTCCCTTTTAATACGGCCCGGGCCATCCATACCAACCTCCTGGTGGTCTGGATGCTCTTCGGATTCATGGGAGGCACCTATTATGTCGTCCCGGAAGAATCGAAGACAGAGCTCTACAGTAAGAAACTTGCCGACCTTCAATTCTATCTCCTCCTCATAGGCGGCCTGGTCGGAGTCATCGGATTTCTGTTCGGCTGGACAGCCGGAAGACCTCTGCTTGAGTTGCCAGTGGAGTTGAAATGGGCAGTGGTCATTGTAGCTCTGATTTTCATCTTCAATGTTTTTATGACGATGCTCAAAACAAAGAAATGGACGGCGGTCCAGGGTCTTCTCCTCGGGGGTCTCGCGATGCTGGCGGCCATGTGGCTTTTTGCAATACCCTTCTTTAAAAACCTCACTTTCGACTACTATTACTGGTGGTGGGTTATCCATCTCTGGGTGGAGGGAGCCTGGGAACTGATTGCCGCCTCTCTCATGGCGTTTATTTTGCTCAAGATCACCGGCGTCGAACGTCAGGTCGTGGAAAAGTGGCTCTACATTGAGGTGGGTCTCGTCCTTGCCTCCGGAATCATCGGAACAGGCCATCATTATTATTGGATCGGAACGCCGGGATACTGGCTCTGGTGGGGGGGAATATTCAGCGCCCTCGAAACCGTTCCGATCGTTCTGATGGTTTTTGATACCCTTCGGCACGTAAAGCACAGAAAAATTGAGATTCCCGATCGGCTGGTCCTTTACTGGACAATCGGTTGCGCGCTGTTTCACTTCTTCGGCGCCGCAGTGATGGGGATGGTTCATACACTGCCGCAAGTCAACCGCTGGACTCATGGGACACAGGTGACCGCCTCTCATGGCCACCTGGCTTTTTTCGGCGCTTATGCCATGTTGATCCTGACCGTAGTCTATTATGCCCTTCCCAAATTGAAAGGGTTGACACAATTTAACCAAAAGAGGGGGTTCTGGGTTTTTTGGATAACGGTGAGCATGATGCTGACCATCGGATTGGCCTTTGGAGTGGCAGGGGTGATCCAGTCCTACATGCAGAGAGGCTTGGGCATCGATTTCCTCACGGTTCAGGATTTTATGAAACCCTGGTTCATCGCTGTCTTCATTGCAGGACTGGGATTCTTCATCGGCGTGATCCTCTATATTATCGATGTGCTGAGTTTAGCTATGAAGAAGAGTTGACATTGAATTAAAGGTTGAGGTCAAGGTCAAGGTTAAGGTTGAGATTTTCTAAACCTTATCTTTAACCTTTGCATTTTCAACATTCCATCATTCCAATATTCCATTCAGTGTGTGTTATGTCTTCCGTTATTGCTGAAACGATTGAGAGCATCAAAGAAAAATCCCCTGCCCCCCTTCAGGAGATATGGGTTGATGACCTGGTCCTCGGCATCTTCTTCACAGGCGTGAAACTCTCAACCGGCCATGGGGGTTGCGCTTTCACGCCCATCGGAGACATCCCGGAGGCGGTTTGTTGTCCCACTACAGCCGCCCGGATGCCGCCGGCCGGGAGTCTCGACAGAAAGCCTGTTTCTGAAATCATCCATTACTCACTCGACCCCAATGTCCTTAAGAGCGCCATTGGCATTGCCGCCCTCAATGGACTTTCGCAATGGATAATCGAATCAGGAAACGAATGGGAATATGAAGTGGTGAAGGGCGAGGATGGCTTCGACCTCCTTAACATCCAGCCTCATGAAACGGTCTCACTCGTGGGCGCCTTTGGCCCCTATATCAAGAGGCTGAAGGCCATGGGGAATCCTTTCTATATCATCGAAAAGAACCGTCAGACCCTGAGGCCGGATGAGATGAAACATTTTAAGCCTGAATCCGAGATGAACACAGCGATCGAGAAATCGCAGGTGGTGATCATCACCGGAACAGCCATCGTCAACCACACCATTGATGCTACTCTTTCATGGGTCGACAACGGAAAACGGACGGCGATCATCGGTCCCACCGCCAGCCTCATTCCTGATGCCTTTTTTAGAAGGGGTGTCAATGTGATGGCCGGCGTCCGCATCCTGAATCCCGATCAGATGCTCAAGATTCTGAAACAGGGGGGGTCCGCCTACCATCTTTTGAAAGAATGTTCCCAGAAGATCGCCTTTGTGAAGTAATCCCCCCTCTCCCTGATGCTCTTCCCTCGCCTGACGAACCACCACTTTTCCCAAGTATTAAGAATTTCCACTTTTGACTTAAGTCAAAGACTTATGATCTCTTTTAAATTCAGATGAATAATGATTGAAGAGATGCTTAAAGGAGGACCCATGAGTCTTTAAAATCTTAAGGAAGGTGAGCGAACAATCATCGGTGAGGGTCAGGTCTCAACAATCAACAGATGAGCTTTGTCAGGCTTGTAGTTTTACAGGGAAGGTTCAATTTTAGGGAGTCGAAAGAGTACCCTTACAGATGATAGAAGGAGGGATGAAGATGAAGAAACTCTTTAATTCAGAAAAGTATGGCATGATTATCTGTCCAATCTGCACTGGGAACGGGTACATCCAAAACCCAGAACGTCAGTGTTGCCCAAAATGCGGAGGTTTCGGGTTTATCAGGAAGGGAGAGAGACAGGGAGTGGAAAGAAGCCTATTGAGCGAATCTTACTACACCATAGGGAGGTAGATATCATGGCAAAGCAAAAAGTTGTTCATTGTCGCGAAGTCGGGTTTGATTGCGATGGAATTGCCCGGGCAAATACGGAAGAGGAGTTGCTGGCAAAAGTCGCAGACCACGCAAGAACCGTGCACAATCTTACGGAGATTACCGACGAAATTGTAAAGAAAGTAAAATCGGTGATTCGCGAAGAGTAACCCCGCCATGGACTGAAGGGGATGGGCTAAAGGGGGGCGTTCTTTATGCCAGACACGGGGTGATTTGAATTTTATGCGTAAAGGGCCTTTCAGGTTAGAGAATGGTTCAAAAGTTGCTATCGTGGGGGGCGGCCCCGCGGGCAGCCTATTTGCGCTTTATCTCCGTCGCTACGCGGCAGAAAGAAATATCCTGCCTGATATTACCCTCTACGAGGAACGGAAGCGCAACGAATCCGGATCCAGAGGATGTAAGGGCTGCGCCGGCATCCTCTCCATCTCCTTCCTCAAAAACCTGCATGAACTCGGGCTGAATATTCCCGGAGAAATCATCCAGAGTAAAATAGAACACTACGCAGTCCACAGTCCATACACCTCCATCAGCATCAGCAACCCCGAAAGAGACATTGAGATCGTCAGTATTTATCGGGGAGGAGGACCGGGAAGGCCCGTCTCTGAGAATCCCGGAAGCTTCGATGACTGGCTCCTGGAGCAGGTCAAGAGCATGGGAATATGCGTGGTCAACCAGCGGATTTTCGCCATCGATCTTGGGGAAAAAGTCGACATAGAGATCGACGGAAAAAAAGCGATCTATGACCAGATTGTGCTCGCTACCGGAATCAATGCCGCACCTGCGGTTATCCGAGGATTGAACTATGTCCCACCCGAAACCAGAAGAATGGCCATGGCCGAGCTCCACGTCGGCGCTGAGCAGGTGCGAGCCGTGTTGGGCAATGCGGCCCACGTTTTTTTGATTCCCCGTTCGGGGCTGATCTTCGGGACCCTGGTGCCCAAAGGGCCCTTCGTTAATGTCTCTGTCTTGAGCGGTAAAGAGACTTCCATGTCAGTGGTCGACTTTTTGAAAAACGAGGTAGTCCGACCTCTTCTCCCGGTTCCATATGAATTTGCCTGCCATTGTCGGCCTTTGGCTGCCATCCGTTCCGCCCGCAACTATTTCACTGACAGATTCGTCGCCATTGGTGACGCCGCGGTGTCAAGACTATATAAGGACGGGATCGGTTCCTCCCTGTTGACGGCCAGGGAAGCAGCCCGGACGATCGTTAATCACGGCCTGTCTCGCCGCGATTTCGGACGTTACTATCAGCCCTTATGTGACAACATTGACCATGACAACAGGTGGGGGAAATTATTGTTCTGGATCAATAATAGGGCTAAAGACTCTCGCTCCTTTTTTTTGGCGCAACATCGATTGATCGGAGATGAACAGTATAACGTGAGGGGCCCGCAGAGATTTACCAAATCAGCCTGGGGCATGTTCAGCGGAACCTATAGCTACAGATACATAACCGCTATGGTTTTTAACCCAATTTCGTTCGCAAAATTTCTATGGGTCCTCATGAGAGAGAAATCCGGTAGCCTGTACGACCGGGAAAGCGCTTATCCCAAAAGGCTTCATATTGGCAGCAGGAAGGTTCTGATATTGGGCAGCGGATTCGGCGGCGCCTATGTCCTTCGACATCTTGTTCCTTCATTGAACCGAAACGAGAATGTGGAGACGACCATGGTCAGTGATGAGAATTTCTTCCTCTTTTCTCCCTTGCTGCACCAGGTGGCCATGGGAGGGATCGAGACCCGCCATATCGCCTATCCCATCCGAAGGCTCCACTGGAGAGATCGGTTCAACTTTGTTCACGCCCGCGTTGAAAGAATCGACCTCAAGGGACGCGAGGTCCTCACGACTGCGGGAGCTTTCAGTTTCGATTATCTCGTCCTGGCCCTCGGAGGCGTTCCGGATGTCTCACATTTAACCTCTCCGGACACTCCCCTGTTCACCCTGAAAACGTTGAACGATTCCATGTTGATCCGAAACCATGTCATCGGAATTTTCGAACAGACGAGCGCACAAAAGGCCCCGGAAAAGCGGCGGCAATTGCTTACCTTCGTCGTTGCCGGAGCGGGTTACATCGGGGTTCAGCTGGTGGCCGAACTCCGGGATTTCATCTTCCGAAGCCTGCTTCATCTCTACAAGGCAATCGACCCGCGTGAGATCAGGATCATCCTGGTCGAGGCCGAACCCAGGATCGTTGCCGATCTTGATCCCAAATTAGGGGACTATGCCACAAGGCACCTGGAGCGGATGGGCATTGAGATCAGGGTGAGATCTCATGTCACCCGTCTCTGGGAAGGCCACGTTGAAGTTGACGGCCATGTCATCATTCCCACAAAGACGGTTATCTGGGGAGCCGGCATGGTGGCCAATCCGTTGATTGCTGAGATCGAGGCAGGAAAGGATGGTTTCGGCCGGGTCATGGTCAATGAATATATGGAGGTTCCCGGTTTTCGCGGCGTGTACGCCCTTGGCGATTGTGCCCACTTCATGGATCCGAAATCGGGCATGACCGCACCGCCACGGGCTTATGTCGCCTTCCGCCAGGCCAGGGTTGTGGCCTGGAATCTTCTGGCTGCCATCCGGGGAAGCGATCCCAGAGCCTTTCATTATTCGGGCATCCCGGAGATCGTCTCCCTCGGTAGTCTTAGGGCAGTTCTCCGTCTTCACCGCTTACGGCTCTATGGTTTTCCGGCGCGCCTGGTCTGGCTTATCCTTTATTCCTCGCTGGTGACAGGAATATACAACCGGGTTAGAATCCTGACAGATTGGCTCCTCTCCCTTCTGTTTGGCCGTGACATTACCTATCTCAAGTTGGGGAAATAGAAGGGGCGAAGGACAGATACGATGAATGAACTATCGGACCTTGTTTTTCAGCAGCGCTTGCTGGTTGGAGTATCTCGCTCTTTTGCCTTTACTATTCCGCAGTTGCCAGAGGCGCTCCGTAACATTGTCACAAATGCTTATCTATTATTCAGGGTTGCTGATACGATCGAAGATGAAACTGCTCTGACCTTTGACCAAAAGCAATCTTTTTGGGGAAGGTTCATCGCTGCCGTCTTTGACAATGGAGCCCCCGAGAGGCTGGTCAATGACCTACTCCCTTTTCTCTCGGGTACCACTTCTTCGGCTGAACGAGAACTTATCCGAAACTTAAACCACATCATTCGCATTACCCGTAATTTTAAAGAACATGAGCAGGAAGCGCTGAAACGTTCTCTTAGGCTCATGTGCGCGGGAATGGAATGGTTTCAAAACCATAGGAGCTCCCGGGGATTGAGAAATTTGGCCGAACTGAATGACTACTGTTATTACGTGGCTGGAGTCGTTGGGGAACTTTTAACCTACCTGTTTTGTGACTACTCGGTAGAGATATCCAAAAAAAGGATAACCCTCCTAAAGTTAGCGGTTTCATTCGGTCAAGGTCTTCAGATGACAAACATTTTGAAGGACCTATGGGAAGACAGAACTCGAGGTGTATGCTGGCTACCGCAGGATGTCTTTAAGAAGGCAGGACTGGATTTAGCGGAGATGTCCCGGGAACGCAATCATCATCGTTTTAGCAAGGGTCTCTCCGAGTTGATTGCCATCGCCCACGCCCATCTGAAAAACGGCCTTGCCTATACGCTCCTCCTTCCCGGGAGTGAAAAAGGGCTGCGTAAGTTCTGTCTTTGGGCCATTGGAATGGCCATCTTCACTTTACGGAAGATAAGGAGAGACAAATATCTTCCCAACAACAAAGAGGTGAAAGTTTCAAGGAGATGTGTCAGAGGAATTATATGGGCTACTCATTTCACCGTAAAAAGCAATATCTTACTGAAGATTCTTTTTTATCTTAGCTCAAAGCCTCTGTCCAAAGGAATTGGCTTAGAAGGTGCCGAGCTGACATGCGCGGATCTTCAGTCCTAAGGTCTCACAGGCTGTGGAGACCTCCTTTCGCTCTATGCCAAGACGGTCAGCGATCGACCAAATCGCAGAGCAGGTCACCCTGCCATTTTCAGCTGCCTCCTCAAGAGCATCCCTTATCTCTTTCGGGACAGAACCAGCCGCATGGATGTCCTTTCCATGGTCCGGTTGATTGCCCCAGCCAAAGAGACCGAGCTGACATTTCTTAATCTTTATCTCCAGTAAGTCAGCAGTGGTCCCAACCTTCGAGAGATTCACCTTGAGCTCCTTTGCAATCCTTTCAGCCCTCCAGCAGGCGAGCTCGCCGCCTAATGACTTTTCTCGAACCGCCTTTTCAATTCGTTCATTCGGCCTTGTACCGGGTGGATGCTTCAAAGCGTACTTTCCAGAGTATTCGTGAGTCATTTTCGTTTGCGCCTCCTTTAAATTCGATGAATCTTCCTCTTGCTCTTACCATCTCTATTAAAACCACACGGGCTTCGGATTTCCTTTGACTTAAGTCAAGGGTCGGCTCTGAAAGGTAGTTTAATGGCATAAATTTCGAGAAGAACCGTTAGAGGAATTATTTGGGTGCCCCATTTAACGGCAAGTAGAAATTCTTTGTTGAGGTTCATTCGGGTATTGAGTGAGTAACCTCCCTTTAACAAATAAGTCTTACCCACTTTTATATTCCCCCCTTAAATTAAGGGGGGATAAAGGGGGGTTATTCTTATTCCAGACAGGACGCTTTCCATATCAAGCAATACCTTATGGTCCCAAAACCGCATGACTTCAATACCCGGCGCCTTGAGATATTCTGAACGAACTTAAAATCGGGTCATTCAGAAGGAATTTCATAACTCCCCCTCCCCCCTCTTACACTTAAGAGGGGGAAAGCGCCCACACAAAACCCGGAGGAACCAAAAAAATTAAAAAATAGAATTGGCTTATTGATGGGATGGATGGTCCGGTGGTAACCGCGGCTAAGAAAGCATTGGAGACTGGAGACGTGAATCTCGCTCTAATCTGGGTGCAAAAGAATGACGAAGGCGAAATAAAAAAAGCTTTTCAAAAGACTCTTGCAGTTCGGAAGTTGAGCCCTGAAGCAAAGGAACTTGCGGACATGTATTTCTTCGAGACCCTTGTTCGCATTCACCGGGCTGGAGAAGGAGCACCGTACACGGGTCTGAAACCTGCGGATCGTGATCTCGGTCCTGCAATCCCGGCTACTGACAAGGCGGTCGCGGAGGGTAAACTGGAACCTTTGTATAAACTTTTGACGAATCAGATCCATGATGGTCTCCATGAGCAGTTCAAAAAGGTGATGGCCAAAAAGAATTTCGATAAAGACAATATTGACGCAGGACGGGAGTATATTGAAGCTTACGTAATTTTTATTTATTACGTGGAGGGGGCTTTTACGAGGCGGCTAAGAAAGCCGTCCATGGACATTTTTCAGAACGCAAGGAAGCGGAACACAAACATTAATAACTCATCCCATAATTCTTCCAGAGCTGACTATAAATTAAAAGTATTTTTGATTTACCGAGGGGTAAGGATTGTGTTAGAATAGGGGTTGATTGAAATTTAGAGGGGACAAAGAGACGAAAAGAAAGGGGGGGTGAAATAAAACTGTCTGTAATTCAGAGTCGTTAGTTTTCATAGTTTAAAGGAGGAAGATATGGGACAAATAATATCTCGAACAATTTTAATCACCTTATGGAGCCTGTTCTTTGTTTCTTCAGTGTCAGCCCAGGTCTGTGTGGAGTGCCACAAAAAAGTGACTCCGGGAATTGTCACCGACTGGCAACTGAGCAAACACAGCAAAAATAAGGTCGACTGCGCTGTCTGCCACGGCAGCGATCACAAGTCATCCAAAGATGTTGCCAAAGCAAAGATTCCTACCCCTGACACCTGCGCCACCTGCCATGACAAACGGGTCAAGGAGTTTAAAGCAGGAAAACATGCAGCAGCCTGGGCCGCAATGAAGGCCATGCCAACCGCCCACTGGCAACCCATGTCTTTGATGGAAGGCATGAAAGGCTGCGGAGGCTGTCATAAGATCGGAATTAAAACCGAGACGGAGATTAAGGAGTTAAAAAAGAGCGGAGCCGGTTTTGGTGTGGCCTCCTGCGATGCCTGCCACACCCGTCATACCTTCTCTGTGGTCGAAGCGAGGCAACCTCAAGCCTGCCAGACCTGCCATATGGGCTTTGACCATCCTCAGTGGGAAATGTATTCCGGCTCAAAACATGGTGTTCGATATTTGCTAAAGCAAAACAAAACCCTTCCTGCAACCGCATCCGCACCAACCTGCCAGACCTGTCATATGCAGGAGGGGAATCATGAAGTACGAACCGCATGGGGATTTCTCGCTGTTCGGCTTCCGATGCCTGAGGATAAGCAATGGGCGGCTGATCGCGCCACCATCCTCCAGGGGCTTGGAGTGCTTGATCCGGATGGGAAACCAACAGCAAGGCTCGATGTCGTAAAGGCGGCTGATGTGGCTCGCCTCACCCAGGAGGCCTGGCAAAAGGAACGGGACAAGATGCTCAAAGCATGCAATAAATGCCATTCCGTCAATTTTGCAAAAGCCGAACTCGAAAAAGGCGATCAGGTCATCAAAGATGCAGACCGTTTGATGGCTGAAGCCATCCGTATCATTGCCGACTTATACAAGGACGGCATCCTTCCCAAACCAAAGAATTACGCCTATCCATTTCCTGATCTTCTCACGTTTCACGACGCTCCGACCGTGATCGAACAGAAACTCTTTGTCATGTTCCTCGAACACCGGATGAGGACTTTTCAGGGAACTTTCCACGCCAACCCGGATTATGCTTTATGGTATGGCTGGAGCAAGATGCAGAGAGACCTGACGGAGATCAAAGAGAAGGCCCAAGACCTCCGTGGAAAACATCAAAAGAAATAGTGGTTCGAATGGGGGCCCTTTCCATCAAAAGGGGCCCCTTATTTTAACTTCTATTCTCTCATATTAACAGTCTCATAATTGAATTGACATAAACATTGGAAAATCTCCCTACCCCCTCTTTGCCAAAGAGGGGTAATTCCTCCCTTTATAAAAGGGAGGTCAGGAGAGATTTTACAAATCGATGTCTTTCCTATTTTGAGACCGTTAATAACAGGCTCTTTATCCTCTGACCAATCGGATACCTGCTATAATAGCCAGAAGGCTTAAAGTCAGCACGGACCAATGAAAGAGGGTCAATCGTTTGAAGGCCTTTTCAACAGGCGTTGTAGGGGAGACAAGGGTTGACATAAGGCGTTTTTCAGCACCGAAGAGAAGAACAAAGTAGAAGAGCCAGATAAAAAACTTATAACCAAGAAGCATCATTTCTTCTCCGGCGAGGCCCATAAATCCTCCTCTATGAAAAAATAAAATGATGCCTGTGAAACCAACAAGGACCACCAAAAATTTTGCCAGAAGTTGGAATCTTTTTTCAAACCCTATGAAAAAGCTTACCTTTGCCATGGAATCCTCCATCCGTGCTAACACCGGAAAGACAATTGCAGTAACAAAAGCCACTCCGCCAATCCATATCACCACAGAGAGCACGTGAAGATATACTAACCATTCCATCCTTTTTATCCTCTTGTGATCGAATTCAATCTTCAGCCGAAAGGTGACAATGACCTCAATTTATCCCTCAATTTATCTGCTTATTGTGTGTTTTCTCCCCAGGAGTTCCGGATAATAATTTTTGAGTCCGAATTTTAATTTTACCCTATCCGATTTAAAAGCATTTGGCTACTCTTCAAAGATGAAGGGCGGGCCCATCTTCTTTAAAGAAAAGTTTTTAAAGATATGATGTCCATCGAAGTCTAAAATCCTCATATCATTTGTATCTTGTAAATCCTCAATGATGTCCCTGTAGCTATAACCATAGAGATCTTTACATTGATCGATCGGCACCTCAAAGGAGATGAATTTTTTGATTCCCTTTGCATTCAATTTATTGACGAAATTGGGATCATCAATCGAAGGGTAAGAGGATAAGATTAAGATAGGCCCTGTCCCAGTAAATACAATCACTGCTTTCATAAGAACCTCCTTTAGTGAATACTGCGTTACTCTTCAAAAAACTTTGACCCTTTCGACGACCTTTCCTTTTATACATTGCCAGAGTAGTGCAGTATTACCTTAATTTGATTATCTATCGATTTAATGCCTTTGACTTCCATCAAGATCTCCTCTGCCCTTATTTTGTTCGATTGCCCTGAAACAGTCCCAGTCAATTGAATTTTACCTGGCTCCAAAACGGAAACGGAAAGAGAAGTTGATGATAACCCGGCCTCGATGAGGGCAGCCTCCGCTCTCCTGGTAAGAGCCATCATCTCCAAAGATTTCATCGCATCTATTGAGCGGGCCTTTATTTCCTCAGACCGGGCCATATGCAAAACCGTGTCGATGGCCAAATCCACAGGCAGATGGTCCATATTGAGCACAATATCGTAAAGATCAGGGTCCTCCCAATCCACACCAAATGCAAATTTGACGAAAGCCCCTCTCTCATGATCACTCCTGTGGATTGCCTTAATCGCCGCTTCCCTTTTGAAACCTCTTTCTACCAGGTTCTGGATGCGTTTTTCCAGAGAAGCAGTCACCCTGATATGCAGAGCACATTTGAATGCCCTTAGAAGGATGTAACTGCCTCTTCCAAGGAATACCGCATCCCCCCGGCTGGCCAGTTCATAAATAACAGAACTGAGGCGATCCAAATGGACCTCTGGTTTATGTGAAAAGAGCCTCTCAAATAACGAGGGCACCCTTTCATCTACTTCTTTGACATCCCGAAGAAAACCCATCTCCTGTGCAGCATTTTCGATAGCCTCTGTGTCATAGAAACGATATCCTAATTGGCCCGAAACCCTCCTGGCGATGTCTGATCCATTGGTACCCAATTTTTCCGAAAAAGTTATGAAATACATAAAATGATCGCCTCCTTTCTATTTTTGTCTTATGCCTACCATTTTGAGACTTCCTGGATATCGCACAAAAACTCATCTCGGTAAAAGTCGTCCATTTGTGCATCCTTTTTAGATTCTTATCCTTCATTCCAATCACTCTCCATCTTGAAGATTTTCATAATCTGACTACAGCCTTGAAATTCAGCCTACTGACTTTGAAAGTCCTTTCCGATTTTTGGTACAACTCTGACTGCCCTAATGCCTTTGGGGCCATCCTCAATTTCAAATTCAACGGGCAGATGCAAAGAAAGGGATCGCATCCCGACCCCCTGCAAGGATGAGGCATGGAAAAAGATAGTTCTCCCGTTCTCAGCCTCGATAAATCCATAATCTCGACCCTCGAATAGCCTTCTAATTTTTCCTTTGGAGATCCGCCACTGCGACTCGAAGGGTTTTTCTTCTACCACTTCTATCACACAGTGCCTCTTCCCCTTACCAGCGGCTGTAACTATGTTTCTTAATGCTGTGATATTTCTCCCTTTTTTTCCTAATAATTTCCCTACATCCTGTTGGGATACCTTTATCTCCAGAATTCTTGTGTTGGATCCCTCAATCTCTCTTATATCGATCTCCTCTGGAGAGTCCACCAGTGCTCGAACTATCGTTCTCACCAGTTCCTTCATGTAGCCTCCAGTATAATATTCTTTCTCATGCGGGGAACTCGGTCTTCCTCAAATTTCTACATTTCCCGAGAAATAGTCGCTCTCACTACAGCCTTCAAGAATGCAACCGACCTCCCTTTTATCCGATACCCTCATGCCTTCGTTGCCCGTACCGTTAAGACTGCCATATCCCCAGCATGCAGCACCTTGTCCGTAACACTGCCCAAAACCCACCGACCGATGCCCGAGCGCCCATGAGTCGACATGGCTATGAGGTCGATTCCATTCGTCTCTGCATATTTAAGGATCTGCTCTGGCGCAGAGCCCTCCCTTACCACGCTTAAGGTTTTCAATCCCTTCTCCTGGAATACCTTCCCCAGACTATCAAGATAATCCATAGCAGAGGCCCTTATCTGCTCCTCTCTTTCCTTGAACGCGGTCGGGGGCACGGAGTAGCGCTCATAGCCCCCCACCGATATGGGCGTGACGAAGGCTTGGAACAGGATTAACTCTGCACCCAATACTTGAACCAGTGCCTCTGCCTGGGGAATGGCCACCTCACCCAGCTTGGAACCATCCAATGGCACCAGGATCCTCCTCACCAAGCTTTTCTGCTGAAGGGCTGCCTTGTCGGCTGGAGCCCTAATGAGTAGCACAGGCTTGCCTGTAGCTCGAAGCACCTTGGCAGCGATGTTTCCCAGAAGCCACGGACCCCGACTTGAGCGACCACGGCTCGCCATAATTATGAGGCTGACATCATTTTCATCAGCGTACCGCAGTATTTCGCTGGCGGGTGTACCGAGAAGAACCTCGCTCTTCACCTTAGTCTCTGCCTTGGCTCCCCAATCCTTGAGCTGGCTTTCCACCTGCCCCGCGATGCCCTCCAGATAAGAGCGGTAGAGATGATCCGTCTCGACAGCGGTGAGTTCGGAAACGCTCGCCAAAATAATCTCCGCCCCTTGTTTGGCAGCGATCTCTTCGGCGTACGGCAAGGCAATCTCGGCTGCGCTCGATCCATCTAATGGAACCAATATTTTTTCATACATATTGTTTACCTCCTTTCTCCGGGCCATTATGGAGTGGATTGTTTCGGACATTTCGGCAAAATAATTATCACATGTAATAAAGACATCTTAACCCTGTCATAAGAAACCAGCCTCCAAATGGAAGGTGTGCTGCAATCATAGAAAGAGACATTCGTGTGGTTCTCCATCTATTTTTTCTTCTTCAGCATGTCGATAAATTCATCGATGGATAGGGCCGCAAGTGTTGTGGTATTCAAAGTGCCCCTGGAACCCAATTCCACTGCTACTCTGGCTATCGTCTGGTTATCTGGAGCTTCGAGGATGTTGACGAAATCATAAGCCCCCAAGAGGGCGTACTGGTTAAGGATCTTGACCCCCATCTTCTCTACTTCCTTGTTGACTTCTTTGATCCTCCCCGGTTTCTCTTTTACCGCCTTCCGTCCTTCATCGGTTAAATTGGTGAGCATAAGATAGATTGGCATAAAATCACCTCCTTTTTTTAAAGAAAACCCCCTCCTCTGCAGCACACCTTCCAAAATTATTGAAATCTGCATTACTCAAATGAGATATTTTAATTGCCGCCCCCGGACTGTCAAGGCTAGGGACTTGTGGCCTTAGGTGGAGCTTCAACGTATCGTTTATGATATTTTTATAAATCAAAAAATGATTTTTCACGAGCCCTCATAATTCACCCCTTGGCCAACGAGGTTCTTGGTTAGCTGAGAAAGGATAGTGTTCTTCATCCATCTTGTCTTTTCTCTATAAATACCTTCTAAGATTGATTCTTGTTGATCTGTGAGCGGGTTCTCCTGTTTGAAATACCTCTCTATTGATTCGACAAATTGCTTTTCCAGCCTTGTTAATTCATATCGGCCCAATCCTGATAAAATGCATTTAAGTCTTTCCTTATCCATGTTTATCCTCAGGTGTTTCTTTCAAAGCTCTTTTCTTTTCTGATAAACCCAAAGCACCCATACTTTGGGGATACTTTCTTATTTGGGTTTTGAAATGAAGTACCCCGCAGCAGAGCTGCGGGGTATCCAATTCCTCAAAAAACCTTCCTCCCCTTGATGGGGGAGGATTAAGGTGGGGGTGATGAGCAAGATCATTCCCCCCTCACCCTACCCCTCTCCCCCCAGGGGAGAGGGAAGGCCATTCATCCCCCCAGCAGAGCTGGGGGGTATTCTGGCACATTTTTATAAATCGAACGAAAATGATTTAGAACGATGGTTCGACAAGAGGCAACATTATACTAAAGGTGATCTGTCCCTCCTTAGACTCTGCCCATATTTTCCCTCTCATATTCTTGACCAATTGGGTGCAGATGTGAAGTCCCCTCCCTCTGTCTTTCCCAAGAATGAATTGATCTTTTTCCTCTTCCGAGATCTGACCCGTATTATTGATTTCGACCACTGCCCACGGGGGCTTACGATAGGATCGAATAGAAAGTTCTCCTCCTTCTTCAGGAATTGCATTGGAAGCGTTTTTAAGGAGGTTATCTATCACTCTTTCAATATGCAAGGGAAAACATCGAACCCATGAAGGAGATTCCATCTCTCGCTCAAGCAATTGAATGTTCCTTCTATTTAACTCTCTTAAGGTCTCTTTATTGATTAGAAACCGCCTCTTCAATACTTCAGTTAGATTAACCATTGATTCCTTCCCCCTCCGATGAAGGGACAGGGACAATTCTTGAAGCCGGGAAGTCTCTTTCAAGAGAATATCCAATGCCTGTTCTAATTTCTCATCCTTAAGGTGGGTTCCTTCTTTAAAAATCCTCTGGACTCTTTTTGCAAAGCCTGCCACTGCAATGGCGGGGTTCCTAAAATCATGAAGGATCTCATCCATCTTCTCTAGTTTCACCCCCTTTGTTAATTCCTTGCCAAAGAAGGTTAAGAGGTCGATCTCCTCTTCTGTAAATCGCTGATGACAGGCTTGAGCGTCGAAGACGAGGAAGTATTTGACGTTTTCATCCAATCTTAAAGGAATATAGAGAACGGAATGGATCTGCTGAGTTTCAAGGAAATGCTTGATGTCTGGTGGAAGGAGCTGGGTACCCTCCGGATTGGTGATAAGGATATAATGGGGGTAGATCTTCTCGTTTTCGAAACTGCCGAAAGGCCCTGTCTGGTCCACAACAACCTTTGCATAAAGTTCTTCTTTTACGAGACGGACATTCCCGATTCCATGTCCGGCTTCCGGGTATCCAGCCTCCAGGATAATGTGCTCTCGATCCTCCGTAACCGAGAAGAGAGAACACCTCTGGACCTTCATGATATCCGCCAATTCCGGGATGACCGAATTGAAAAGATCCTTCACGTTGATCCCCTGACCTCTGGCTAATTTCTCGTATATATATTCCGAAACCTTGTCCTTCGTCATATTTACTTTATGGAGATAATTAATTCTCTTCAAGGCAATGACATAACCCACTGGTTTTGAAATCATCTCCGCAATCTCGACCTCCAGTGGTGTAAACACCTTATCTTCGTCTTTATAATAGATCTGGAAGACTCCCTCTATATCTACATCCTTGGAAAAACGGTGAAGGTAGATCGGTGCGGCCAGCATCGAACGAATTCCAAGTTTTTCAACTTTCTCCTTATTCTTGTACCTCTCTTCCTTTAAGATATTGGGGACCAAGTAACTTTGACGCGTTTTGGTCACCTCACCGGCGATCGTATCGTCAAAGGGGATTATCTCCTCACGACTTTCATTAAAGTTTGGGTAAGACCCATAAGAGACCATCCCCTTCTTTTCAGGATCATATATCCGTATGCTTGCGGCCTCTGCATCAAGATATTCCACGATGGTTCTGGCTACGAACTGAAGAATCACACTTTCCGGAAGGGAAGGATTGATCTCAAGAATCTTTCCGACCTGGATTATCAATTGCTTTACGTACCAGTAACCAATTTCATCCTTGATCTGACCGATTATCCCGTTCACCTCTTCGGGAGAGAGAGGATACCCTTTCTCCAGCAAACGAGACTTAATAGACTCAAGATGTTCCTGATTAGTCCCCAGAGTATCCATAATTTTGTTTTTTGGCTATTCAACTTGTAAACTTACTTTTTAATCAGCTTTTGAATTTCGTGGCGTAAGGCTATGGTCGTAGAAGCAAGCCTTGAGCTTATAAGGGCACTCAGGTTTTTCATAACCCCATAGCCAACACCTCTATCCTTCTCGAGGAATTCCATCAACTCTTTCCCACTTATCATGATAATATCGGCTTTTCCTTGGCATCTGGCTGATGCAGTTAATCTGTGGGGTGGAACCAGGGCTGACCAGCCAAAAATCTCATCTTTTTCTACTGTGTAGATTGTAGCCATTATTTCGTAGTCATAAATCTTGAACTCAATTTGGATATCGACCTTACCGGTTTTTAACAGATATACATCTGTTGCGTGACCGCCAATGGTGAAAATGACTGAACCATCCTCGTACGTCCGCTCACGACAAAGTTTGGATATCTCGGCTAATTCTGGCTCACCTAATCCACTAAAAAGGTTGAAACTTTTTAGAACTTCAGTAGTTATCATCTCTACCTCCCTCCCAATTTTATTATTTGAATGATGAAATGTTATGCCCCACTGCTACTCTTCCGAAGGAGTCACGGTTTCCCCGACCATCCACTCGTGACCCAAGGCAGCGCGCCATTCTAACATATCCTGCCGGAATGTTTCGTAATCTTTCTGAACAGCCTCGTATAGCCTGGCATTTTCCAGAGCAATAGCAGCAAGGTTGGCAACCGCCCCGACGAAATACATATGATCCAAGGTGAATTGCCGCCGCTCAGCCGTATATACTCTTATAACACCAATGATGTCTTCTCTAAGCGTCATTGGAACGGAAAGGATGGACGCAATCCCTTCTTTCTTGGCTTGCTCCCGATACTGGATCCGATGATCCCCTATTGCATCTAAGATCGCCACCGGCTTGCCCTCTAATGCTTCGGAAATGCTTTTATCGGCTGAAACCGGACCTTTTCTTACGTACCAGTCACTAAGTCCATAGGCCGCTGTATGAAGCAGTGCCTTTCTGTCTGGCGAAAGTAGCATCAGTGAACACCCTTTTGCTCCCATGGCCTTGGCCACGCCCTCGACAACAGACTGGAGTATGGACTCAGGAGCACGAGCTGAGTTCAATGTTGCGGCCAATTCATACAAACTCGAATAGTAATTTTCCCTATTATTTTCCATAGTTACACCCCCTCATTTTTAATGTTTACCTCTCGCAAAAAATTTCAACCTGTAAATCACCAATCAAAAATATTTGAAATTCCCCCTCACCCTTTCCTTCTCCCCAGCGGGGAGAGGGGGAGAGTGAAGGATTTTCTTTTTTCTATGAGTTCTTTGATTTTCTCTTTCAACTCCTTCAGATCGCTTGACTTGAGCACATAGGCATCGGCCGCCCAGCTCATGAAATCTTCCTGATACCCTGGATGAGATGTATGGAGAATGATAGGAATTTGTTTCTGCTCGCCCAAGATTCGCCCAAGCGCTTCCATCCCATCCATCTCGGGCATGACAATATCAAGAATGACCAGATCGGGTTTTTCCTTCCTTAATTTCTGAAGGGCCTCTTTCCCATTCTTCGCCGTGAAGACCTCATATCCCTCCTCTTCCAGCTCTTCCTGATAGAGAAGTCTCAGGGCCTCCTCATCCTCCACCAACAAGATTTTCTTTTTCAAAGGAGGCTCCCTCATCAGACATAATTTATTATTGAATAAAATTGGAAGTACGACGTCTACTTGACCGAGATGACGAAATTCTGCGTGCCAAAGAGATTGGAGATCGGCTCTGCATCGGGAATATTTTCAATCCAAGCACTGTCAGCAAAATATTTATACTCGTAACAGCCAGGAGGTAACTTGATCTCGGTTTTCCAAACCCCTTTCCTATCTTTCTTCATGGGCAGAGATTGATTGCTCCAGAAGTTAAAGTCGCCTGCCAGGTGAACTTCCATTGCCTCTGGAGCGAAAAATGCAAATTTCACATTTTTCTGGGCCCTTTTTGGTGTTTCTTTCTCCTCTTCACATTCCCTTTTTAGACTATTCTTCTCTTTCTTGCTCATATCAGAATCCTCCTTCAAGGTTGATGGAAAAAATCTGGAGCAAATTATACCAGAATCATCCATCTTAAGAATGAGCAAAACTACTCATTTTTAGAAACCGTAGGGGTTTGGTCTTAGGGATTGCTAAGAGGTATACCCTTGGTGAATAGCATATCTTATCAGGTCTGCTGTTTTCTTTATATCCAATTTGCTCATGATGTTGGCCCGATGATTTTGCACGGTTCGGATACTGATGAATAGACAATTCGCAATCTCCTTGTTCGATTTTCCCTCAGCAATAAGCCTCAAGATCTCCATTTCACGGTTCGTCAGATGTTCCAATGGTGATTCGAATTGGTTACGGTGTATAGGTGTAGAAGCATTCGTGAGACCGTCAGAGAAGCGAGGTGAAATGTAAACCTTTCCCCTTCGGACCTTTTCTATGGCTGTGTGAAGTTCCTTGTCCGTATCCTCTTTAAGGACATACCCATCGGCACCCGAGGAGATAGCCTGATGGAGTAACTCTTTATCCTTATACATGGTCAGGATCAATACTTTCGTATCAGGGAAAATCTTCTTAAGCTCCCGAGTTGCTTCAATCCCCCGGAGATTGGGCATGGAGATATCGAGGATGACCAAGTTGGCATCTAAAATTTTCAAGAGGCTAAGAAGTTCCAGGCCATCGCTCGCCTCCCCTATAACCGTTAGATCGCCTGCCTCCTCAATCATCCGCTTGATGCCCTGCCGAACGATCGCATGATCATCGGCCAATACGATGCGATAAGGATGTCTCTTCAAATTCTCCCCTTGTTTACCCCGTCAGAAATAATGCCCCACTGCTCTCCAGTCCCGCCTATGGGGGGATTAGATTTTTAAATAATTCCGGCGGGGTGTAATTCCCAACTGAAATTTCTAACGGGGCAGGCTGGAATGGTGAAGCTTATTCTTGTGCCTTTGCCGACTTCGCTCCGGATGTCAAGGGATCCGCCCAGCATTCGTACACGTTCATCGATCGCTGCTAAACCTAAGCTCCATTCATCGGAATCTCTCATTGTTGTCTGTTTCATATCGAATCCCTTCCCATCATCTTCAACCCAAAAAGAAAGGCTATCTTTCTCTTTTTTGATGGCAACAGAGATACGGGTAGCCTGAGCATGTCTTCTTATATTGGTAAGAGCTTCCTGGAAGATCCTGTATATAATAAGTTGCCTCTCTTGAGAAATGAAATTATCGATGTCTGCTATGTCAAGTGAAGTCTCGATCTTGTGATCCTTGGCGAGATCGCCAATTAGATGTCGGAGGGCGGCCGTGAGGCCAAGATTTTCAAGGAGGTAAGGGCTTAGGTCTTGAGAAAGACGCCGAACATTTTCAATGATTTGTTCTACACTCCTTCGGGTATATTCACATTCATCTCGAAGGACTTTCTGATCTTTCCGCAGCTTCCTTTGAATAGAACTTAAACGGAGCTTCAAGGCAATGAGGGCCTGCCCCAATTCATCGTGCAGTTCCATCGAGATTCGCTTTCGTTCTGTTTCTTGAGCTGTTAAGAGACGGGAGGAGAGAAAGTGAAGTCTCTTCTCCGATTCCCTTAAAGTCTCCTCCGCCTGTTTGCGTTCGGTGATGTCACGCGTCATTCCCAAAATTCCTACAGGCCGGCCATCAGGGGCAAGGAGAAAAGTCATTTTGACCTCAGTCCAGACTGTAGATCCGTCCTTACATCTGAGCTCAAGCTCTAATGTCCGCGAACGAAATGGGCGTCTCTCTTCTATCTGTTCTGTAATTCGCTCTTCTGCAAAGGCTTTTCTGGCAACTTCGTAGGAGGCAGGAGTTAAAACTTCTTCTATGCTCTGGGCCATCACTTCTTCAACGCTGTAACCCCGCAGGCTTTCAACAGAAGGGCTGACGTACGTGTACCGCAGGTTCATATCCATGGTCCAGATGACGTCCGTCAGGTTCTCTGCGAGTAGGCGATAGTGTTTCTCGCTTTCTTGGAGTGCTTCTTGAACACGCTTGTGCTCGGTAATATCTAACAGAGAGGCTACATTCTTTTGGGTTCCTGGAATCATAGCTACGGAAATACGGATGTCTTTAAGAATCCCCCGCCTGTCAATGAACCCAAATTCGAACTGCACTGGAGCGGCATTCGGATCCACTCTTATCAAACGAAAATATTCCTTCATTCTCTCCAAACCTTCTTGCCTGACAAATTCCGTCCAGCTTTTCTTACCTTCAATCTCCTTTTTGGAGCAACCAGATAATTTTTCGAATTCTGAATTTACTAATTCTATAATCGTGTCCTCGTTTATAATGGCTGTTGCGGTCCCAGTATTTTCAAAAATGGTCCGGTATTTATTCTCCGACTCCTTGAGGGCCTCTTCCATCTTCTTACGCTCAGTAATGTCTATCCGACAGCCGACGATCTCTGTAGGGGTGCCCCCTACGTCGCGTACCAGGTTCAACCTGTCGTGCATCCACCGATATGTCCCATCCTTGTGAACAAAACGATACTCATGAGTGTGATAATCCTGTTCAAATAGGCGTAACAGTTCGGAGAAGACCCTTGGCACATCTTCGGGGTGTATCCTATCTACCCAGAACCTCGAATCCTGTAAAAACTCCCGAGCCTCGTATCCAAGCTGCGTTTTTATGTTTTCGCTAATAAAAGTTGCACCGAAGTCATCCGAGGGTTGGCAGCTATAGATTATCCCTGGACTGGAAGTTAACAAATATTTCAGCCGCTCCTGAGCCACATGTACCGTTTCTTTTGCGGAGTTGGGCTTACCTTCTGATTCATTTATGAGTTGGCTTTTTGTCATATTTCTATCCCTCCTCTCTGTTCGATGAGAGAAAAATCAAAACCGCAATCCCCATTTAAAGCAATGAAGCTGGATAAAAAAAGCCGTGAGAATAATTCCCCCACGGCTCAAAATATAGAAGGCCGTGGTTAAATTTCATTTACCCACAGCCTTCGCTGATTATATTGTAATTATTCTTTAATGATCAGCCGGAGACAGTGGGTAAACTTTGGTCCGATAAAACCAGCAAAAGTCGTAACCACTGTTTAAATTAGAAATACGAAGCTGACCCATTTCCATCCTTTAATCTAATTTTTATTATACACCATTGAAGTTTCGTGTCAAGAAAAATGTTTTTAAAAATATGTGAAATGCTTCACTCTTATACGAATTGGGGTTTGTAGCTGAACCCTGATTTGGTATCATTACTGTCCCAATGTTATATTTGATAAGAAGCCCCAGCCTCCTTAAGATTTTCCTCGACAAAGGGGTAAAGGATCAGTTCTTCCTCTTCAAAGTCAGCAAAATCTGGTCGGATCTCCTTTAATCTCTGCTTCAACTTCTTTATCTCCTCCTGGGAAGAAAAATTTGCCATCACCGCAGGGAAACAATCTATTCCTTCTTCCAACAGGTACTCCAATGCCTTGAATTGGTATTCGAACCCTTCGGGCTTTGCGTTGGTTAATCGTGTGAAATCTTCAGGACAAGCCCCTTTTAGGCTGACCCGGACATAAAGATGGGGAAAGCGGGAGAGCTCCTTTGCATAAGAAGGATCATGGCCAATCAAAATTCCGTTGGTTTCCAGGATGAAACGAATCTCTTTGGGAATAAGTTCGAGAACTTTTAGGAGGTGAGAACGGTGAAGGGTGGGCTCGTTACCACTTATCCGGATCTGCTCAAATCCCTTTTTTCTGGCAATGGTGACGAGGTTTTGTGCCACCTCCTCCGGCGAGTAGAATCTCCCGGCCTTTTCAGGTTGGGTGA
>VGRU01000031.1 GCA_016875255.1 Deltaproteobacteria bacterium
TTATAAATGGACCTTTTCCGTCATGCCGGACTTGATCCGGCATCCAGAAGGTCTTGAAAAGACTGGATTCCGGCTTTCGCCGGAATGACAACCTTTTTCGAAACTGTTAGTTTATAAACAGACTCTATTTAGCCAGTCTCATCAGTTCGGCAGGCAATGCTTCGTCCCTTTCTACCAGATAATCCCTGTACTCCTGATAGTTGGGCTGGACCCACAAAGGGTTTCCGAAAATTTCGTGGGTCATGATATTGAAGGCCACCTGTGTGATGTAGAACCGGTGATGGTGTCTCAGAATCGGGTTTCGTGAAAAAAGTTTGATCAGCTCGCGGGGTCTCCAGTAATATCGCCTCATGATGTTCTTGTAGATGAAGTTGAGCTGTTCAAGGTCATCCACCTCCCGGGTCGGCATCACGGCATGGAGGTAGTCAAAATTCCGGTATTCCCAGTCTTTAATCCTGCCCATCTCCTTCATCTTATTAAAAAAAGGCGTCCCGGGAAGAGGGGTGATGATGTTGAGACCGAAATGGTCCACATACTTCCCGAAGAATTTTAAGAAGGCATCGCGATCTTCCTCAGTCTCCTCCCAGTGGCCAATGAGAAGTGTGGCCATTACCATCAATTGATGTTTCTTCAAGAGCTTCATTGCCTTCAACGCTTCATCCACGGAATGCCGCTTGCTGATATCTTTCAGGACATTGTCCTTATGGTATTCGAGGCCTAACATAAATTGATAGACCCCTGCCTCCCGGAAACCGTCCAAAAGGTCTTGGTCCCGAATGACAAGGTCCGCCCTCGATTGAAGCCAGAAGCGCTGATTCGTCTTTCTTTTAAGCATCTCTTCGATAAACCCGATTCCCTGATCACGGGTGAGATTGAAGGTATTGTCTCCCACATAAAAAATGTCCCGGTGATACTTCTCCTTTAATAATTGAAGTTCATCAGCGATCAGCCCTGGACTCTTCCTTCGCCATTTCTTTTTATAGAAGGCTGATTCCGAGCAGAAAGAGCAGTCAAACGTGCAGCCCCTTGAGAAGTTGACCACAAGCCCTCTCTTGCCTTCCGATGGAAGGCCGATATAAGGATGTTCCATCTTAGCAAGATGGTAGGCGGGGAGGGGCAGGGCATCGAGGTCTTCTATAAACGGGCGGTCGCCCGTATAGACGAAATGACCTTTTTCATCGAGAAAGGCAAGCCCCAGGACCCTTGAGAGATCACCTTTCTTCTCGAGTGTTCTGAGAAATTCAGCCAGGGTCACCTCTCCCTCTCCAACGCAGATGTAATCAATGGCAGGGCAGTCCCTGAGCGTCTCCTCAGCCATAAAAGAGGGATGTTCTCCGCCCATGATAATGATCGTTTGGGGGCTGACGGTTTTCACCAGACTGGCGGCATTCATCCCATCGTAGATGAAGGCCGTGCAGGTGACAGAGATGCCTACCACGTCGGGTTTCTCTCTTCGAATCCTCCCTTCAAGATCTCCCCAGGGGTTTTCATTGATGGTGCAATCCATAAATTCGATATCGAACCCTTCCCTTTCGAGATAAGCCAATAACTGAAGGCATCCGGGCGAGGGCACCCAGGCCCGGAGGATGGTCCAGATTTTATGAGGGGGGTCGATGAGGAGAAACCGCATGTCTTCCGGTTCCTTATGGATGGATTGACAGTCCTCTTTTTAACCGCCACCGGATGAGGCGTTTTAAAAGAGGCTTCACAAGGGGGATCTGGAAGAAAAGATGGGAACGCGGGGCTTCGAAAATCTCTCCGGTAAGAAGTTTTTCGGAAAAATCCTTCACTTTCTTCGAGGCTTTTTCCACGCCCCCCCTGTCCACGGTCGCCACCTCTTCAAAGACCTTTTCACAGTAGAGGCACTGTGAACAGGAGGTCTGATTGCAGTCCATCTTCTTAAAGTGTTCGATAAACCCGTCGAGCTTTCGATTGTCCATCCGGATGAGCTCGCGGACCTCAAGGTCAAAAACCTTCTCCAATTCTGAGATCTTCATGATGTTCACATGTTCGGGTTTGATGAAGTATTCGAGGTGCAGCGGTGTGAATGCCCCTTTTCTCGGAAGGGTGAAGAGGTCCAAAAGGTTTCCGTCATAGCGCCGGTTTTCGTAGGCCTTCACATGTTCGACGAGAAGAGGCGTTCGTTTGAAACGCTCCGTGATTTTAAAACGGTCGTAACCGAGCGCTTCATAATGAGGGAGGTCTTCCGGCCGGATCCATGGCGATTTCAGAAGCTCCACGGGTTCCATCAATTTTCGATAGAGGCAGAGGTATCCCGGATACTGGAGATAGCAATTAGCCTCCTCTTCTCCTTCTCTTGAGGCATGGCCATCATGATTGACATGCTCGTAGTTATAAGGACACTGCCAGAGACAGATGTTGTTGACGAGGATCTCGAGATTGCATTTTACGGTTTTCCGGATGGCTTCAAGGGTTTTGAATTCTCGGTTGATATGTTCGTCAATAATGATCTCCTCCACACCCATGTTTTCATACTGGAGGGCTTTTCTTACGGTGTTGACTCTTGCGGTGGTCGAGGCTTTTATCTTCAGCCGGGGGAAGCGTTTTCTGATGAGGTCGATGAGATAGGGAACGCCAACCACGACCGAATCCGCACCAGCATCATCCACCCATTCAAGAAGATCAATGATCTGTCCATAGCCTTTCCTCGAATACTGGAGGTTTCCAAGGCACGGCGCATTGAGGAGGTAGCTGAATTCAATTCCCTTCTCGTGACAGGCGCGGATGTAACGCTTGATATATTCCCTGTTGACCTGAGGAAGAACAAATCCCGGCCGTGCGCCTCCGATGGCATCAAAAGGAAGTTTGCCGAAAAGCGCATCGACGGCTGTTCCCTGAAGAGCATCCAGAAGATCGAAACCCCAATTTGTTCCCACCCGAAGTTTCATGATGGTTTTAAAATAACACCCAGGACAGTCTCTTTTCAAGAGAGGGAAAAAACAAAAAGGCGCCCGGCAGGACGCCTTAACGGATTTCCTCCTTCCGGAGAACATGAGTTATTCGACTTTGATTTTGATCTCTTTCTTTTTGGCTTCTTCCGATTTTGGAAGCGTCACTTTCAACACTCCGTTCTTGTAGGAAGCGCTGATCTTATCGCCCTGGACATCTCTGGGAAGCCGAAGGGAGCGGGAAAAGGATCCGAAGCTCCTCTCGATGAGGTGATAGTTCTCTTCCTTCTCCTCTTTTTCCTGCCTCTTCTCGCCCTTAATGGTGAGAATTCCCTCGCTCAGAGAGATGTCAATGTCCTTGGGATCGAGGCCTGGGACTTCCGTCTTTACGACTACGTCGTTCTTTGTTTCTGAGACATCGAGGGCCGGAAACCACTCACCTGCCTCTTCGCCTCTCTTCCGGACGCCTCCTTCGAAGAAGGAATCCCAGAACCGGTCCATGTCCCTTCGCATTCTCTCAAATTCCCTGATGGGCGACAATTCCCTGAAGGGTCTCCAGATTTCAAGCTCCTTTGCCATAGCTCATCCCTCCTTTCTTTTTAATTCTCATTTTCTAAAAAAATAATCACATTTTTTTGTTTGTCAAGTCCTCCTGGGTTTCACCTTTTCCTTTAAGGAGCGATGATAAGAATTGTATAACAATTTGATATTCTTAATTATTTGTAGCGAATTAAATTGACAGATATCTCAAATTTTGATATAAATCCACAACAAACAGAATTCCATAATAAAAAATAATATCCGGACTAAAAGGAAATGAGATGACAGGGAAAAAATTTTTAAATTCTGTGGCAAATGGGCAACTTGATATTGTTCAGGTTCTTCTTGATATTCTTGCCGAGACGGATACAAAGTATTGTGTGATAGGGGGCCTTGCCGTGAACGCCTATGTTGATCCTGTTGTCAGTCTCGATATAGATGTCGTGGTGACGGTTGATGACGTGGAAGCCACCAGTGCTGCCGCTAAAGGGCGGGGCCTGAAGGTTGAGCAGTTCGAACATAGCGTCAACATGAGCAGTCCTGGTTCCGATCTGCGTATCCAACTTCAGACGGACTCCCGCTATCAGGACTTCATCCCACACGCAGAGATCAAGGAGGTTCTAGGTTACAGAATGAGCGTGGCGATTCTTGAGGATGTATTGCAGGGGAAAGTGTGGGCGTATATGGATCAGACACGCCGGAGAAGTAAACGCCAAAAAGATCTGGCTGATATTTTGCGTATCATCGAAACGTATCCGCAACTTGGGGCGAAACTCCCACAAAGTCTGCAAGAAGAATTGGATAAAAAATAGTCACCTTTAAGACTTCATTCCATGTGTAGAGAACAGGGATCTTCTCGGATCCTAACTTGCAACCGGGGTTTTTTCTGTTATGATTAAATTATCTTATTTGAAAGGAGGAATCGGTTATGGCTTATACGGCAAAGGATTACAGCAGTCTTATCGGAATAGAGGGATTCAGTGAAACCCTTCTCAAGAACCATTTCACTCTCTATCAGGGATATGTGACCAATACCAACAAAGTGTTGGATACCCTTTCAGAAATGGCAAAAGGGGGGAAGATTGGGACCTCAGAATATGCTGAACTGAAAAGGAGGTTGGGCTGGGAGTTCAATGGGATGAGGCTCCATGAGCTCTACTTTGAGAATTTAGGCGGGAAAGCAGCATTGAATAAGGCAGGGAAACTTGGCAAGAAGTTGGCCGATGAATTCGGAAGCTACGAAAATTGGGAGGCCGATTTTAAAGGCGTTGGAACTATGCGCGGCATTGGGTGGGCTATTCTTTATCAAGACCCGGTCAGCGGAACATTATTCAACCAGTGGATCAATGAGCATGATGTCGGCCATCCGGCGGGATGCAATCCTCTGTTGATCCTGGATGTCTTCGAACATGCCTTTATGATCGATTACGGTTTGAAGAGGGCAGATTATATTGCGGCCTTCTTTAAGAACATCAAATGGGAGGCCGTGGAAGGCCGGCTGAAGTAAATTGTTTTAATCTTATTCATTTAAATATTGAAAGGGCGGTCCTTCTAACCGCCCTTTTTTCATCTTTTGAATTCCCTCAGCCTTTCAGCAGTCTGTTCCAGAGTCTCTCTCTTTTTTGGAAAACAGAAACGAACCTTGGTCGCCCCCCGCGAGGAGTGGCTGTAAAAGCTGCTTCCGGGAACAGTGGCCACGCCAGCCTTCTCTACCAAATACCGGGCAAAAGCCATATCATCCGAAAAACCGAAATGGCCTACATCCGTCATGATGTAGTAGGCTCCATTCGGTAAATAGATTTTAAACCCAGCCTCGACTAATGCTTGAGCGAGAAAATCCCTTCTCTCCTGATACTCCCTGGCGAGAGTCTGGTAATAACTTCGGTCCATCCTCAAGGCAGTGGCGGCCGCTTCCTGAAGAGGATGAGGCGCTCCCACAGTCAGGAAATCGTGAACCTTACGGATAGACGCGGTCAGTGAGGCTGGAGCAATGGCCCAGCCCACACGCCAACCGGTAAGGCTATAAGTTTTGGAGATGGAATTGATCGTAATGGTCCGGTCTCGCATCCCGGGGAGAGAGGCGATGCTGATGTGTTTGGCTCCGTCATAGAGGATGTGTTCGTAAATCTCATCGACCACTGCGATAACACCCCACTTCAGACAGAGATCAGCGATGAATTGTAATTCCTCGTGGGAAAAGACTTTACCGGTCGGGTTATTGGGTGTGTTAATAATGATGGCCTTGGTTTTGTTATTAAAAGCTTGAGCCAGTTCCTTCTCATCGAAATGCCAGTCCGGTTCGTGCAGAGTGATGAATTGCGGCTTCGCATCACAGAGGATGGTATCCGGGCTGTAGTTTTCATAAAAAGGCTCAAACACAATCACTTCTTCTCCCGGATTGACGATTGCCATGAGAGAGGAGATCATGGCCTCGGTTGAACCGCAACAGACGGTGATTTCCCTTTCGGGATCTATGGTGACGCCATTATACCAGGCAAATTTTTCGGCAATGGTTTGGCGGAGATTAACTGTCCCCCAGGTAATGGCATATTGGTTGAAATCTCTTTGAATCGCCTGGACGGCTGATTCTTTGATCTCCATAGGTGCCGGAAAATCAGGGAAACCCTGAGCCAAATTTACGCCTTGATGCTTGAGGCAAATCCGGGTCATTTCGCGGATGACCGATTCCGTAAACTTTGAAGCACGTTCAGAAGAGAATGTTTTCACCATATTATTTTCCCAGACCAGAGGTCTTCCAAAAAGGTTTTCCAGGGGAGGATTTCGATCTTGGCCATAACCGACCGGGGTTGTGGATCACAGGATACCAATA
The DNA here is from genome assembly GCA_016875255.1 of Deltaproteobacteria bacterium. The sequence goes on from VGRU01000031.1 coordinate 6,280, forward strand.
TGCGACGGCGCGATCTGTATTCCTCCCCGAAGGCGATCAGCCCTTTGAGATGTTGGGGCTGGGCGGAACTCGTCCCTTTAACCTCGATGACGACTTCGTGGTCCCCCAGGATGAAATCGACTTCCAACTGGGAGGCTGTTCGCCAGTAAGAGATCGAATAATGCAGTCCCGAGTAACTGGCATAAGCGGATAGCTCCATAAAAAGAAAGTGTTCAAATGCCCTCCCAAAGAGTTCAGACCCCATTTCGATACGCCCGCGTTTTGTCAAGAACCCAACGACTCCTACATCAAAAAAATAGAAACGGGGAGCAAGAATGACGCGTCGTTTAGGCCCTTTCTGATAGGCAGGAACGAATTTTCCAAGAAGCGTATCCACCAGGATCTGGTAGTAGGACTTTACTGTAGGAGCACTCACTCCACATTCCCGGGCAATGTTATTAAATTGAATCATTTCTCCGTTGCCCATTGCTGCGATTTCAAGAAAACGGCTGAAACTCGGGACATTTCGGGTAGCAGCCTCCGCAGCGATTTCTTCCTGGAGGTAATCTCCTACATAAGCTTCCAGTCGCTTACGGGTGATATGGCTACCATAATGGGGAGGCAGTAGCCCGTCGTTCAAGGCTTTTTCAAGGGAAAAATCAGGGATTTCAGGAAAAACAAGCGGAAAAAGTTCATAACGGATGGCACGGCCTCCCAGCAGGTTGGCATGTCCGCGTTTCATTTTTCTAGCGCTTGAACCGCAAAGGATAAAACTCAATTTTGTATTTTCTATTAGCCAATGAATTTCGTCCAGCAGGTCCGGAACTTTTTGGAACTCATCAACAACAACAGGTCTGTCTCTGGCTTCCGGACGCCTTGCCAAAGCCAGACATTCTTCCCGGAGCAAAGAAGGCTGATGCATAAGACGCCGATACTCGTCGGAAAGGAGCAGGTCATAGCGCTTGGAAGTAGGATAACGCTCCTGGAGCAAGGTGCTCTTTCCCGTCTGGCGCGGTCCCCAAAGAAAACGACTCGACCTCTCCGGCAATGAAATATGGATAATTCGTTTGTACATGATAAAATAAATATCACTTTTATTTTATCATGTCAAGAAAAAGAATTGGCCCCAGTTAACTTCGATATGCTGTTCCTCGATTGGGAAATAAATAATTCAAGTAAATATCCCCCAGCAAAGCTGGGGGCTTTACGATTGCTGGCCCCTCAAAGGGGCCTATCCGCAATCGCAAAAGAATCTAATCCCCCTTCATCCCCCTTTGTCAAAAGGGGGAAAGATTTCTCCTCCCTTTGGTCTCCGACCCAGAGCGGTCTCTGACCCGGAGGGCAAAGGGAGGTTGGGAGGGATTTTATAAAACGATTTCAAACAATTTATATTCCCGAAAATGTCAAACTCTGCGAGTCCCCCGGCAGAGCCGGGGGTTTACCTAATTGCTAATTATAAAGCATATTTTGTAATAAAAAGTATTTATTTGTAATAATTTTCTTGACAGTCGCTGGTCAGCCTGTTATCCTTTGTCTCAGGGGGAGGACCCATGTCTAACGAGATGATGAGCACGAAAGAGGTCGCAACCTATTTGGGCATTCATGAGAAGCAGGTCTATGCTTTGATCAAGTCTAAAAGGATTCCATCCACCCGGGTGACGGGGAAGTGGGTTTTCCCAAAGAAATTGATTGACGATTGGATTGAATCGAATGCCAAGACAGGTCTTGAGAAAGCCAGGGAGAAAAGTCGGCGAATCGAAGGCGCCCTTCTCGCATCGGGAAGCAACGATCCTATCCTCGATATGCTACAAACTTATCTCAGGGAATCTCATCCTGAATTCTTTATTTTCTCGGCCAACACAGGAAGTACAGATGGTCTGAGGGCCCTGAACATGGGTTACACGGATATTGCCTGGTCCCATCTTCTCGATCCGAAAAGCGGGGACTATAATATTCCCTTTCTTGCCAACTACCTTCCCAATTTGAAGCCGGTCGTGGTCAATCTTTTTGATCGGGACCTCGGATTGGTGACCGCTCCGAAGAATCCGCTGTCCATTCGGGGATTTGAGGATCTCACCCGCAAAGGAGTTCGGTTTCTTAATCGCCAGAAAGGGGCGGGCACCAGGGTCCTTTTGGATCACCATCTCAAGAGATTGAAGATTTCATCTTCCAGGATTTCTGGATACGAAAATGAGGTCAACACCCATTTCGAAGTCGGCCTCTCGATCCTTTCAAAAGAGGCGGACGTGGGCCTCGCCACGATTGCCGTCTCCAAACTTATTGGCCTTTCGTTCATCCCCATCACCCGGGAGCGATTCGATATGGTTCTTGATAAGGCGACCTTTTTTGACAAGGGCGTTCAAGCCTTCATCGAGGTTCTTAATTCATCAGAATTTCGGAACAGGGTTGAACGGCTCGGGAGCTACGATTTCAAACATTCAGGGAAAATCCTTTATTCAAAAAATTGTAACACTTTAGCTGTTTAAAAATCTTTGTAAAATCCCTCCCGACCTCCCTTTGCCAAAGGGAGGAGATAGGGGTTTCCCCCTTTGGAAAAGGGGGATTAAGGGGGATTTTATGATGATTCTTTTGATCAATTAACTCATGAAACTCCTTTTTTCATAAGGCTAAAGTGTTACAAAAAATTAATTTAGGGAGAAGAGAAGATGCAGCGTAGGATAGAAACCAAGATCATTTTATGGGCGGCTGTTTGCTTGTTTGTTTTGACAGGATCGACTGTGGTTTCTGGGCAAACCAAAACGATCATTTTAGCCACCACCACGAGCACGCAGGACTCAGGGCTTCTTGATGTTGTTCTCCCCATTTTTGAGAAAAAGACCGGCTGTTTTGTCAAAACGATCGCCGTGGGTTCGGGTCAAGCCATGGCCATGGGGCAGAAGGGTGAAGCAGACGTGCTCCTGGTACATTCCCCCGCCGCGGAAAAGAAAGTTGTGGCCGAAGGCTTCGGGATCAACCGGAGGATCATTATGCACAATGACTTTGTCATTGTGGGGCCTCCCGAAGACCCGGTGAAAATTAAAGGAATAAAATCAGCCCCGGAAGCATATAAAAAGATTGCCTCCGCCAATGCGCTTTTCATGTCAAGGGGCGACAATTCAGGAACCCATGCAAAAGAAAAAGCCATATGGAGCGCAACCAGGATCAATCCTGAAAAAGAAAAATGGTATCAACAAACCGGACTTGGGATGGGCCAGACCTTGAGCGTGGCCTCTGAGAAAAAAGGTTATACTCTTACCGACCGTGGAACTTACCTGGCTTTAAAGAAAAACCTCGGGCTTGACATCCTGGTCGAAGGAGATGCCATCCTCCTCAACATCTATCATGTCATCGAGGTCAATCCGGCCAAATGGTCAAAGGTCAATGCGGCCGGAGCAAAAGCCTTTGCCGACTTCATGGTTTCCAGGGAAGCCCAGGAGGTCATCAACACCTTCGGGATGGATAAGTTCGGATCGCCTCTTTTCTTCCCCGATGCAGGGAAGAAAGAAGAAGAACTTGGGAAGTAAATTTATTATTTGGTATCAATTTGGGTTAAGGCTATGGTTAGGAAGCCAGTTTGGGTAAAGTGAAGGGGTAAAGTAGAATCTTTAAGACCAATGACCTAACCAATTATCAAAACTGGCATCTTAGCCTTAACCCTCAGACCAACGACTTTTATTTCCAAATTGAGGTGAGGGAATGGATCTCATTCTTGATGGAATCAAAAAAGCCTTCTGGCTTCTCATCACCTTTGATCCTGAGGTGATGGGAATTACTCTTCTATCGCTTCAAATCTCAGGAACAGCCACATTGGTCAGCCTTCTGATTGGAATCTCCACAGGAACGGCTATCGCCCTTTCTCAATTTCCTGGAAAGAGGTTTATCGTCAGCCTCGTCAATACGGGCATGGGGCTACCACCTGTTGTCGTGGGGCTTTTTGTTACGATCTTTTTGTGGAGAAGCGGGCCCCTCGGTTTTTTAGGGATTCTCTATACGCCCACAGCCATGATCCTTGCACAGACTGTGATTGCCACCCCTATTGTTATGGGGATTTCCCTGGCAGCGATTCAACATCTTCCTCCGAAACTTAAGCTTCAAATCCTCGCCCTTGGCGCCACCCGTCTTCAAATGGTCTGGATTCTAATCAAAGAGGCGAAACTTCCACTCCTGGCAGGAGTGATGGCAGGGTTTGGGGGTGTGATTTCGGAGGTGGGGGCTTCCATTATGGTAGGCGGCAACATTAAAGGCTATTCGCGGGTCCTGACAACGGCAACCGTCATGGAGACCAGTCGTGGAAATTTCGATATTGCCATCGCCCTGGGGATTATTCTACTTCTGCTTGCCTATTTTATTAATTTGATTCTTACTCAGATTCAGCAGAGAGAAAGATCCAGATGAGACGATAGACGAAGGACGATGAACCAATCCATTACGATATTGGAGGCTAAAAATCTTAAGGCTAAAAGGGGAGGGGCCACTCTCTTGAACATTCCCTCTCTATCAATTGAAAAGGGTGAAATCCTTGCTTTGATCGGGCCGAATGGGGCGGGGAAGACGACCTTCCTGCAAACTCTATCTTATTTATTAAAACCCTTTCAGGGTGAAATTTTCTTTAGGGGAAAGAAAGTCGAAACACATATCTCTGTTTTGGAATACCGAAGAAAACTGGCCATGGTCTTCCAGGACCCTCTCCTCTTTGATACGACTGTTTTTAACAATGTTGCCTCGGGTTTAAAAATTCGTGGGATGAAAAGAAAAGAGATTGCTGACAGGGTGATGGAGCAGTTGGAGCGATTTGGAATTAGTCATCTCAGTCGCCGTTCTGCCAAGACCCTTTCAGGAGGGGAGGCCCAGAGGGCGAGTCTGGCCAGAGCCTTTGCCCTTCAACCCGAAATCCTTCTTCTCGATGAGCCCTTTGCCTCTCTCGATCCGCCTACCCATGAATCTCTCATAGAAGATCTGGAACACATTCTCTATCGGACCAGAACGACCACGATCTTTGCTACTCATGACCGGTTGGAGGCATTAAGTCTCTCGGATCGGGTCGCTGTGATGAATCATGGTATGATCCAGCAGATGGGTCCTCCCGAAGAGGTGATGAATTATCCGGCGACTGAATTTGTGGCTTCCTTTGTAGGCGTGGAGACGATTCTTCCTGGAAAGGTCATTAAAAGGAATGGAGGAAGCTTTATCGCTTCTGTTGAAGGCAAAGAGATCGAGGCTGTCGGAGAGGCCCATTTAGGAGAAACGGTGCTCCTGTGTATCCGTCCGGAAAATGTGACCCTCTCAACACAACCCCATCGGGAGGCAACAAGCGCAAGGAACCTCTTTGTTGGAAGGATATTAAAGATCGTCCCTTTGGGTCCATATCAGAAGGCCCATCTCGACTGCGGATTCCCGCTGGTTGCTTATGTGACAACGCATTCCTTGGAGGAGTTGTCATTGAACGAAGGAAAAGAGGTGAGAGCCTCTTTTAAGGCGACTGCCATTCATGTTGTCAGGAAAGGAGCGGGTTGAGAGAGGTTTTGATCAGGCGATTTTCAGAAGGGTATACCTTTTCGTGCCCCCGGGAGTTTTCACGACGACCTCGTCATCAACCTCTTTGCCGATGAGGGCCTTGCCCAGAGGAGAAGCGATTGAAATCTTACCAGAGGGAATATCCGATTCGTCAGGTCCGATGATCTGGTAGGTGACCTTTTCCCCGTTTTCGCAATTTTCAACGGTCACGGTTGAACCGAAGCCTACCTTGCCGTCGGTGGACTGAAACGTATCCATAATCTCCGAATTGGCCAGTTTCTGTTCGATCTCTCGAATCTTCGTTTCAACGAAGGATTGGCGCTCTTTGGCGGCCACATATTCCGCATTTTCGCTGAGATCCCCGTGGGCACGCGCCTCTTCGATGGCCTTGATGACTTGAGGACGGACGACCTTCTTCAGGTTCTCCAAGTCTTTTGCGAGATTATTGTATCCGTTACGTGTGATGGGAATTCGTGCCATGAATGCTCCTTACAGGCTTGAAATATAGCCGATGAAAGTCGAGTCTGTCAACCTGCCCTCTCATTCGGACGAGGCGTAGAATCTTAGTTGATAAAGATACAAAAGGTCTGCCATTTGCGTGGCAGACCTTTTTGTATGATTTTGTTGATGAAGGTTATCTATCCCTTGATCAGTCTGGGGAGCATCAGATGATGGTGGGGGCAGAGGGAGATGGGATTTTGATAAGCAGAGTCTGCAAAAGCCACCATATATCTTCTTAAATCTGCGAAAGAGACAACCTCATCGACCAACCCCTTTTTGGCACAATAAGCAGGCCTTGACTTCTCATAGTATTCTTTTGCCAAAGCGTTCATTTTATCAATGGTGGGCTTGAGCGGACGGCTTGAATCCTTTTCTTTTACCAGTCTTCTTGCAAATGAGGCGACCGCTGCGGTTTCACCGTGCATGACATAAATCTCTGTGGTGGGCGTTCCCAAGGTAAACACATTATTATTGTTTGCCTGGGGTCCTCCCATGATGTAGTGGGCAGCGGCTGTCCCCTTTCTTACGACGATGCACATCATCGGAACCTCGGTTTGCTCGATCGAGTAGATCAAGGATTGCCCTAAACCGAGGAGCTCGGCTTTCTCTGCAATGTCTCCCACATCAATGCCGCTCGTATCCTGGAACCAGACAATCGGCACCCGGTCTCTTCCGCATTGAGTCACGAACTCATTCATCTTGATGAGACCCTGCCGGTAGAGCTTTCCTCCGATTCCCGGATAAGGAGCATATTCAGGATAACCCTTGGGCAAGAATCCCTGCCGGTTACCGATGATGCCAATTAAAAAGCCATCGATCTTCACCAGGCCTGTATAGACCTCGGGGCCATAGCCAGGCCTGAATTCCATATGCTCACTGTTATCGGTCAACCTGGCAAGGGCTTCATCAAAATTGTAGGCAAGCTTCTGATTGAAGGCGACCAGATAGTCGATCTCCTTTGGAGAAAACTTTGGTTCTTTGGGCTCGGCCACTCTGAAAAATTTAGGATCGTAGGCCGGCAGATACTTCATATATTCTTTCAGGCCATCCAACACCCCTTCTTCCTTTTCGAAGACTGCCTTAAAGAAACCAGTGGAATCATAATGAATTTCAACACGTCCGGGCGGAACAGATTTAAACTTTCGGGTGGCGTCGATGATCAATTCCGCTCCTTCTTCATCAAAGATGCCCTTAGGAGACATTCCGCTGACAATACCGCCGCCACCGACAGCAATGTTGCAGTTTTTATGGGCGAGGAGAATGGTAGGGCTGACTCCCTGGTAACCTCCTCCAGCCGGATTGGTTCCATAGATCCCGGCCAGAACGGGAATGCCCAATTTTTCAAGTTCGGCATGCCTGAAGAAGGTCGTTCCGCTTCCTCTCCGGTTGGCGTAAACCTTTTCCTGCTCAGGGAGTTTTACGCCGCTACAGTTGACTAACCAGACCAAGGGAAGATGGAGCCGCTTGGCCATATCGGTCACTCTCAGGATGTTTTCGGATTGTCCGGCAATCCAGGCTCCAGCCATGACTTTATTGTCGAAACCAATGATGACTGCCCATTTTCCGCCGATTCTACCCAATCCATCTACTACGCCGGTAGTTCCCGATTCTTCGTCCATCGGGTCATAAAGAGTGTGTAAAGGACACCAGGTGCCAGGATCCAACAGATATTCGAGCCTCTGATATACGGTCATCTCTCCTCTTTTATTAATCTCTTCGGTGGAGAGGCCTGCCTTTTTCACTTTTTCTACAGCTTCTGCAATTGTTTTTTCCACTTCCTTAATCTGTCTGACATTTTCTTCTCCCTTTTTGATCTGTTGCTCAGTTAAAGGCTTCCCAAAATCGGTCATCTTTTCAAAATAAGGCTTCATGAACCATCCCTCCTGTCTCTTTATTTAATGAAATATTTCACAAAATATTTAACAGATATGTTTTCTAATGGCAAGAAATATTTTTCTTTACTTTTTTGATTCTTTTTGATAACCTATAACCTATGAGAATTTCAACTAAAACTAAGCTGGCTCTAATCTTTTTAGCTCTTGCTTGTTTCATGGGTGTGATGACCAGCCTTGTTGTCAACTCGCTCATCACAAACCAGATTATTAGCGAGGCCCAAGAACGGGTTAAAGAAGACCTCAATACGGCAAGGTATGTCTATGCCTCTAAAATAAGAGATATTGACCGGACGATCCGCTGGACCTCCATCAGACATGTCCTGAAAAGGGGATTGAAGGAGAGAAATATCACTCCGATTCGAGATGAACTGTCCGATTTGATGGCTGAAGAAGGGCTCGATTTCCTGACACTGGTGGATCGGAGGGGAGTGGCCATCCACCGATTTCATAACCCCCAATCATCAGGCGATAGTCTGATTGACGACCCTTTTGTTAAAGGGGCGCTGGCGAAAAAGGCGATTTCAGGGACCCAGATCCTCTCCGGCGACCAACTTTTAAAAGAGGGAGAGACATTGGAAAAGAAAGCCGCCATCCCATCCGTACCGACTCCAAAGGAGAAGGAGAGAAAAATAGCAGAGGAGACTTCCGGGATGATATTAAAATCGGCTCATCCCATACTTGATTTTAATGGCGAAGTGTTGGGCGCATTAATCGGAGGAGTACTCCTCAACCGTAATTATGAGATTGTTGATCGTATTAAGAACATTGTTTTCCAAGATGCCAAATACAGGGGAAAAGAGATCGGTACAGCCACCATCTTTTTAGGAGACCTGAGAATATCAACGAATGTGATGGATAAGGAAGGGAAAAGGGCCATTGGAACACGGGCGATGAGGGAGGTTCAAGAACAGGTTCTCGTGAAAGGGAAGCCGTGGATCCATAGAGCCTTCGTCGTGGATGACTGGTATATCACTGCTTATGAACCCATTGTCGATATACAAGATAAAATCGTGGGAATGCTTTATGTGGGGATGATGGAGAGCAAATACGCTGTGATGAAAGAACGGCTTATCCTGCTCTTCTTTTTATTCTCGATGTCCGCCATGCTGGTGGCTCTGACCATCTCTTTCCTGCTTTCCTGGAAGATTCAGAAAAGATAAACTCCGATTTCGAAGCGCCGATACTCCGATCATTTTTCACCGTCCGGGTCGTTATCGTCTTCGGACTGGTTGTTACGGCCTCCTTTTTTTAATCCTCTTCGGATGCCGGAGATGAGAAGCCAGAGGACGATGATTGCAATACCCATCGCCAAAAAATTGGGCGCCCCAATCTTATTTAAAAAATCGTAAAAAAACTCAACCGTATCCATCTTAGTACTTAATTCAAGAAATCAGATTTCGATCCAGGGTTCGGTACTGGATGGCTTCGGAGAGATGGGCGGACTGGATATTTTCCTGGCCTTCGAGGTCAGCGATGGTTCGAGCCACCTTCAGAATCCGCGTATAAGCCCTGGCGCTCAGTCCAAACTTGTCAATCGCCACTTCCAGCAGCCTCTGACTTGCCTCATCAATCTGGCAGTACTTCTTAATATGCCGGTTCGTCATCTGGGCATTGCAGTAGATTTTCATTCCTTTGAATCGATCGAGCTGGACTCTCCGGGCTTGATCGACCCGTCTTTTAATCTCACGGGAAGGCTCTCCCGGGTCACGGCTTGCCAGGTCGCGGTACTTCACCGCCGGGACCTCGGCATGAATATCGATGCGATCCATCAGCGGACCGGAGATTTTTGACCGGTAGCGCTGGATCTGGGGAATGGTGCAGGTGCATTCGTTGTTGGGATCGCTGTAATAACCGCAGGGGCAGGGGTTCATTGCGGCAACGAGCATAAACCGGGCAGGGTAGGTGAGAGAGGTGGCGGCCCGGGAGATCGTCACCTTTTCCTCCTCGAGGGGCTGGCGCATCACCTCCAGGACATTCTTCTTGAATTCGGGAAGTTCGTCGAGGAAAAGCACGCCGTTATGGGAAAGGCTGACCTCTCCCGGCTTGGGAATCTGTCCTCCTCCGATCAAGCCCGCATCAGAGACCGTGTGATGGGGATTTCGAAAAGGCCGCGTGACAATGAGGGCCCTATCCGACGGGATCAGCCCGAGCACACTGTGAATCTTCGTCGTCTCGATGCTCTCCTCAAAATTCATATCCGGCAGGATCGTGGGAAGGCGTTTGGCCAGCATCGTCTTTCCCGAACCTGGCGGACCGACCATAATCACATTATGTCCGCCTGCGGCAGCCACCTCCAGAGACCGCTTCACATGCTCCTGGCCTTTCACCTCATTGAAGTCGACCGGATAGTTCATCTCCTGTTTAAAGACTTCGTCGAGATCCAGGACAACAGGATCGATGTGGAGGGATCCATTTAAGAATTCAACACAATCGGAGAGGGTGTCGAGAGGAAGAATCTCAATTCCATTGACTACGGCGGCCTCTTTTGAATTATCCCTGGGGAGCAAGATTCCTCGAAGACCTGCGTTTCTTGCGGCAACAGCAATGGGGAGGGACCCTTTGATCGGTTTGACCTGGCCGTCGAGGGAAAGCTCCCCCAGGATGAAATAGCGGTTGAGCTTCCCTTTCTGAACCACTTCTGTGGCGGCCAGAATGCCAATGGCCATGGGAAGATCGAAGGCCGCCCCTTCTTTTTTTCTATCGGCAGGAGCAAGGTTTACGGTGATTCGTCTTGAGGGAAAGTCGTAGCCGCAATTCTTGGTGGCGGCCTTGACCCTGTCCTTTGACTCTTTGACGGCGCCTTCGGGAAGGCCGACCGTGGCAAAGGCAGGAAGGCCCTGGGCAATATCGACCTCGACCTCCACCACATAGGCATCGATTCCAAAAACCGCGCTGCTCAGAACACGGGCTAACATTGTCACTACTTATATCAGAAATAAAACAGGCAGACAAGGGAAAATATCGGGTTATGGGAGATAGAGGGTTGATGATACCCAAATTGAGCCATTCACCCTCTCTCACAAGGGAGGCAGAGATGCCTCAAACCCTTTTAGAATGCGATACGTTGAAGGTTTGGGCAATTGACTTTAAGTTTTCACCAAACAGGTGATGCTTGAACATGCCTCATGGTTGATGCAACTAATCAAAGGTGATCGCTCTAAAAGGCTTTTCGGCCTCCCCGCCCCCCCCTGTGAGGGGTGAAAAAATTGCTCAATTTGGGTAATAGTTGGAGGCTGTATTTTAAAAATCTTGACAAAAAGTAGGATCATCTTCATACTGAGTTTATGACGAAGGGCGATAGACGATGGACGGGAGACGATACACGCAACGATAGGAGGGCGAGATGAATATTTTATGGATTGTCAATACGAATACGTTTTTGCTTGTGATTCTGATCATCATGGTTTCGTATCTCATCACTCAGGTGAACGGGCTGATCCAGTGGATAAGAAGGGAATAGGAAGGATAAAAGGCCGTTGGAAAAAGGTTATCAGGATACCAGGATATCAGGTAACAGGATATCAAGATATCTGGATATCAGGAAGGGTGCGATGGAGCCGTTTTTAATTGGAGTGGATGCGGGAGGGACGAACATCAGGATGGGGATCGTCACTCCCGATGGCCGGATCCTTAAGAAGACTCAATATCCTATGGATATGTCCCGGGGCAGCCTGGCCATGATGGATGAGCTGGCCTCAAGGATCCAAGGTGTTATTCAGGAAGGGACTCCAGGAGTTCTTTCAGAGATCAGGATCGGAATCGGCGTTGCAGGGCCTATCGATATGAGAAGAGATGTATTGGTCGCTCCGCCCAATCTTCCGGGCCTTCATGAATTTCGGTTGAGAGAATTTTTTCAGGAAAAGTTTTCTCTTCCCATTGCCATTGAGAATGATGCCAATGCCTTTACGCTGGGGGAAGGCTGGAAGGGAGCGGCAAGGGGATGCCGCCACTATATCGGCATCACTTTAGGGACAGGAGTGGGAGGAGGTATCGTCGTTGCGGGAAAGATCCTCCACGGAGCAGACGGGATGGGTGGGGAGGTGGGCCACATGGCGCTGAACCCGGAAGGGCCTTTATGCGGTTGCGGAGGAAGAGGGTGCCTCGAGGTCTATGCCTCCGGAAATGGGATCAGGAGAATGGTATTAGAAGCCATCAAAAAAGGTGAAGGGAACGAGACCTTAAAGAGAAACAGAGGCGATCTTCATAAGATCACCTCGGAGGAAGTCTTTGAAGCCGCTCAGAAGGGAGACGAAACAGCCCTGAAGGTTTTTAATGAGATGGGCGGGTATTTAGGACTGGGGCTGGTCAACCTCGTCAACCTCTTCAATCCCGAGAAGATTGTGATCGGCGGGAAAGTCTCAAGGGCTTGGGACTATTTTATTCGAAGCGCCACAGAAGTCGTCCATCAAAGAGCGATGAAAGGCCAGCGGGAGAAGGTTGAAATCGTCCGGGCCGAATGCGGTGATGATGCAGGGATACTTGGGGCGGCGTATGCGGCATTAAAAATGGAATAATGCCTGCCTGCCGGTAGGCAGGGAATGATGGAATATTGGGTTTTAAGAGAAAAAAATATTTGTTCTTATTTTGAAGGATTTCCCATTCTTCCAGTATTCCAATATTCCATATTTGGTTAAAATTATTTGATTTTCCAGAGGGTGCCCGAAGGGGTGTCTTCTAAGATAATTCCTTTTGAAAGAAGGTCGTTTCGTATCTCATCTGCTTTCTTCCAGTCCTTGTCTTTTCTGGCTTGACTTCTTCTCTCAATGGATTGAAGGATCTCTTCCTCGGAGAGATTGAACTTCTTTAGCCCTTCCTTTTTCTGCCGGACAAGGTATTCGGAGGGCTCCTCCGTAAAGAGTCCAAAAACCCCGCCGATTTTCCGAATGTGGTCAAGGCCCTGCTTGAGCAAAATCAGGATCGCCTCTGTTGGATGACCCTTTGAAATGTCTAGGAGGCTGTTCAGATTTCTCTGAAGGTCGTAAAGATATCCCAGGGCCTGAGCCGTGTTGAAATCATCATCCATGGCTTCTTCGAATCGGGTTTGGAATGAGTGGATCGTCTTCTGTGCCTCTTCGAGGACATGAACACCCCCACCCCCGCCTGCCAAAGAACTTGTTCGGCGGGCAGGCTTACCCTCCCCCGTCAAGGGGGAGGGGATTATTTCGATTTCGTCTTTAATGGCTTTGAGAGTTGAATAAAACCGGTCCAGTCCGGTTTTTGCTTCGAGGAGGCTCTCCTCCGAATAATCGACAGGACTCCGGTAGTGATGGGAGAGGAAGAAGAGCCGGAGGACTTCAGGATGCCACTGCTTGAGAATTTCTTTAATCGTTAAGAAGTTTCCGAGCGATTTTGACATCTTCTCTTTATTAATATTCACAAAGCCATTATGGATCCAATACCGTGCAAAGGGCTTTCCGGTGGCAGCCTCGGATTGGGCAATCTCATTCTCATGGTGGGGAAAGATGAGGTCTTTTCCGCCGCCATGGATATCGAAGGTCTCTCCAAGATATTTCTGACTCATCACCGAGCACTCGATATGCCAGCCGGGCCTTCCTTCTCCCCAGGGGCTTTTCCAGAAAGGCTCGCCGGGTTTGCTCGATTTCCAGAGGGCAAAGTCAAGAGGGTCCTCTTTTTTTTCATCGATCTCAACCCGGGCGCCGGCCTGCATCTCCTCGAGGTTTCGTCCGGAGAGTTTCCCGTAATCCTTAAATCTTCCTACTGAGAAGAAGACATCGCCATCCTTCGGATAGGCAGATCCTTTCTCGATGAGGGTGGAGATGAGGTCGATCATCCCGGAGATATGATCCGTGGCTTTGGGCTCAAAAGAGGGTTTCTCCAGGCCAAGCCCTCCCATATCGATGTTAAACTCTTCGATATATTTCTCGGCGATGGCCCTGTAGTCCACGCCCTCTTCATTGGCCCGTTTGATGATCTTATCGTCGATGTCGGTGAAGTTCCGGACAAAGGTTACATCATACCCCCGGTGGCGAAGATACCGGTAGATGACATCAAAGACAATTGCCGAACGGGCATGGCCGATGTGACAGAGGTCATAAACCGTCACTCCGCAGGCGTACATTCCCACCTGTTTCTCCCGGAGGGGAAAGAAATCTTCTTTTTTGCCGGTCAGGGTGTTGTAGATGCGAAGAGGCATAAGTTAATCACCCCAGATGTATTGCAGTGTACCAGGATATCAGGTGATCAGGCAACGGCAATCAGGTTATCAGGTCATCAGATTGAGAAGGGTCCCTTCTGGTTCCCTGGTTCACTGGTATCCTGCATCCTGATTTTCTGTTATCCTGGTCTCCGATTTCTCAAGAAATCTCCAGCGCCATTTTCAACCGCTTCATCATCCTCTCTTTTCCAAGGAGGGGAAGGGTTTTGACCAGTTCGGGACCTTTCATCTTTCCAGTCATCCCTGCCCGGAGAAGTCCATAAAGGGGTTTCCCCTTCCTGCCAGTCTTCTCTTCGAGCTGACGGAGCAGGGACGATGCGTTATCGTCTTCGATTTCAGACCAACCTTCTATCGCATTTAGAATCGTTTGAAGAAGATTTCTATTTTCAGGGAGAATCAGGATGGCCTTTACTTCTTCCTCGAAAGAGAATTTTTCATCGAAAAAAATGGACAGATATTCCTCAACCTGAGAAAGAAGAAAAAGGTTATCTTTCAGAAGGCCGCAGATTTGGATAAGATAGGTTTGATCCTGTTGGTTGACCGGAATGCCAGCTTTCTCAAAATAGGGAAGAAGCAATCGGGTGAGCCGACCCTTATCCGCTTTCCGGATATAATGACTGTTGATCCATTCCAATTTTTTTCGGGAATGGGTGGGAGCATTTCTTGAAAGGCCGGAGAGGGAGAAGGTTTCCACGATTTTCTCCAGAGGAAGAATCTCTTCCCCGGAGGAAGGAGTCCATCCAAGAAGGATGAGGTAGTTCAGAAGGCTTTCCGGCAGAAAGCCTTCCTCCCGGTACTGGGAGACCGCTGTGGCTCCATGTCGTTTGCTCAAAGGGGATCGGTCCGGACCGAGGATGAGAGGATGATGGGCAAAAACCGGAGGTTGCCATCCCAAAGCGCGATAGAGCAATATCTGCCGGGGGGTGTTGGAGAGATGGTCTTCACCCCTGATGACATGGGATATCTGCATCGAATGATCATCAATGACGCAGGCGAAATTGTAAGCTGCCATCCCATCGGAACGAACGATGATGAAATCCCCGATCCCATTCGAATCAAAATTCATCTTTCCATGGATGAGATCTTCAAAGACGACCGTCCCTTTGTCCACCCGAAATCTGAGAACGGGCCGGAGACCTTCTGACTCCATTTTCGAGATCTCTCCTTCGGAGAGATTACGGCATCTTCCATCATATTTTGGCATCATGCCCCTTGAGAGCTGTTCCTTGCGAAGGGTCTCAAGCCTTTCGGGAGAGCAGAAACATTTATAGACTTTTCCTTCGCCAAGCAGTTTTTCCGCATCGCCATGATAGTGTGAGAGTCGCTGGGATTGACGATAGGGACCGCTCTGCCCGCCTGCATCAGGCCCTTCCTCCCAGATGATTCCCAGCCACCTGAGATCCTGAAGGATCGCCTCGATAGAGGCATCGGTCGACCGCTCCGCATCCGTATCTTCGATACGCAGAATGAATGTACCTTTTTCCTTTCTGGCAAAGAGATAGTTGAAGAGGGCGGTTCGGGCATTTCCGATATGGAGAAGACCGGTAGGAGCAGGAGCGAAACGAACACGAACATTAGCACTCATATAAGTCCTTGAAGGATATCAAATGTCAAAGCTCAAGGTTCAAATCAAGCTCAAAGCTCAAATGTCAAAAGATTTTTCTCTTTGAAATTTGGAATCCTTTGACATTTCGATTTTGACATTTGGATTTGTAATTAACCTTCCTCCACCAGCACCACCGCATAGGCGGCGATTCCTTCGCCTCTGCCTGTAAAGCCCAACCCTTCTGTAGTGGTGGCCTTCACATTGATCCGCGATGTGTCGATTTCAACGACCTGGGCGATTTCATTCACCATCCTTGGGATAAAGTCCAGGATTTTCGGTTTCTGAGCAACAATCGTTGTGTCAATATTGAGTAGGCGGAATCCTTTCTCTTTTACCATTGCCATCACGCTCTTCAGGAGAAGGGTGCTTTTAATATCCCTGTATTTGAGATCCGTGTCCGGAAAGTGTCTTCCGATATCTCCCTCTGCAATGGCTCCCAGTAAGGCGTCGCAGATGGCATGGAGGAGGACATCGGCGTCCGAATGGCCCTGGAGTCCGTAGAGGTATGGAATACGAACCCCTCCAAGGATTAATGGCCGGTTGGGCGCGAGGGAATGGACATCATAACCGAAACCAACTCTCATCCCTCTTCTCCCTTCGTATGGGCCCTCATCTTGAGGATGAGATTTGCCAGCATGAGATCTTCCAGCGTGGTAATTTTAATATTGGTGTAAGCCCCCGGGAGGATGTGGATCTTCTTCCCTAATCGCTCTACGAGGGAGGCATCGTCCGTTCCGATAAAACCATCTTCTGTGGCCTTGAGATATGCCTCTCTGATAAGGGGGGCCTGAAATGCCTGAGGAGTTTGAGCCTGATAGAGAGATTCTCTCTCCAGAGTTTTGAGGACCGTTCCGTCCGGATGGGCCATTTTAATCGTGTCCTTTACGGGCATGGCGATGATGGCTGCTCCAAAACGGGTGGCGGACCGGATCGATTCTTCAATCATCTCTTTTGTGACAAAGGGCCGGACCCCATCATGGATGACAATGATCTTTGCATCAGCGGAAAGGGCATCCAGCCCGTTTCGGACAGAGTCCTGTCTCCGTTTTCCGCCCGGAATGATCTGTGAAATCTTCCGATATTGAAATTTTTCGATGATTTCTTTCAGGCAATAGTCTTGATCTTCCTGGCCAACCACCAGGAGGATGGACCGGATGAGGGGGCAGGCGTCGAATTGATCAAGCGTATGGGCGAGGATCGGTTTTCCTCCCAGGAAGAAGAACTGTTTCTTTCTTCCCTCCATGAATCGCTGGCCCTTTCCAGCAGAGACGATGATGGCATCGGCTTTCATGATTTTATTTAAAGGGTAAGGTAAGGGTTAAGGTAAAGAAGCCAGTTTAGATGACGGGTCAGGTCTCTTGTTATAAGACATAGAGCCTTTACCCTTTCACTTTAAACCAAACCGGCTTCCTGTCCTTCGCCTTTCCACCAAAGACCAATGTATTAAAATTCGCTGTCCAGGGGGTAATAGTAATCTTTTCCCCTGTTTTCCCGGTTTGCTTCCTCCTTCAGACGGGCGAAGATCATCCTTCCGGCGGGCGTTTGAAGGACACTGGTCACAATGACATCAACATTTTTTCCTATTTGACGCCTTCCATTGTCCACCACGATCATGGTGCCATCATCGAGATAGGCCACTCCCTGCCCCATCTCCTTGCCCTCTTTAACGATTTTGGCATTCATGTCCTCTCCAGGAAGGACGACGGGTTTCAAAGAGTTTGCCAGGGCATTGATGTTGAGCACTTCTAT
>VGRU01000032.1 GCA_016875255.1 Deltaproteobacteria bacterium
ACCTGGCCGACGGTTGAGAGGAGCGACTGCAATAATTCGTAAAGATCGAGGCTTGACCTGATAGACCACTCCATATGGGAACCGACTGACTAAACAACGGCGGGAGTTTTTGGACGATGGCGACCAAGCTTCTGGATATTGAATAATGCGAGTAATGGTGGCGTAGACTTCTTTCGCAAATTCAAAACCAAGTCCCGGCCGGAATTGTTCGTAATACTCGATAGCCTTATAGAATTCAGCTTCGGCATCCGGATGGAAGTAGAATTTCATCGCCGGTATTTTTTCCGGATATTAGAAAAAACTTTTTTCCCGGAAACAAGTTTTACTTCGCCTTTGTCAATTTGGGCAATACGCCTTTCAATTTCGTCAGCCCACAGTCGGTCCATCACCGGCTGGGTAGGAGGATTGAGACTGGTGAGCAGTTTCTCAACAAGGCTTGTTCGGGCCTCCACTGGGAGCGACAATGCCTCCTCGAACACTTTTTTAGCAATCACAGGCATATTTATGTCCTCCATTTACATCTACTCAAGCACATTTTATTCAAAATATACACCTTTTTCAAAAATTAGGAAAGAGAAATTTTAGGAGGAGGGAGTGTGTTCTAATTTGTTGTTGCGGTAATATATGGATGAGGGTATATTAGCCCTAATTGGAATGAAGCAGCGAAAGCGATTTTGGATAATTCTTCCATCCATACTGTTAATACTGGCTGGGTCGCTTAAGACCTTTGGCGCCCAGCACCCCTGTTGCCCCGAAGACCCGGAGCTTTCCTATCTTCTTTCTCCCAAACCATCCCAGAAGTTTCATTATCTGGTTCGATATGAGACATTCTTTTCTGCTGCCCTGGGGAAAGAAAAGGGGTTCTTTGTCATCCTTCCTGAGGAGTTTTATCAGACTCCTAAGGTCAAATATCCGGTTCTCTATCTCCTACATGGGTATAATTTTCACCGGAGGGGATGGAGCTGGAAAGCCCAGTCTCAAGAGGAGGCGAGAAGGATTCTTTGCGAAGTAAAGGAGGAGGAATACCACTGGCTTCTCCATGAGGATATTGCAGTCATTGCCTATGCGATGATGGATCTAAAAAATCGAACCTATCGGGAATTGCAAAGGTCTCTGGAGGATCGTTTTGAGGAGCTTTCAAGGTATGGGGGCCTTCTCAAAGAAGATTACAGTCCCAAGGAGATCGCCCAATCAATTGTCTCTCATAACCTTTATCCGAGAGGAAATTTGGATGATCCCTTTCATCGTATTCAACAGATGATCATTGTGCTTCCGGATGGAGATAATGGATTCTATACGGATGAAAATGAAGGGAAGAGGCTCTTTCCTGAAACAAAAGATCAAGAAGCTTGCGATGGTTTCCGTTCGGAGGAATATCTGAACTACTCTCTCTTTCCCTTTCTTTGGATGAAACCAGGCGCTCTGGGCAGATATGAATCCTATTTTCTTGAATTCCTGAGATATATTGATACTCAGTCCCAATACAAGGAGAGGCTTCTTCCCTTAAGAGGCATCGGTGGCATGTCGATGGGTGGATTCGGAGCAGTGAAGCTGGGATTAAAATACCCAACCCTTTTCCAATCTGTCAGCAGTCAGAGCGGCCTTCTGGATATAGAACTTCTCAGCGATAAATGGATGCTCAAGATGGTCCTGCCAGAATTCTTAGAAATCTTCGGTCGTCTGGAGCCTCGGAGACTCCCTCCCGGTTCATCTCTCGATTTGAAACATATTCAATCGAACAATCCCGTGAACCTGTTGAAACAAAAGGGGGTTAACCCATTACCTCCCTGGATCCACTTCGATTATGGTGAGAAGGAGGGGTATTCATGGATTATGGAGGGAAATCAAAATTTCGAGAAAGTCTTAAGTGAGAAAAGCCATCAGATACCGGTTCAACCCTTCAATGGAAATTCCGAACACAATTATCAATTCTGGCGCAGCCGCTCCGGCAATATTCTACGACACCACTCCGATATCTTTCAGGGAATGGAAGGGGGAAAAAGCCCATTGAATTGAGCCGCTTTCCATGTTTCAACGAGCCTGCCCTGAGTGAACCGTTCACCCTTCGAGAACCTCAGGGCGAACGGTTCGTAATGGGTAAAGTCAATGACTTCAAAAAACTCCGTTCACCCTGAGCCTGTCGAAGGGTATTTTTAGCATCTGCACAACGTCTCGAAAATGAAAACTTATTGTTCCAACAAGAGCCGGTCGAGCTTTTCCCTGTTCATTCCCAACAATTCCCATGCCTCCATGTATACCGGCTTTCCCTTTTCATCGTAAGGATCAACAAGGATTTTTCTTAAAAAGAAAGGAGAATTCCTGATATGGCAGTCCTTGCATCCCCTTGCGCCAATGGTGAGGGAGCCGGAGCGCACATTGTGGTTGAGTGAAAAATCGATGGACTGGTGGGCCTGGTCATGCTGGATTTTTTCAATCCCTCCCTTTTTATCCAAACGGTAGAGAAGCCCTCCTTTAATCAGAACGGGTATGTCTGCAATGGGATTTCCAAAGCGATTTTTACCTTTCAGGGCGATGAGAAAGGATCTGATCTCATCGGGGGAGTTAACCTCGGGAGTTCCATCTCCGTCATCGTCTTTGAAAGGAGGTTTCTTTAATTCCCTGATCTTCCAGAGCGGAATAGGTCTAACCAAGTTCGTCTTCTCGTCGAGATCTCCCCAGTAGATGACGATGGCGGATTTCACGGGGACGATCTTCCCTTTGAATTCCCTGAACGCAGGATGCCAGAGGTCCGATCTCAATTCGGGTTGGGGTGGTTTGGGATTCAGTGGATCAGACGATAAGAATTTTGAGGTCTCATAAATCTGGGTGTCTCCGGTGGAATGGTCATAGACGAGCTCTGTGGATACGGACCGGTAGGGAAGGTGGCAGGTCTGGCAGGCGATTCTCCTCATGTGTTTTGGAGAGAAGGCATGCCTGGGTCTCGGCGCCCTGCGGTCTTTTCTCCGGTAATGACAGTCCTCACAGGAGTTCATCGTATTGTCAAGATCATCCCGGACGGTTTGTTGAAGTGAATTGCCTTTGGCAAAGTTATGCTCCTTGTCACCCGGATGGCATGAGAGACAATCCATTCCCTTGGCCTTATGAACATCTGTTTGGAGAGTCCAGTCATATCCCTTTTTTCTTTCACCATAGAGGGCATGGCAGGACCAGCAGTTTTCATCCGGCGGTCTCCTGATGATGTGAAGGTGAAGATTCTCAAAGTCGGCCACCTCTTTCTTTGTGTAATCCACTTCTATCTGATCAACGACAGGGGTTTGGGATTGGTCTTCCGAACTCTTCAGGGTGGCCCACCCAGACCCCACGGTGGGTCCGAATTTAAAGAAACCTCCCCTGATGGCTGCTCCCCTCTCTTTCCATTGATATCCTTTCAGATGGCAGAGGAGGCAATCGGCTTCACTCACCCCGCTCCGGTCCCAGGGGGCCCCGTATTTTTCATTGCCCGCGCTGAAGGATGTGTAATCACCATCAAAGGCTGGATCATCACCCGAAAGTTCATAACCAAATTTTTTTGTTTCCTCATTGTAGTAGAGATTTCCTTTGCGGTCGAACTCTGCCCATCCTCCTCCGGGATGGCAGATTCCGCAGTTCTGGGCAAAGAAGGAAGAGGATTTATCCATCTCAGATAAGCTTTGATTTATTTTTCGGGTCAACTGGCTCGAATCCATCGCTGCGAGTGAGTGCTTCCCATACAACCCTGATGATAGATTCCAGGGATATTTCTCATCATAGGTATCTCTCATCACGATTTTTCCGTATTTATCGGTTCGGCCCTGCTGGAAGTGATAACCCTTGGTGATGAGATCGTAATCATGGCAGGCCCCGCAGGTCTTTTTAGGGCTGTAAGGGGTTTTGCTCTCCAGGGTGAGGGGGTTTCCATCAAAACCCCTCAGGACGATCTTCTCATGCGATGGGGCTTGAGAAGGGATTGAGGAAGGGTAAAGGAATAGTAAAGCAAGGGTTACTAACGCCAAGATAATCAAAGGTCCAAATTTTTTCCGTTGAAGCACCCAGGGCATGGCACTCTCCAATGGCATTATAAGAATGATGGGTCTTCATTAGTATATTCTGAATGGAAATTTTGGACAAGGGGTTATTTCTGGTTTTCTGGTTTTTCCTTTAAATCTTCTGCTATTCCTTTCAAGCCCAATTGTTTCAATCGTTCAGGGGTGGGAATCCCGTTTTTATCGTAACCAAAAGAATCATAATATTCATTCAGGAGGGTATCCATATTTCGGATCATCTCTCCCGTTGCCCCTCCGGCATTGAGGAGGGGTTCTGTAAACATTCTTTGAGGTAAAGTATCATCTTTTCGGTCAAATCCCTCCCTTACATTGAAGCATCTTTCCATACAGATGATCCGTTCCCCCACCATTTCAATATAGCCTGGGTCTCGAAACTCATCATAACCCGTTCCGAAAGTTAGTAAACCGCTCAAAAGGGAATGGGTGAGGCCCGAGTTTCCAAATGCGCAGACGATGACCACCTCTTCGGCAGCCTGCTGTTTTTGGACGAGGGCGACAATATCGCCCTTTCCTTCCTCAGTAAAGCGATCCACAGGTCTTGGGTCCGATGTCCCGTAGATTTCCTGTCTCGGCCTTCCATACATATGGCTTCCCCCAATATTGGAAGTGGCATAACTGAGGCCATAGCCTTTGATGGCCCGGGGTTCATAGGCAGGAAGTTCCAGTCCCTTGGAATGCATGGCATAACGTTCTGCCCCTCCACCAATCTGCTCCGCCGCTCTCCTCACCCCTTCACCCAAAAGCCTTCCCAAGCCTTCTCTCCGTCCGATTTTCTCAACCAAACTGAGAATCGTTTCAGCGTTGCCCCAACGGAGATCGAGACCATCGCTTTCCTTTTCGGAAATAATCCCCTTCTCAAAAAGCTCCATGGCAAACCCGATAGCATTACCGGTGCTGATTGTGTCAAGTCCCAGGTGATCGCAGAGGCTGTCTGCCGTTACAATTGTTGCGAGATCGTTATTACCTACCTGACCTCCAAAAGCCCAGATGGTCTCATATTCCGGTCCTTCACTGTACGCCCCTTTAAGAACGCCTTCCTTAACTTCATGAACCTGTCCACAACGGGTCATGCAGCCATAGCATCCAAAATTTTTCAACTTGATCTTGGCAAATTCCTCCGGAGATAATTTATCCATTCCTTCCATCCGACCCGCCTGAAAATTTCGTGTGGGGTAACAGCCCAAATGATCTGCCAATTCTACCAAAAGGGTTGTTCCATAATCGGTCATCCGGACCCTTCTCGGGTGGGTTTTCAGAATGGAGACCTGTTTTTCAACCGCTTCTTTAAATGCCGAAGGATTTTTAGGAATGATTTTCCCCTTAGCATGGATGGCGATCGCCTTCAACTTTTTCGATCCCATCACTGTTCCCATGCCACATCGAGAGGCGGTCCTTCGGCCATGGGTGATCGTTCCGAAGCGGACCAATTTCTCTCCCGCTGGTCCGATGCAGGCAGACTGAGTGGCTGGGCCATGAATATCCACAATTCTTCTTTGTGTTCCTTGAGTATCAAGACCCCATAGCTCAGAGGCGTCGAGGAACTGGACACCGCTTTCATTTATAAAAAGATAAACAGGGTGTTCAGATGCCCCTTCTACTAAAAGGAAGTCAAACCTTGCGAATTTAATTGCTGCCCCAAAATTTCCTCCACCCACTGCCCTGCCGACACATCCGGTGGAAGGGCTTTTCCCCATGACAATATATCTGGAGAATCCCTGTGCCGTTGTCCCACCAAGGACGCCTGTTAAAAAGAGGAGTTTATTTTCCGGGCCCAAAGGATCGATGCCGGGTTTTATTTCATTATAAAGATATTGGATTCCAAAACCCCGCCCCCCTACCCAATCTTTTTTCACATTTTCCGGTACAAGTTCGATCTGAAAAGATTTATTTGTCAGATTGATTCGGAGAAACCGACCTGCGTAAGTGGACATCATGGCCTTCCTTCCTGTTTTACAGGGATTATTTCCATTTTTTGCTTTTTCTCAGGAGGATCTCCTCTCTCGCTATTTTTTTGGCCATTGGAGTGAAAAACCATTGATTTATCGTTCCTTCCAGAAAGGAAAGATAAGTGGAACGTGGAATATGGAACCGCTTCGAATCAATGGCCACCCCTCTATGGGAGTAACGAAAAAGTTTATCCGCATCCTTAACAATTCGATCATCGCGAGAGATAGGTTTTTTTCTCGAATCGTGACCCCGGATGATCCGACAGATCTCTTTCACCATGTCAGAAGGGTAATGCAGATCATTCAAAATCTTTTCGGCTATCTTTGCCCCTTCGACTTCATGAACTTTTGTTAATTTAGGATTGGTTGGGTTCGGGCCAAAGGCGGTCAGATGGAGATGTTCCGGAACGCACTTCCAGCCGACATCGTGGAGGAGGATGGCGGGGATAACGACGGCTTCATCCCCTTTTCCCTCGTTTAAGAGGTTTAATGCATAACGGTATGCGATTTGAGTGTGGATGAGGTTTTTTCGGGTCCGAAGGAAGGGTTTGGCCTTTTCAAAAATCTTTTGATAAATCGGCTTTATCGCCATAATATCCCAATGATATGCCTTCGATCCGCAATCCGAAATTTAAAACCCCTTCATCATTTTCCCCAGAAGATAGGGGAGTTCAATCCGGCCAGTGGGAGCCAGGATACGACTGCTATAGTCCGTCACATATTTAGAGGTCAATATATTTGTAATTCGCTTGTATTCATCACTCTCAAGCGCTTTGGCAATAGCGACAATACTTGTGGCGGTTCCTTCTGCAACGATATAAGGGCCGGGTCCTACCACGACCTGCCATCCCCCTGTCATTTTGATCCCTATTTTTTCTATGGTTGGGAGATGATCCTTTGTGATAAACTCTGTATATTCCTTCTCTCTTCCAGGAATGACATTAAAGTATTGATTAAATTTCCATACTCTTAGTTGAATGGTATACTTATCAATTTTCACCCTACCTGTGGGTTTAAGAATTCTGCTACAATAGTTGACGACATAACATCGGATCTGAGCCGTTATCTTCTCATACTCTTCTGTTTCCATCGCCTTTTGGAGTTTTTGTAACGAATCGACTGTCCCCACAGAGATGACCCTAGGGCCTTCCCCTACCATTACATAAAATCCTCCCACAGGGGTGATACCAATCTTTGTCATGGTCGGGATATAATGATTGATGACAAATTTTGTGTATTCCTCCTCTCTTTCAGGGATAATGTCCCAGTGTTGATTAAATAAGAAGAACATTTTTCCTCTTCATGGTCCTTCGATGAGCTCAGGGTGACGCTTTGAGGTCATCCAAGGATGGTCATCTCTTCATTGTCTCATTCGGGGAGGAAAACCCTCGCCTTTAGGCGAAGACTTTAGTATGTACACCGTGTGCAGGTTTTTCAGGTTTTCCCTCGTGAGGATTTCTGTGCTGATTTGTTTTTCCTTTAGCCGACATCAGCCGGTAGAGAATCCATCAGCTTGTAGCTGGTGGTAGTTCAATTCTTGAAAAAAATTGGTGAGCCTGTCCAGCCATTAAAATATACGAAGGAGGATAGGATCGGAGCTCGCGGTCACCTCATAGGATTTGAGCAATGGTTCCTCAGCATACATATGCTTAAATTTTGCAACCAGGTTTTCGTAGTCTCCGCTTTTCTCATAGGCCTCAACATCTGCCTTGGTATCCCAGGCGGTGACAGAAATCCCTTCCTCTTTTTTGTCTAAAGACTCAAGGAGATGGACGAAACGAATTCCTTTGTGGCTTTTGTGAGCTGAAACAACCTCCCTATTGTAAAGGTTGCGCAGCTCTTGCATGCTTCCTTCTCTCAATTTGAAAAAGGTCATTCGTACATACATAAGTCACCTCCGATCCCCTCTCATGAACGAGAAGGGAGAAAAGTCCGCCTATCTTCTGAAAAGGGTGGACATCATATCGATAATGATATCCGTATTGCTTTGTCTTGGTTTCTTCGCACCTGTCACGGGTCGGGTTTGGACAAGAAAAACATTCTCAGGGAAGGGGAGGTCGATATCAATGGCCCACTCTAAATCCTGGGCCGATTGATAATGAGCCTCTGAAATCTTGCCCAGCCGAACAATTTCGACCAACTCTTCGTTATTTAAACAGATTTGATCCTGCTTTTCAAGGGAGGACGCCGTACAAACCACCTTATCCCCCACCAACTGATAGCAGACCAATTTTGGAGAAACACTCTTCTCCAAAATCTCGGATGTTTGTTTGTCCACGAGGAAGTGGTCCGGGGACACCTCTCCTTTGACGACACTTTCGCCTAATCCCCAATTGCCTTCCACAACAACCCTATTCTCATCTCCCGTGACCGGATCTATCGTGAAAATCACTCCAGCACATTTGGCATTGACCATTTTCTGAACCCCAACACTGATGGTCACTTTGTCATGGGGCCACCCGATCTGATTACGATAAGCGATGGCGCGATCTGTAAAAAGACTTGCCCAGCATTTCAATAGATGTCGGACCACCTCCTCTTCACCTCTTACCCAGAGGTAAGATTCATGCTGTCCGGCGAAACTGGCTGTTTTTAGATCTTCGGAGGTAGCGCTGGACCGGACAGCCACAGGGAGATTTGGGGTACCGCAGAGGTCGCCTAATTTTTGATAAGCTCGTTTGATCTCTTTTGGGGTTGCTAAAGGGATCGGGGTGGATTCGATAAGGTCTCTAATTTGACGCCCCACTTTCTCAATGGCTTGGATGTCCTCAGGAGGGATTCGAGAGAGGGTTCTCAGAATCTTGTTTCGAACCCTCCCTCTTTCAAGAAAAATCTCGAAGGCGTGCGTGGTGACAGCAAATCCAGGTGGAACTCGAAGACCGAGTTGGAACATCTCCCCCAAGTTGGCATTTTTACCACCCACCAGAGGAAAGTCCTTGCTCGAACAACTTTTGAACCAAATGATATTCTGTGTCGTTCTGGTACGAGGCATATCATTTATCTAAAATGTAAACAGCACCCAAGTTTCCGTCTACCCGAATCCTCTGACCGGATTTGATCACCTGGGTGCCGGTAAAGACATTCATGACAACCGGAATTCCATACTCCCTTCCGACGATGGCAGCGTGTGAAAGGCTTGCCCCTCTATCCACCACGACCCCGCTGATCATACTAAAAACAGGCGTCCAGGCAGGAGAGGTGCTCATCGCAACAAGGATATCTCCTTTTTGAATGTTTGGTAAGTCCTCATCCCTAAGGACAACGCGGGCAATCCCTTCCGCCACACCTGAAGAACCGCATGTCCCCATGAGGTCCGCCTTGAGTTCAGGTTTCGGTACAGGCATGCTTCCCACTACCACTTTGAGGGCAATTGGATCAAGAGATTGAACCAATCCTCCGATAGCCATTTCTAAAGTGAACCCTTCTTTAAAAATGGCAGGAGGATTTCCCCTCTGATTCCACTCTTCCCATTCTTTTCGGCGACGCTGGACAATGGGTTTGAGATTAAAGTTATCAGGATTGATTCCAGCCTTCCTCACCTCATCGGGCATAAGGAAGAAAATATCATCGGGTTGATTAATCGCTCCGCATTTGGCGAATCGATTCCCCAATCCCAAACAGGACCTTCTCATCAAAGCATGGGTGTAAAGATCAAGATAATGGTTGTGTTCCTCACTGAAACGGCTGCAGTTTTGAGCTACCTTCATCAACATGGAGAACCAACTCTTTTGCTCTGGCGCAATTTTAGCCAGAACCTCTTTTTCTGCATCTTTCCGCTCCTTTTCAATCTTCTTACGATCCTGGTCTAAGTCGAATTCCCCACCTTTCTTTAGGTACATTTTTACCGTTTCGTAACCGGGGGTTGAATCCTCCTGCCAGGTCGGGACATTGATCTCCGCCATTCGCTCCATTCGCCAACCGGCCTCTTTTTCAAGGAATTCATCGAACTCTTTCAAGAATTTCTTTCCTTTATCACTCTCCCCTAATTTAGCCTTCATCTGCTTTGAGGGTGTTTCCATAAAGAGACTTTCGAGCCCCATCTCCTTGGCCTTCTTTGAGAACTCCCAGAGTCTTCGATCGACTCGGAAACTTTCGTTATCAAAGCCGGCCACTAATTTGTGGAAAGTGGGATGGGTATCATCAATGCCGAGAAGCTGGTTGCATAGCTGTTCGAAAAGGACATAAGGGGTGTAAGTTCCATACATCATGTGCATGTGAATTTCCCACATTCTCCGGCAGGTATTGATCACCTCCTCGAAATTCTCAAGGAGTTCGATATTTGTGGCAGTATCAACATCGAGGGTTTTCAAGTTTTCATATCTTTGCAACATTTCCTTGACATACCCACTCCAGAGTCCATCATAGTTTTCAATAAAAGGTCTGATGGCCTCCCGGAACTTCTTCTCCCTGTCTGACTTTTCCTTATCTGAATCGACCATGAGGAGGCAGAGATAGGCCCCACCATCCTTAAACCGCCAGTCCCATCCTTTCACAGTGGGAAGAGAAAGGGTCTCAGCCCCATACTGCATTCCGTGTCGGCAGAAGTTTATCCAGAACCACCCAAACATAGGTGTCCAGGGCGGAACGGAGTGTGTTGCGTCGAGAAACCAAGCCGGTGATTGTTCTAAATCATGCTTCTCATCAAACTCAAATCCTGGAACCACATCATAAATTTTCATTCTCCCACCTCCTGTAAAAATATTTTAGAACACTGGAAAAGATTCCTCCCCCCACTCAAGGATTTCTCTAAAGAGACCTTTCTGTGATCCATCTCACCTCCTTTACCGTGATTCTTGTTGATCCTACCTGCTTTAACCGTTTGGTCTATAGTGAACGTCTTAAGTAATGTGACATGTTTATAGCGGTCATTCTGAGCCCTTCACCTATGTCATTCTGAGCGAAGCGAAGAATCTTGATGTTATGCTCAGGGTAAACTCCGCGAAGAATCTCAAGATGATGAGACCCTTCCCCCGGACTTGATACGGGGTCAGGGTGACCACTTTCTTAAGTCGTTCACTATAATAAGTCACCAGAATGGCTCCTATCCCTGATGACACTCTGCCCTTTCCTGG
The DNA here is from genome assembly GCA_016875255.1 of Deltaproteobacteria bacterium. The sequence goes on from VGRU01000032.1 coordinate 11,062, forward strand.
GTTTTCTTTTAATTAGTGTCTGTCCATAAACCAACGGTTTTCAAGAAGGTCGTCATTCCGGCGAAAGCCGGAATCCAGGGTTCCCGGTGGAAACCGGGACCCAGTCTTTGAGATGGTTCCCGACTTTCGTCGGGACGACGTCTGGATGCCGGATCAAGTCCGGCATGACGGAAAAGGGACATTTATAAACAGACTCTAATTAATAGGATCCTCAACAGAGAGGTTGTTTCCAGATCTGAATCCTCCATGAAAATGGGATCAGTGCATTGCCCGCCCACCATCCACCAAGAGGGTTTGGCCCGTGATGAAATCGCTTTCGTCTGAGGCAAAGAAGATGATGGCTCCAATGAGGTCGCCCGGTAGTTCCAGACGTTTTAAAGGGGTTCGGCTGACATCGTACTGGGTAACATTGGCAATCGTCCGGCTTGCTTCCGTATCCGTAAATCCAGGAGCGATGGAATTGATATTAATGTGATAAGGCCCCAATTCAATGGCAAGGGCTCGGGTCAGACCGATCACCCCACCCTTTGAGGCAACATAGTGAATAAAGCCGTGAGAGCCTGTAAAAAAGGTTTCGGAGGAAAGGTTGATGATTTTCCCTTTTCCCTGTTTCTTCATATAAGGGAAGACAGCCCGGGCGCAGAGCCAGACGCCTTTGAGGTTGACGGCCATCACCTGATCCCATTCTTTGGGGTCAATATCGGTGAATGATTTTCTGGCTAATCCATAATAGATGGCCGCACAATTGACCAAGATGTCAATCCTGCCAAAAGCGTTGTAGGTTTCTTCGGCAAGCTGGAGGGTTTCTGTTTCACTGGTGACATCGGCTTTGAAGTCCCTGGCTATCCCGCCTGAGTTTCCAATCTCTTCAAGGGTTTTTTTTAAACCAATAATATCGGTAGCCATGACCTTAGCCCCTTCTTTTGCCAAAGCAATGGCGAAAGTCTGCCCAAGGCCTCGCGCAGCCCCTGTGACAATGGCCACCTTGCCTTGAAGTCTCATCTGTCTCCCTTTCTATGAGTTCCAATTGATCATTGCTAATTGATCATTGGTTATTTTGCATCGGTCGGTTAATAGGGTCTCCCTTTCTTCTCCCAGATCTTTTCCAATCCAACGTCTTCTGCGATGACCTTGAAACAGTTATAACTGGAACCTCGGGCAATTCCGCCTCCGGAGTGCATATTGGAAGAACAGATATACATATTCTTGAGGAAGGGGAGACGATAGCTTGAGAGGTCGGGAATGGGTCTGAATCGATCATTCTGGGAAGCGATCATTGCCCCTTCGACCCAACCGCCATCGAGCATATCTATATTGCGCATCACCGTATCATAGGGTGTCGTGATGAAGGCATCAATCACATTCTCCCGGGTCATGTTGGGAGCGTAGATCTGCCATTGTTTTAGCATCAAGTCCTCCACGTCTTTCTTCATCTTGAGCCACTGCCTTTCGGAAAAGAGGTGCAGGGGAGGCGCGAATTCTTCAACCAAAATGGTATGTTTTCCCTCAGGGGCGCGGGTCTTGTCCCAAATGGAGTCTGGGGCAGCAAGCATATACCACTTTTCGGGAAATCCTTTTGTAAAGATGTCCGCCTGGTATTTCCAGGAGAGATATTCGGGGTCTTTTTCTCCCATGTAAAGCCGGGGTTGAGCGCCGATATCCGAGTTGAAAGAGGTGGCTCTATATTCGGGAAGCTCATGCATGGCCATATTCCCCCAATAGATCTGACCACGGTCATAACGAATATTTCTTATGCGCCGGGCTACTTTTGGCGTCACATAATTTTCGCCTAGGAGCCTGAAGATGGTCTGGGGCACTCCTAAATCACTGACCACAAGCTGTTTCGCCTCGACCTCCATCCCGTTCGAAAGTTTGACCCCTTTTGCCATTCCATTCGCAACGAGGACTTTATCCACTTCGGTTTCCACACAAAATTCCCCTCCCATGGCGCTGAAGGCCCTCTGGAGGGCATGGGTGATGGTGTGGGTTCCGCCGACGACAATGGAAGCAGATTCGAAAGAGAGGGTCAGGCCGATGACATGGACAAAGACATAGAGTCCGATCACATCGCCGGGGAAGCAGCCTGTAGAGGTCTCAATAGCCCTCATAAAGAGGCACTGAAGCTCGGGGCTTTCAAAAAGGTCTTTGGCAATCTGAGCTCCTGTCATGAATTGGTAAACGGGATCAATTCCATCCACAGGATCGTCGCAGAGCCTTTCAAGGGCATTCTTAACCCCCCAGGGTGTGGGAGGGGTGTAACGATATTCCCGGAAGGCAGCCCTCCACTTTCTCTGATATTTTCCGAGGAGATCGAGATAAGTCTCTGCATCTGTTTTGGAGAAACGAGCAATCTCGTTGTAAGTCTTCTTCACATTTTCATTTGAAAATTCTTCTTTTCCTGTTAAAGGATCGACGACTCGCCAAGCTGAATATCCGATGTAACAAGTTCCGTCCGGATAGACCATTCCTTCATTTTGGTCTGGAAAGACGTACTTAAGACCGTATTCTCTCAGGTTGAAATCGGTATAGGCGGGATGGGTCCAGAACCGTGTGAAATGGGCGCAAGTATTCTGGAGAAACCCAGGCAGGGGAAGTTCTTCCCCGCAGGCCCCTCCTCCCAATTCGTGTTGACGTTCGAACATCACCGTTTTTAACCCTGCATGTTGGAGGTAGCAGGCAAGGATCGTCCCGTGGTGTCCTCCTCCAATGACAATTGCATCATAACTGGTATCCGGCATGGGGTGTTTCCTCCTTTTCTATTTCTTTTTCATCATTAACGAAAGGGCGTAATAGAGGATGGAGGGTTTTAAGAGAAGCTTCATGAAGTTCCTCAGATCCGCTCCTTCCATGGTGGCGGTGATAACCCAATGGATGGGTTCAGAGGACTCGATTTTCAGTTTCAGGCTTTGTCCTCCATCTGGATCTTTAAAGAGCTGGGTAAAGGCCGCAACCATGGTTGTCTGGCCCAAACCTGTTGAATTGACTTTCATGGCGAACCTCCGTTAACAAAAAATCAATGCAAATTAAAAATTGTAAATTGCTTATTGCAAATTGTGAAATTACAATAGGCCACTTGCCTTTGCTTTTGTAACAATGTCAGGTTCTTTCCACCATCTTTGAATCCCGAGATCTTCCGCAATCCGGTTGGCTGCATTATATCCAGGGCCATAGGTGACTAACCCTCCCGGAAACGTACAGGCCCCGCAGAGGTAGAGGTTTTTAATCGGTGTGGCATATTGAGAGCATAATTCGTTAGGTCTCAGATACCCCATTTGAAGTGGGAAGTAACCCCCTTGCTTGATCGAACCTTCCACCATATCGGAAAACTTGTTTTCGATATCAAGAGGAGAAGCGATATAAGGCCACAGGATGTTTTCTTCGGTCATATTAGGCGCATACTTTCTGAGGATTTCGAGATTTTCCCGTGCATGATCATGACGAATCTTATACCATTTTTCAGGACCGCCGTTTTTCAGATGGTAAGGGGCATGTTCTGAGATCAACCCAATATGTCTTCCCGGAGGCGCTTCGGAAGGGTCGAAAAGAGTTGGGAAACAGCAGTTGAATCCGGAGGGTTTCAATTCACCGTTTTTAAGGGCCTTAAAGTGTTCGATCAGATTCTCTTCTGTCTCGAATCCGACGACATAGATGAAGGCCTTAGCAAGGTCAGGGTTTGAGGAGGCAGCGCTAAATTGGGGCGGATTGAAAAGGGCGAGATGGATGTCAAAGAGGGACCATTTCTCCCATTTCCAGTCTTTTGTCCGTATGACAAGATCCTTTGGAAGATCTTTCTCACCGATATATTTGAGAAAAGTCTGATGGTGATCGATGCTCGAAGCAACAAATTTCGTGGCCTCATAGACTGTCCCATCTTCCAGTTCCACTCCTTTGGCAGCCCCATTCTCCATAATGATTCTCTTAATGATCTGGCTTCCGAGTATCCTCCCTCCATGCCTGTAAAAGAATTTAGACATCAGGTTGGCCATGTGATGGGACCCTCCCACACAGAGGCGGTAGTTCGAAGCCCGATTAATCATGAGGGGAACCAGATAACCAAGCCCCTCAAGGTCATAATCCAATCCCCACATACAGGTGGCATAGAGCATCAATGTCCGGACCCGATCGTTTTCAAAAATGCCATGAATGATGTCAATCGGTTTCTTTTCGGAAAGAGCGCTGATTTCCTGACCCAATGGACTGGAATGGAGTTTCACCACCTGTTCGAAGGCTGGCTTCGCCATCACATAGGTAGCCGGAGCAAGAAATGCATCCGTATAGCGCTTGAAACGTTCGTAGGTTTCTCGATAGGCATCGGCATCTTTCTTCGAAAATTGCGCAAAGGAAGAACAGGTTTTTTCCACATCAGAGTAAATACAGAGGCTTCTTCCATCCAAGAAAGGCATGGCCATGACAACCTCGGGATGGATATATTTCAGATCATACGTTTGATCCAATTCGAGGTCAGAGAAGACCGGTGCATAGTCCACCATGGGATGGTAGATGGCATGGGTGTTATGGATAAACCCCGGGATGGTAATCATTTCCGAACAAAGGCCTCCTCCCATTTCGTATCTCTTCTCGAGGATCAGAATCTTGAGCCCTGCTTTGGCCAAGTAGCATCCCAGAGTCAGGCCGTTTGGCCCGCCACCAATGATAATGCCGTCATATCGGGGCATGGTTCCTTCTCCTTTCTACCATTAATAATTAAATTATTTTTGGAATTTGTAATAGGTGATTCGGGGTTGAGCCCATTCTATTCTTCTGGATTGACAAATCAATACAATTATTCTTATAATGGCATAAAAAAAACTTATAGACATTCATAAAGCGGCATTATTTCAATATGTTCTAATTCAAAAATATTGTGATTTTTTAAGCAAAAAGCTTTTAACAAAAGGCGAGGAGGTTTTTTTGAACCTTAAACAATTGGAAGCTTTTTATTTAGTCGTAAGAAGAGGAAGTTGTACCAGGGCGGCAGAGGAGTTAAATGTGACTCAGCCTGCTGTGACTATCCAGATTAAATCCTTAGAAAAATCTTTGAACATGAAACTGTTGGAATTTTTGGGCAGGAAAGTTCAATTAAGCGAAGCTGGCGAACTTCTCTATCAATATGCGGAAAAGATCTTTGACCTCGTGGGCGATGCGGATGAAAAAATGAAAGACTTCAAAAAATTGATGAGGGGAACGCTTCGAATTGGAACGACAAAAAACTATGCCCGGTACTTGATGCCTTCCTTACTGCCCACATTCCAGCGAAAATTCCCCCGCATCAAAGTCATTTTAGATGAAGGAAATTCCGAAGAGTTGGCCAGAAGTGTTCTCGAAGGAAAGAATGAACTGGCTTTTATCTCCCAACTGAACCTCGACCGAAGTATCAAACATCTGTTTTTCTCAACAGTGGAGTTTGTTCTGGTTGCTTCCCCCGAACACAGGTTTTCGAAGAGACAGAGCATCTCAATAAGGGAGTTGAATGGTGAGCCAGTGATTTTGAGGGAGAAGGGATCTGGTTCCAGGGCAGCCATTCTAAGAAAATTTCAGGAATATGGGATTTGGCCCTCGGTCATTCTTGAAGCAAGCAGTTTGGATTTTATTATGGGATATGTAAAACAGAACAGAGGGGTCTCCTTCATGTTTGAACCCGATATCAAAGAAGAATTGGAGAGGGGTACCTTAAAGGTCATCCCCATCGAAGAAGGCAATATTATTTTCTTTACAGATATCATTTATCATAGCGAGAAATCTCTTTCCCCTCCTGCCCAGGCCTTTCTTGAGATAGTGAAAGAGTTGAAAAAAGAGCTGCCCCTGCCGAAAGGGATTACCCCTTAACAACTCTTTTCCAATTTGTGGAGAGTGATGAATTGACGAACTGCCTCTTCGGCAAATTCACGGGTATTGAGATGCAGATCAACCTCTTGAACTACGATCTTAGGGCCAAGATGTCGCTTTAATTCGTCAATGAAAATTTTATCTGCTTCTGGGTCGTAGAGCGGCATCCCTTCCTTATCCAGTGAAGACCATCCCTTCAATGGGACCAGAAAGATAACAGGCCCCTTCGACCGGTTGAGTTTCCTGGCCGCCTCTCTCGCAATTTCTTTCAATTCCTGAGGATTGGTACGGGTTTGAACCCTGAAGGCATCAGGAATGAAGAGTTTCCTATTTTTTATGTCTCTTGAAACCCACAAGGGGTCTTTACGGTCTTTTCTCTCTAAAGGGCCGCAACTGAGCATGTCAAATCCACAAGGGGTGATGATTTGAGGAATGCCCTTTTCTCCAGCTTTTTCCAAACGCTTGGGTCCAGCCGCTCGATTTCCTCCCAGGAGTTCTTCGCTCACCCCAGCAGGGACGATATCCATCACCCCTCTGAAGAGTCCCTCCCCAATCAACTCTTCCATTGCTCTGTCACCAATCCCCTGGGCATGGAAGGCGATCACGTTAAACCCCATTTCTTCCAGAAGATGCCTTATGTGGAAACAGCATTCTTCCGAAAATTTAAACTCTGTTAAAGCGATTAACCCTTTTTTTTGAGTAGCCTCGGAAAGGAAAGTAAGACCTCCTCCCATTTCTACCATTCCACAGATCGCTCCGGCAGCCCTCTTCAATACATCCTTGACTAATGGATTCAATCCTGCAATGTCCACTACGGAATGAAGGATGGCAATGTCCTTTGTGCCAAAGTATCCTCCAGCATAGGCAGGGACGGCGGCCATGCTTGAAAGCATGACTTTGGGGACCCCAAAGGGGAGGGACTTCATAATGGCCGTGGCGATAGCCGTATTGCTTGCTCCTCCGAAAGAGATGATCCCATCGAGGTCTCCTTTTTCTAAAAGACTTTTTACTTTTTTGATAGCCCCTTCAATCATGATGGAGGAGACCTTCGCTGTATCTTTCGTTCTCCTCGCATCTTCAATGTTCCATCCCCCAGCCTCGGCCACTTCTTTTGCAGAAATGTCAGGAGGGATGGGAGGTTCACCGCCAGTATTGGTGTCCAGAAGAATAACCCGATGTCCTCTTTCTTGAATTAGGTTTTTTAAAAAAGCGGCTTCGGAGCCTTTCGTATCAAGGGTCGATACCATAACGATTGTTTTTTGTGCCACTTTCATCCCTCCATTGGATTCTCTCCCCCCATGCTATCCCTCCCCCCTTGAAGGGGGAGGATGAAGGTGGGGGTGCCCATTGGGTTCTGTTTTGAGTTATGGTATGATAATTTTTAAAGGGTATCAACATGAAAAAGATCTATCTGGACAAGAGGTTCTGGAGAGAGTCCAAAGACAACTGGGTCAGTTTTGAGAGCGATCCGAAACTCCGGGTCACCAAGGGGAATATTTATGGCCGGTGTGTGCCCTGTATTGCCAACCTCTATCAGCAATTGCAGGAGGGAAAGGAAGAGATCGAGTTGAAAGAGGCTTACCATTGCTGGAAGGTCGTGGCCGTCTTGAGGGATAGAGAGGAATGTCTTGAGGTTTTAAAGGAATATGAAGAGAATTTTTTACAGGACCACTTTGTGAAAGGGAAGTTTGGTTCCAGTCAACCGTCAAAATCTTCCAAAGTCCTGATGTTTCACACCGAAGACGAAGGGGAGAAAGACCGCTTCATGAGGGAGCTTGAAGCCTGTGTACAGAAAATTAACCCGGAGGGAAAGGTTTTCTGTCAAAAGGCGTGCGCCAACCTCTACTATGAACTCTTGGGAGATTGGAAAGAGTGGAAGGAAGTAACTGGGATCAAGAACCCGGATGTCCGGTCAGCTCTGTTAGAAAGGATCAAGCGACTGCTTTACTGGGAAAAAGGGGGCTGAAAGACTCTATCGACCTTCTCCGTTCTAAGCATCAGCGTATTTCAGGGCTACTTCACGGAAATTCTCTTTTACTTCCAAGAAAGCATCCACGACATCTGGGTCAAATTGTAGCCCCTTTGCTTCAGCAATGATTTGGACGGCTTGTTCATGGGAGAGTTGGGACTTGTAGACGCGTTCGCTTGTTATTGCATCGTAGGCATCAGCAAGAGCCATGAACCGGCCTGATATTGGAATTTGATCTCCCTTGAGGCCTTCCGGATATCCAGACCCATCCCATCTTTCATGGTGAGTGTAAGCAATATCTCTGGCAAAGCGAAGGAAAGATGTATTGCCGAGCTTTCTTTCCGCAGCCAGAATGGCATCGCGGCCGTAAATCGTATGTTTTTTCATTTCTTCAAATTCTTGTTCGGTCAGCTTGCCGGGTTTCAGTAAGATTCTGTCCGAAACTCCTACCTTGCCAATATCATGAAGCGGGGCAGACTTGCACAGAAGGTTAATGGTTTCATCATCCAAGAACGCGTTGAATTTAGGTTGATCTTTTAAGTACTCAGCAAGGAGCGAGACATAGGTCTGAGTCCGTTTGATATGCCCCCCTGTATCCGGGTCCCTTGTTTCGGTCAACGAGGACAGGCTCTCAATCGTGGCTTCCTGGACCATCGCAAGCTCGCGAGCACGCTCTTTCGCCCTTTGTTCCTCATGCCAGTATTTCAGAAAGGTTATGAGGGAGAAATTACACACCAGGGCAATCAAGGACAAGACCGGGGAAATAAAGATGCTTTCAGTTCGAAATATCCACACGGAGGCTTGCCAAACACTTACTCCCATGCCTCCCAGCAGGAGCGAACTCCAGCCGGCTCCGGTCCAAGCCAAAGCGAGCGTCGAGAGGAGACCTAATCCTAATACTAAGAGCGATTCTAATCCTGTAGCCCATTTCGGCCGGGAGAGGAAGTCCTTCTTGAGGATATTATCAACAACGGTTGCATGAATTTCAACACCCGGAAAGATAGGGTCTAAAGGGGTTGACCTCAACTCTTTCATTCCCGAGGCAGAGGTTCCGACAAACACTATTTTCCCTTGTATCTTCCTTTTCGGAACACGACTGGACAATATGTCTGCGGCTGATACATACTCAAAAGTTTTACTTTTGCCACGGAAGCGTATGAGCAAGTTTCCTTTAGAAGTAAGGGGAATCACTGTCTTGTTCACGCATAAGGACTCTCCAACGTTATGGTCCGTTTTCAGAAGAACGTCCTTTACGCCCAGAGACCGCATCAGTGTTGCCAGGGCTAAACTGGGATAAAATTTACCTTGGTGTTCAACAACAAGAGGAACGCGCCTCAGAATGCCGTCTGAGTCTGGCGAGACATTGAAAAAACCCGATCCCCCTGCAGCCTCGGAGAGCGTCTTCAGATTACAGGATACGCCAGAGGCTTGTATGAAGACTCTCTGGTTCTTTTCTTCACTGACATGTCCGAGTCGATTGACAGGCAAGGGATGCAGGAGGCAGTTTTTCGCATTTGGACCCTCTTCAAAGAGGAATTGATAACCTAATACAACATTTCCTTTTGAAAGGGAATCGGCAAACTTCCGATCACTGTTCCTGAAATCATGAGGAATCCCTTTGAATCCGATTTCGATTCCCAAGTCTTGGGAAAGCTCTTTCTCTATCCGTTCAATTGAAGTTCTATCTTCCTCTGCGAACATCATATCCAGGCCGATGCCCAAGGCTCCCAAACCTCTGAGTTTGTCTAACAGGATTGCAATCCGATAGCGTGGCCAAGGCCATTGGCCATATTGCAGAAGGCTTTTTTCATCTATGTCGACGATGATAGGGACAGGAGAGCGTTGCCCCGTGTTGCTGGACAGCAGGGCGTCGTAAACTCTATTGTGAAGGAAATCCGTCAGAGTGGGCTTGGCGAGGCTGACCAAAAAGAGAATGACTGAGAAAAGGATGCCATAGAAAAAAATGGACCGGCTGTTTTTCCAGTCTTTTCGGATAATCGGCTTTTTGATTTTCAAGTTCACCATTCATTTAAACTGCTTAAAAGGCTAAGAACAACTGCAAAAACAAATTGCCGCCAGTTATCTAACAATAACCTCGACCCTCCGGTTACGGGGTTCAGGGACTTCGTCTTTGGTAGACACCAGTGGTCTTGATTTGCCATAATACGATACAAACAAAGCGCCCGGTGTGATACTGTTAGATATGAGCCAATTTCTTTTATGTCTTGCCCGTTTTGAAGAGAGGTCTATGTTATAGGCCTCTCTTCCGACCAGATCAGTATGGCCGACGATATAGACTTCATTTGATTTACGGCTCTTAATATTTTTTAAGACTTCTGATAGCAAGGCTTTGGATTCAGGGGTGAGTTTCGTTGTATCATTCTCGAAGTAGAGAATGAATAAGAGAAACCGATTCGACAGGTCCGGTTGCGCCGAGAGAGCCTGTCCGAAGACCTCCTTGATTTCATTCTCATGGATGGGCTTGGGAGCGGCGGGTGCCTTATTGGGGTCTTCTACTACGATGCCGTATCCGGGCTTGTCAATGACCTGAGAATCTGCGTTGGTGGTCACCGTGATGGCACCTACCTTGCCATCCGGGTCAGGCAAGAGGACGATCAGGTCTCGTTTTGTTCGATGTGTAGCACACCCGGTCAGGAAGCAAAAAACGATCCAGCCAACAACAAGACTACTCCACCTTTTCATCGGTCTCTCCAGGTCTCCTTTTTCTACTCCCCCTCGACTTTTATGACAAATTTGGTTCCTCTTATCCCGATGGAGGCGGTCGGAGTCTTAATGTATGTCGAATCCGGTGAGAGCTTTGAGATGAGGCCCGAAAGATAGGCAGCCGTTCCTTTTACCATTTTGATCACGATCGAAAATTTTCCTTGCTTTGGAGCGAATACAAATTCGTCTATGACCAGGACGCTTCCAGGTCCCATTGACAATAGAGTGTCATCGTTAAATAGAATGCCAATGGATCCGTTGCGGCCGGTACGAAGCATATCACTCTCCCAAACTTCCAAACCATGGGTAGCCCGTATGGTTTGCCCCTGCCTGACTATGGCCGCGCTGCCGCTCACCTTCTTGACAATTGCCACTGAAGTAGAGGCATCCGCAGGAGAAACCACTGCAACAGTAGATACGAGGAGGAAAATAATGGCCTTAGAAATGGACACTATTTTTAGACATACCCGTTTCATCTTTGATACCCTCAAAGATTCTTATATTCCTAAACACTTTTAACGCAAGAATTGAGCCAAAAAGGAGTTATTTAGAAAATTAATGATATCAAGTGGTTGAGCTAGGGGCATTGATTCCTGCCCTTATTGTTCTAACAAATTTTGTCAGGTGAAGGACATCTTGTCACGAAAAATGAACAAAGTTGTAAGCCCCCCTTAATCGCGATTTACAATATAACTTGAGAGATTTGAAAGAGGTGGCGAAGGTTAAGAATCCGGATGTATGGAAGGTAAAGGACTACACCCTATACGAATTTGTTCAACGTCAAGGGCTGATCCCGATTTCCAATTAAATACCCTTTTGATACTGTGAAGCATACCAATCAATAACGCGTCTAATCATCCTTTGATAGGAAGTCTGGTGCTTTTGCGCCTCTTTCTTGAAAAATTCCACACTTGACTTATTCAAGGAAATCGTTACCTTTACATTTTCCTCCTTTAAGACCAACTGATCGGGTGCCGGGAGAAAATCTTTTACAACCATCAGCTTACCCATCGGCTCTTCAGTATATTTTATTTTGCTCTTCATAAATCATCCTCCCATTCGAAGCAGCCCTTTTCCACACAAGAATTATACTACGATATGAAGGACGTTGCAATATAAAGATATGGTTTAGGATATGGTTGGGATAGGGTGGGCTCTCATCTGAATCCTGAAGGTTTTCCTATCGGGCTCCTTCAAGTTTTTTAACTAATCTAACACTGTTGCTACATCCAATGGGTCTCCCGGCTTTACGGAGAGAGCTTTTTGGATATTCTCGGGTGCGATTAACTCCATCTTATTTTCAGGATAGTCATCAACCAACGGAAAGACAATTGCTCCTTTTAATTGGCCATTGATGAGAACGGGGTAACACCGGGCGCTACAAAAAGAAGGATCCTCGGGCGTGATTTCTATTCCTGTCGTTGATTTTAGGTCTTTGAAAATATGGAGGGATTCAGGGTCAATGATCTCTAAATTGAGCGTTCCGGGGTAGGGATCAATGGATAGCTTTTCTATAAACTGCCTTTTCACCCAGGGGATCTGGGTAAAGTGGCCTGCTTCCCTGAGCCCTTCGACAATTTTCCCCTTGATCTTAATGATTCAACCCTTTCTTTCGAAGGTTATTTTTCACCTTTGCGCTTCCCCAGCGGGCAAAAAGGTCGTGCTCGATATGGAAGAGATCGAGGACTTTCCCGACGGTATGGTTGATCAGGTCGTCCATGGTCTTGGGATGGAAGTAGAAGGCGGGGATGGGTGGTAGAATGATCACCCCGAGGTCTGCAAGATTCATCATCAGGTTGAGGTGTCCCTTGTGAAGAGGTGTTTCCCGCACCGCGAGAACCAATTTCCTTCTTTCTTTG
>VGRU01000033.1 GCA_016875255.1 Deltaproteobacteria bacterium
CAAAAAATTGAGTTAAACGGACATGGGTGAATCGTTCGGAAAGGGTTCGAGGCGAACCTTCAGGCATATGGGCACACACGTATCGAACCCATACTGAAATTCACCTTGGGTGAAGTCCAGCGATTCCCCTAAGACATCCGGTTAACCGCCATTCGAAGCCTTGGAGAGCGATTTACCCATGGCCGTTTCTGCAACTGTAACGTTAATTCACAAAGTTTTGGTTCTTAAAACACCAACATTTCATCGCCACCTTGTACTTTAATAATAAAAAAGCCGCTACCCGAAATTTACTTTCGGATAGCGGCCCGACTATCTCAAACGACCCTCCAGAAATATTGAAATATTTCTGGACCCGCCAAGTCTCCTTATTGAAGCACCTACGGGTACGAATCAAATTTATAAAAAAAGCCGCTACCCGAAATTTACTTTCGGATAGCGGCCCGACTATCCCAAACGACCCTCCAGAAATATTGAAATATTTCTGGACCCGAAAATTATTCTATTAAACTATTATTGTAATTGTCAAGACTTTTTTAGTTTTCTCATTTTGTTCACTCGATCGGGAGAGATGGGGTTGTGATGACGCATCTACTCGACCACTTCCACTTTGATCAGGTTGGTGGTGCCGGGGATGCTGATTGGAACGCCTGCGATAATAATCACCCGATCCCCTTCTGATGCTATTCCCAACTCTTTCGGCATCCTCTTCGACCTTTCCAACATGTCATCCGTATCTTTCCATTCAGTGACGAGAACCGGATGAACTCCCCAGCAGAGGTTGAGCCTTCTAACGGTTGAGAGATGCCGGCTCAAGGCAAGGATCGGCTGTTTTGGACGAAGCCTCGAAACCCACCTCGGGGTGCTTCCGGATTCGGTAGGCGTGACAATCACCGTGGCTCTCACCTCCTGGGCTAAAAAAGAGGCCGCGCGGCTGATCGCCTGCGGAAGATCACTTTGCCCACCTATCCTTCTCTCTAAAAACCGATGATGGGGAAACTCCTCTTCCGCGGCCCGGGCGATCTTGGCCATCATCCCGGCCGCCTCAACAGGAAACCGGCCGCTTGCGGTCTCCTCCGAAAGCATCACCGCATCCGTCCCATCGTAGATGGCATTGACTACATCTGTCACCTCTGCCCGGGTGGGCTGTGTGTGATCCACCATCGAGCGAAGCATCTGGGTGGCTGTGATCACAGGTTTTCCAAGTGCATTGGCTTTCCGGATCAGCATCTTCTGAACATTAGGGATCTTCTCAATCGGAGTCTCTATGCCCAGGTCCCCTCTTGCCACCATGATCCCATCAGAGGCCAACAAGATTCTGTCAATATCCTCCAGAGCCTCCTTTCGCTCGATCTTAGCAATGATAGGAATATCAGCCGATCTTTCTCTCAGGAACGTCTTTACCCTTTCAAGATCGGATGCTTCTTTTACGTAAGAAAGCCCGACAAAATCAACGCCATTTTCAATCCCAAACATAAGGTCGCCTTGATCCTTCTCTGTGAAGGCTGAGGCTAAAATGGTGCCAGTAGGAAAATTGAGCCCTTTGTGGGAAGATAACCTCCCTCCTACAACGACCTTGCACTGGACATTTTGATCGTCCGATTCAATAACCTGGAGTTCAATCATACCATCGGCAAGAAGAATCCTGTCCCCAGCCCTCACTTCCTGGGGAAGAGAAGGATAGGAGATAGAAGCCTTTTTCTCATCGCCCAGAAGCATTCGGGTGGTAAGAAGAAATTCTTCTCCCCGTTTCAATTCTACCCCGCTCTCCTTCATCCTTCCGATCCGAATCTTTGGTCCGGAGAGATCCTGAAGGATAGCAACAGGTCTTCCCAATCTGTCTGCGATTTCTCGTATGGCTTTGATCTTTTTAAAATGCTCCTGATGCGTCCCATGAGAAAAGTTGAGCCGGGCGATATTCATCCCTGCCCCGATCAGATGCTCCAGAACGTCTGGAGATTCGCTTGCTGGACCGATCGTGCAGACAATCTTCGTCTTCCGTTGATGGACGTCAACCATTCACCTTCTCCTCTCCTTTCTCTAATAGAAAAACCGCTTCTGCTCCCAGGAGAACGATGACTGAAGAATAATAAACCCAGAAGAAGAAAACGATCAGGGCACTCAATGGACCATAGATCATCGAAAATTTTCCGATGTTGAAGACATACCATCCGAACAACTGCTTGGCGACTTCCCAGAAAAAACTCGTATAGAGTGCGGTTTGAAAGGCCGTCTTAAAATGGATTTTTCGATTCGGGATGATCTTGTAAATCAGGAAGAACATCCAGAAGGTGAAGAGAAAGGGGAGAAGGTATTTTAAGAAGACACCGACGATAGGCCCCAGGTCCAGAGATGCTTGAATACGATAACGCTGAGCGTAAGTCATCAAGGACGTAAGGCCCATGCTTACCAGGTGAGAGATCCCTGCCAGCCCGATCATCAAAAGGTCAATTACCTTCCCATGGAAGAGACCCCGTCCTTTTTTCACCTGGAAGATGATATTAAATGCCGTCCTCAAAGAGCTAAAGATCCAGGTGGAGGTCCAGAGCAGCCCAATGATCCCCAATATCCCGGCTATTTTGCGGCTCTGGATGATTCCCAGGAGGTTCTTCATAATTTTTGGATCCAGGGCAGGGGCAACCCCCTCAAGGTAAAGACGGATATGGTTCAGTACCTCTTTGGCGGAGTAGAGATAGGTTCCGACCAAGGCCAGCAGGAGAAGGCTCAGGGGGATCAAACAGATGATGAGATTGAAGGTGATCCCTGCGGAGAGAAAAAACCCATGATCCCTATCAAATTTTCTAAGAACCGCCCAGAGAAATGTGAGTCTCCCTGAGATCCTTCTTTTCTTGCTCATTAATACCTTTGTACTGTCCTCTTTCTGCTTGATGTAAGATTCTAATAAGGATTCGAAAAGAAACCATCGAAGAGGTCGGTCAGCATTTGGTTGACGATGGCCTCAATCCTTTCCGGTGTCAACCTCGCAAAGGTAGCCTCTTTCTCCATTTCGATATTCCTCGTAAACACTTTCCCCTCTTTTTTCACGCCCAGATAAATGACGAATTGAATTGAAGTCTTCACACTCGTTCGAAAGGCACTAGCCTTCCCTTCCGTCCAGAACCGTTTGATGTCCACCTTCAGGACAGAATCAGTTCCGATGTTCTTCAGGGACTCAGGTTGCCCATCCCAACTCGATAGGGGGACGGTCTTCACCCCAAAACGGGAAAGGGTAGAAGATATCGAATCGACCATCGCCTGATTTAAGGGAAAGGGTTCACTTTTGAAATAGCTTAAGGGTCCATCATAGGGGGTATGGCGACCGATATAGAGTTGATCCGGACGCTCGTCTTTAAAGGGAACCACGCCAAGCATAGGGCCAATCTTCCCTGCCAGGGAGGATAATTCTTTGACGGGTTGATATTCGATGCGGACAAGGTGCGTCCCTCCCTTTGCGCAACCGAAAACGAAAAAAAACATCAAAACGATTGAGAGCCAACGGTAGGGTTTCATGGATTTCCCTCCTGTTATTAAGTACGGGGTTAAGATATATTTCAATGTATCAGTTAG
This sequence comes from Deltaproteobacteria bacterium, assembly GCA_016875255.1. The sequence goes on from VGRU01000033.1 coordinate 3,565, forward strand.
ACCTCAAATTGTCAAAATCACTTCTCAATGTGATGATGTATTGACCTTGTTAGAGATTTATCTTTAAACGTGGCGCATACGGGGTTTACATCACGGCTCTTTTTCAGTTAAATTTACCCCGTTAGAAAGCCCCGCTGCTTGCCCTGTGCGAAGCTTGACTTCTATCGGAGTGTGAGCCCCGTTAGAGACCGAAGGTCTTACGGGGTGAGCCTTCACGTTAGAAGGGCGAAGCTCTTTTAACGGGGTTACCCGTCAGCATCAATAAGTGTAGAACCGGTGACATTGATGAAGAGAAAGGAATGGTCTTTTCGGCTCATTTTGAGATACGCTCTATTTCAGATCCCGAGTCTGGTCATCCTCATCTCAATCCTTATTCTCATCCGCCAGTGGGTGGATCTTCCGACCTGGCTCATCTTGGCCTCCGTTGGCCTCTGGATCATCAAGGATATTGCCCTTTTTCCTCTTGTCTGGCGGTCTTATGATCGAAGCCGGATCAAAGACGTCCATCAGCGAATTGGCGATGAAGCCATTGTAGAAACTTGCTTGGCGCCCTCAGGATATGTCCGTATCCGCGGAGAGCTCTGGCAGGCAGAAGTCGGAACAGGCGTTAAACCCGTTGAAAAGGGGGCAAGGGTCAGGGTTGAGGGAATCCAGGGAATCACATTATTGGTCAAGCCCTCACAAGGAGAATAAGATGTCTATCTCTGAGATGACTGGACTCCGGTCGTTGTGACTCGCCCACCAGGAGCGGGTCCGCCTCGGGCGGAAAACCGAGTTTTCACCGGAGTGAGGAATCTTGATTTATTAGAGGTTCCCTTAAGAATTGAAAGGATTTATTTTTCTATCTAAATATGAGAAATATGGTCTTCTCCCTCCCCCTTCTTCTCCCTTCCTTTGTAATACCTTTCAAGAAAGTCCTTCGCCAATTCTCTCCCCCCCCATCCAAAGGCAAGGGCTAAGGCGAGGACAATGCCGCCGAACGTAATGGAAAAAGTCGCCACGATCACTTTCTCTGCGATGCCTAGATGATAGAGGGCCATCGTCAGGGAAAGGATAATGATGAACCAACGGACAATACGGCTGAGAAGTTTTGCGGATTCCATCTGTGCATTCACCGCAGCAATCAACGTGGCCTGACCCAAAAAGATGGCAATCAAATATCCGATCACCAGAATCAGAATTCCTGCGAAGAGATTGGGGAGATAATTAAAAAAATGGGCAATAAAGTTCTGAGTGGCGGCCACCTCCAGGGCGTTAATCCCCAGGATGAGTGTGATGAGAATGATGATCCAATAGAAGAACCGGCTCAACAAATGGGCGGGAGAATAGGTCACTCCTCCTTTTGAGAGAATATCCGCGAACCCCCATTGTTTACTCACCCGGTCGAATTGAATCGTTTTCAGGAAATAGAAAAGGATTTTCTTAAAGACCCAGGCAATGATCAACCCGAGGATGAGAATGGTCATCATCGCCAGCACATTTGGAAAGAAAGTGATGACCTTCCCCAAAAATTTATTGAGAGAATCGATGATCGCAACCCTCCATACTTCTCCCATAACATTCACCTCCTATTCGCCTTTCTTCCATCTCTCAACGAGATAAGGCTTCATCCCTTCGAAGACCTGACACAGGGATTCAATCTTTTTCTCCACCTCGATGGCTGAACTGTCCACATTTTCCTTCACAAAAGAGGCGACCTTCCCCAAATAGAGCGGGATCATCGATTTCAATAAATGCTCGCGATGAACAAGCCCCTGATGGTAGGCGATAGCAAATTCATAGATCAAACGGACCCACAGGTCATGGGGAAGGAAGAAGGCCTCGTCGGAAAGTTTCTCAATCGATTCGAGCCAGCGCGTCGTCTCGGCTGGCAACACCTTTCTCCATATCTCGATCAGATCCCTGACGCCTAACCGGAAGTTTCCGATCATTCGCTCCACATTAACCGACACGGGCTCCAACCCCACCTCATAATGGAAACCGAAGGTCGGGACAGACTGGGAGGTAAAACCTTGTTCCCATAATGTTTGATACTCTCCCATCAAGTAGTAGACCGAAGAGACCACCTGGGTGAACATGGGGCCCAGATCAGCCCCGGGGTCCTTGGCGTCGTGAAGTTTGGCGCCGAGATAAGACTGGCAAACCTGATATCCCTCGGCAATGGCGAGCGTCGTCATCCAGATATCGATCCCAAAACGGGCGACGTCTGTTTCCCAGACCTCCTTGGTCAGGTAGAAATTCGCCAGCTTTCCGGAAAAACCAAAATCTCCCCCGATGGGTTGACGAATCCTTTTCCCATATAAAGTTCGGGTCAAGGGATAGACGATGCTGTTCGTAATCGTTCCGTCAAACTTATGCCGGGCATAGAGTGGAGCGACATAATCAAATCCCTCTTCAAAGACAGGCCTCACCAGAAGCTCAATCCATTCCGGCGTAATGGACCTCAAATCCGAATCCACTACAACGCATGCTTTTGCTTTCAGACTCTTCGCTGCTTCGAAAATGGTTCGAAATGCGCTCCCTTTCCCAGGAACCCCATGATAGGGAGTGATGATTTTGTGAATAGGATGAACCGGATGAGAGGTGAGAATCGTTTTATAGTCTTCAATTTGAACCCTTCTGACTTCCTCCTGGGTTCCATCCGTGGAACCACCATCCGAATTGACTAAAACCGCCTTTGCCTTTGGAAAATATTTGGCAAGACCAGCCATCACGGCCCGAATGACATGACCGATGGTGTGGCTATTATTGTAGCTCGGGATTCCGACAAGAATATCGGCCTCTCTGACTTCCTCTAATTGTCCCTGAAATGGCGTCTTCATCCCTCTTCCTAAACACCTAAACCCAACAATCTTTTAATATTTCCCTGTTCTTCCCTCCCTGAAGCAGGTCCATCACCTTTGCCCATTCTTCCTGGAACTGGAGATATTTTATTTTCTTCCCATCTTTCCTTCGAAACAGGAGGCCGATATTATCCAAACACGATTTGGCCTTTTCCCGTTCCCCTCTACGACAATAGTCAAGTGACAAGAGCAGGGTAGTGAGAAAGGCTCTCGGATAGAGGGTCCACTTTAAGAAATACCCTGGGTAGGGATCAAGGTCAATGGCCAGTCCTCCTTTCGTCTTTTCCCGCTCATAGAGGAAACGCTCGATGTCGCCTCTCAATTCCTCATGGAAATAGTCCCCTGTCCTTTTGGGATGGAGGTGTTTAATACGGAGTTCCCGGTCGAATAAGAGGCAAAAGCCAAGTTGGCTGGCATTGATGAGATAATCCGTATCTTCACCTCTCGGAATGTAAGGATCGAAAGGAACTCTCGAAAAGAGAGAGTGGTGAAGAACGAGGTTACCACCCAGAAGCATGGGGGAAGAGACAAGTCGGTCTTTTGAGGGGAGAATCCTCTCCCAGACCTCATTCATCCATCGGTTCTTATCCCATAAGAACCTCCACCATAGAGGCTGTGGGGGTAGAAGGATCGTCCCATCCGCATTGACATAAAATCCCCCTTTTCCGCTCACCTTCTTCCCATTCCATCTCTGGTCCAAATATTCACAGGCGACCTTCAGATAGGCAGGGTCTTCCACGACCTCATCATTGTCGATAAAGATCGCTACATCGATGGCAAGGGCTTGGGCAAGGAGCAGACCCGTGTTACGAATCTTTGAAAAGCCCTTCAGGTCAATCAGGGACGACAATGTCCCGAATCCTTTTGGCTCGATCGCACGCTTCAAACCTTTCAAATGGACCGAAGAGAAGACAGCGGTCCCCCCTTCCCGGAGGCCCGCCACCTCTCTTCTCAAAACGCTATCCATCTCTGAAAGAAGAGCTTCTTCCTCCCTTCCGCTCAGGTCAAAACAGGCAAGGAGAAGGAGGGTGAATTCTTGGTCTTCCAAGATTCGTAGGCTCCTGATGGCTCTCCGAGTCAAATGGAGTCCTTCCGAAGAGGGAAGTTCATCCGGGTGGCTCAATCTGAGATAAACAGGGATGATGATTGCCTTATTCATATCTCTTTCGATTGAGGGACCTCTTGCCCCAGGGCCGCGGGTTGATATAAAACCTTTTCGAGATTTTCGACCTGTTTTTTTAACTCTCTTGTGCGAATAGAACCCTTGATCGCCCTGGGAATCCAGAAAAACAGGACCAACAAGACACCAGCCCCGATCGATCCGAGGATGGTGTAGATTAAAGAAGTTTCGAACCGCCATACCAGGAATTTTATGGCAAGGGGCGGGGCGGATGAATTCTGAACCGAAAAAATCGCAATGGCCATGACCACCATCAAGGTCAACCAGTAAACCCCGTTAGAAGAGCTTGGTCCTTCTAACTTGAAGGTTCACCCCGTAAGACCTTCGGTCTCTTACGGGGCTCACACCCCGATAGAAGCTAAGCTTCGCACGGTGCAAACAGCGGGGCCTTCTAACGGGGTAAAAGAATTGCATAGGGTCTCCTGCAGTTCTAAACTTTCAGCTCGCTGAATAATGTCAACATCGCCTCCCTCCACGCCCGGGGCCCTGTTCCATCGATGAGAGTCAAGTGTTGAATCAAGGTCAAACTCTTCGGCGAAATGACTTTCTCATCCTTGAGGAAAATGGGACGGTCAACCGCTGACAGCATGGGGAGGTCATTCAAGCTATCTCCGATGCCGATAGTAAAAATTGAGAAAAATTGATTTTCATAGAGTTCTTTTAAAATCTCAATCGCCTTTCCCTTGTCGTTTTTCCCGAGGAGATGATGAAACCGGCCTCCCCAGACATAGTTCATCCCTTTTTCTTCAATCTTTCTTTTGACGATTTCAACTTCTCCGTCCTCTCCTTCGAGGATGAAAGGCTCATCAAACTCCCTTCTCTTGGCAAACTCAGCCTCCTGAGGGTTCAATCCGGCAAGAGACGCCAGTTCTCCCTCTGTGAGATCTGAGAATCCCTTCATCTTAATGCCTGTCTCTTTTCGAATCGCTTCCAGGGTGTCAACGAGCACAGGGTAAACAACCCCCAACTCCAAGACGAAATATTCTTCCAATTCTCGATCATAAGGAAATTGAAAAGAAAAATACTCTTTTGGGATAAACACGGCGCCCCCGTTTTCTGAAATGAACGGGTGCTCGTTCTCTATTCTCCTTCGGTAAAGTTCGATTTCGGTCCTAGTTTTGCTGCTCGTAAGAACAAGGGGAATCTTTTTTTTCCGGATCACCCGAAGAGCCGGCAAGACCGGCTCGAAAGAATAGGTGTCCCGGTCGAGCAGGGTTCCATCAAGGTCTGTGAAGATGATGGGCTTAGGCGTTGTCCTCGTCGACTGCATTTTTCAGCCTCTCTAAAAAATCGGGAATGGCTGAAGTGACCCGGCTCCAGTTCGGAATGAGAGGAATCCGAAGAGGGTCCTCCACAAAGGCCTTGGTGGCCAGATCAATCCCCTTGGTGAAGGTTTCAACGGCCACGCCTTCCTCATGTCGGTCAAAATCGAGACCGTTGATGGCTGCATCATCATGGTATTTCGTGATGGCCTCCTGTGCTGTTCTCAAATAGGTGGCCTTCAGTGTTTTGAGCAGGCTTTCCGAAAGATCTATCCCTTCGCCGGCCAGATTTCGAAAGAGGTTTTTAGCAATATCCGCTGACATTCTCAAAAGCCCTTTGCTCGGATCATCTTGAGAAAGTTCCTGATGCTTATGCTCATAATTGTCTGTCAAATCAACCTGGCAGATTCGTCTCAGGGAGCAGTTGCGAAAAACCTCGGATAAAACACCGACCTCCAATCCCCAATCCCAGGGGATCCGATTGATACGTGCCAGGTCTGTGATCATTGAAAACTCACCCGCCAGGGGATACCGGAAACTATCGAGATAGACTAAAAAGGGCAAATACCCTAACAGTCGTTCGAGAGACCGGATGAGAGGGGTTACAAAGAGTCGCGTAACTCTTCCGTGCAACTTGTTTGTCACCCGGCTGTAATACCCTTTACAGAATTCGTAGCCTAAATTGGGATTGACTACCGGATAGCATAAGCGGGCCAAAAACTCCTCGTCATAGTTGATAATATCACAGTCGTGGAGCACAATCACATCGCTTTTTCCACTGGCCAGGACATAACCAAAGGCCATCCAGGCGGACCGCCCCTTCCCATCCTCCCCTGCTGAAATCTCATTTTGGCTCAGGACATCGTAAAGGGATTTCACCCTTTCACCATCGTTCCAGATGATGATCGTCTCCTGAGGAAGAGCCGAAAAAAACTCTCTGGCGTGATCGAACTCTCTTTGATCTGCCCTTCCCAAGGTGACGATGACCTGATTGATGTATTTGACCCTTTTGATCTCTGAAACGATCTTCTTGAGCGCCTTCTCTTTCAGTTCAGAGTAGAGGGAAGGAAGAACCAATGCAATGGGATTGTATCTCGAAAAGAATTCCAGCTCCATCTCCATCCGTTTCCCATTTTCCCTCTTTAAACGATGAAGGGTTGTAATCACGCCGGGTTGGAAAAAGTCGCCCATAGGTCTCCTCCTCTTTAGGATTTCAACGTCGGCAAACAGTCCTCTCTGAAGCAACAATTCCATTGATCGCAGTGATCTTTGGCTGAGCCAAAACAATCAAAATTTCCCTCTGCTTTCTGGATTTGCCGAATCAAATCCCCCTTCCCGGCCTTAGCTTTGACGTTGATACCCAATCCCATAGCCTTTCTCTTCAATTCAACCATTTTCATACCGATACCTTCCTCGCTAAAACGATGCTTCTGCGTCCTGATTTCTTTGCCAATCTTCCGAGCTTTCTTAATGACCCTTCCTTTCGATGGCTCGAAAGGGTAAGCAACATAGGCATATTGACCCCGGTGACGACCTCAACATTCTTATCTTCCAATACCGAAAGGATTAAATTGGTTGGTGTCCCACCCAGAATATCCGTCAAAACAACCACTCCGTCTCCCTCATCCAGTTCGTTTATTCCTTTTTTAATTCGATCTCTCACTTCTTCTTTCCTATCTCTTGGCCAGATAGAAATCCCCTTTACCTTCTTTAAGCTCCCGACAAGAAATTGAACCGATGAAATCAATGCCTCTGCCAATTTCCCGTGAGAGACAACTAAGATTCCAACCATTTCACTGCCCCCCTATTTTTTTCGTTTGCAGATCTAATCTCTTGAACCATTGTTCTGAGTTCGCTGAAGTGAAGCGGTTTTTCCAGATAAGCGGTGGCTCCCCTCTTCATCGCCTTGCGATGGATTTCTTCGTTACCAAAAGCGGTGATGACGATGATCGGAACTTCAGGGTGAAGCCTCTTGATTCCAGGAAGAATATCCAATCCCGTTAAGCCCGGCATCCGAATATCCGTGATGATTAGATCAAACGTGTCTCTGACAAGAATTCGAAAAGCCTCGGAGCCATTGCTGACGGAATCGGCCTCAAACCCTTCTTCTCTAAAAAAATCTTCCAATAGAGACCTCATCCCCTCGTCGTCTTCGATGATCAGCGCTTTACCAGCGCAATTTGAACGGTTCATTCCATCCATATTGGATCGATTAAAAATGTGGTTTTAAAAATCGCATTGAAAGAGGCTTTGAATTAAGGGGTGGGTCCTTTTTCAACCACAGAAGGTGGATTCGAAAAGCCTCCTTCAATGCTTGATGATACTATGAGCAATCCGAATGCCACTTGCTAAAAAAAATTTTCTATATTTTTCAATTAGTTGTAGGCCTGGGTAAAAATCGGAGTTGGTAAGAAAAGGGGAATAAAGAAACACTCTGTGGCAAAATGGGACAACAAGATGTGTAGGTTTTTTTTTAAAAGTCATAATTCATTGAAATATTAGGAAATTTCTTTCTGTGTTTTCGGCATTCTTTTTGCTCACTCTTAAACCATAGCTCAACTGGGAGGAGAGATGATGGCCTGGGAAGACGGTGATTTTGGAGGAGTCGGAAGGCAAGGTTATGGCGGCCCTTCGGTGGATGAACTCGCATTGAAGGTTCAAGAGAAGATCCGCCATTGGGGAGGAAAGAGAATGCTTTTTATTCTCATCGGTTTGATTCTTCTGATCTGGCTCGCATCAGGTATCTATATTGTCGGGCCGGGGGAGATGGGGGTGATTCGTCAATTTGGGAAGATGGTCGATCAAACTTCACCGGGGTTGAGATACCGTCTTCCCTGGCCCATTCAGACCCATGATGTGGTCCATCTGGCCAGGGTGAGGAGGGCGGAGGTCGGCTTTAAAACCGACCCGTATAGCGGGAAGGTAAGACCCGAACCCAAAGAAGCTCTGATGCTCACCGGTGACGAAAATATCGTGGACGCTCAACTGTTTGTTCAATACGTCGTCAAAGACCCTGCCCAGTTTCTCTTCCGGGTGAGGAATGCGGAATTTGTCCTTAAAACTTCCGCCGAGGTCGCCCTCCGGAGCGTGGTGGGAAGAAATTCCATTGACTTCACCATGACCGAGGGACGGGTTGTGGTCCAGGATGAGATAAAAAAATATCTCCAAACTCTTCTCGATGATTATCAGACCGGATTGATGGTCACGGAGGCGAGGCTTCTCGTGGTGGATCCCCCTGAGGAGGTGAAGGATGCGTTTCACGATGTGGTCAGGGCATGGGAGGATCGAGAGCGTTTGATGAGAGAGGCAGAGGGGTATCGCGAAGATCTCATTCCAAAGGCAAGGGGAGAGGCGGCGCAGATGGTCCGGAACGCGGAGGCCTATAAAGAACAGAGGGTGATCCGGTCTCAGGGGGATGCGACAAAATTTCTCGATGTGCTGAAAGCTTATCGAAAGGCAAAAGAGGCGACGAGAGAACGACTCTATTTAGAAACGCTGGATAAAATTCTGCCTGAGAAGGAGAAATATATCCTTCCGCCCCAAGGGAAAGATTCGGTCTTGAAGTGGCTTCCCTTAAAAGAGGCGATCACCATCAAAGAAGGAAAAAAGGAGTGAGGAACGATGGGAAAAGGGAAACAAACAACTGTGATCATCCTGGTTTTTATCTTTTTCATCCTTCTGTCAAGTGCGACCTTCACCATTGATGAGCAGCAACAAGCCATCATCACTCAGTTCGGGAAATATATCCGAACCATCCGGGAGCCTGGCTTACATTTTAAAGTCCCGGCCATACAGACCTTACACCTTCTTGAGAAGAGGGTGTTGACCACGGACGCCGTGGCCGTCGAGTACATCACCCTGGATAAGAAGAGAGTCGTGGTGGATCACGTCTCACGCTGGAAGATTGAGGATCCCCTCGAATTCTATCGAAGCGTGAGGACAGAAGCGGGGGCGTTGTCTCGTCTCGAGGATATTCTCGTGGCCCGCCTGAGGCAGGAGATTGCAAAACACAGCTTCATCGGATTTATCCGCGAAGAACGGGAAAAGATCGTGGAGACGGTTGCAAAAGAAGCTCACGAGTTGGCAAAACGGTTTGGTATCACAATCATCGATGTCCGGATCAAACGGGCCGACCTCCCCAAAGAGGTCCAGGCCAGTGTCTACGCCCGAATGCAGGCAGAACGTCACCGGATTGCAAAACGATACAGGGCCGAGGGAGAACAGCGTTCACGGGAGATCAAAGCTGAAACCGACAAAGAGAAAGAGATCATCCTGGCCAAGGCCTATCAGCAGCAGATGAAGCTTTTTGGAGAAGGAGACGGTCGCGCCACGGAAATATTTGCTTCTGCTTATGAACAGGACTTGGAGTTTTATTCATTCCTCAGGAGACTCCAGACTTACGAAAAACTCTTTGAGGGAAAGACGACAATTTTACTGGAATCTGATTCCGAACTGCTCAGGTATTTTAAGAGCCCAAAGATACCTAAATAAAGTCTGTTCTTAAACTGAAAGTTTCGAAACAGGCTGTCATTCCGGCGAAAGCCGAAATCCAGGGTTTCCTGTGAAAACAGGAATCCAGTTTTATTGATTTCTGGTTCCCGACTTTCGTCGGGACGACGTCTGGATGCCCCGATTAAATTGGGGCATGACGGAATAATGGATTTTATAAACAGACCCTAAATAGACCAGTGCCCCAGAGGAGGTGAGCATCATGAGCGATCTCATCTGCCCGGATTGTAACAAGCCGATCATGAGCTTGAAAAAGGCGGAAAACCTCCTCCGCACAACGACGACCAGGACCCTGATGAGTCGTTGCTGGTGCGGCGTGTATTATGAGGTTCGCTCTCTGAAAAAAAATATTCTGGATGTTTCCACCTCCTCCGGGAGAAGGTCCGAACAATTTTTAGAAGAGGAATCCCCGTCATGAAGCCGGTTTTCCTTTTGATGAATATTTTAACCCCTCCTAAGCTCTTAACTCCCTCTAATCCCCCTTAATATAAGTGAGGGTTGGAGGAGTTATGTCATGGGATGTCTCATAGCGGCGATCCACCGGATTATTAAGTTACTCCATCAATAATACGAAAATGACGTTTGCGGTTTTAAGAAAGATTCCAAGGATTGATGGTTCCGTATAGGGAAAGAGTATGAAATGGTATCAGCGTGATGCCCAAGAAGTGTTAGAGACGCTTCAAACGTCAGAGCAGGGATTATCAGAGTCCGAGGCCGAAGCCCGCCTTGAAAAGTATGGCCCTAATAAACTTCCTGAACAGGAGGCCATCAGCAAATTTAAAATCATCCTTCACCAATTTACCAGCCCCCTGATCTATATCCTAATGGTGGCCGCAGTCGTCACTCTCTTTCTCGGGGAATATATCGACACTGGCGTCATCGTGGCTGTTCTCCTCCTCAATGCTGCCATCGGTTATTTCCAGGAATATAGGGCGGAAACGAGTGTACGGGCCCTCAAGAGTATGGTCGTTCCCAGGACGAGGATCATGAGGGAAGGCAAAGAGAAAGACATTCCCAGTGAGCGACTTGTGCCGGGGGATATCGTCCTCCTGGCCTCGGGCATGAAGGTGCCTGCGGACCTGAGGCTTTTAAAGGCCACCGAATTGAGGGTTGAAGAAGCCGCCCTCACAGGTGAATCGGTTCCCGTTGAAAAAAAATTCCAATCCATTGCCGAGGAGAACCTCACCCCGGGAGACCAAACGAACATGGCCTTTATGGGAACGGTGGTGGTCAATGGAAGGGCTAAAGGGATTGTTGTGGAAACGGGTGTCAAAACAATCCTTGGCCAGATCGCCGAGAGGTCGGGGAACTTTCTGTCACCCAGACCCCGCTTCAGCAGAAGATCGTCAAGTTCGCCCATTTCATCGGTTTCCTCGTCTTAGGAAGCGCCGCAGCCATCTCCATTCTTGGATTCTCCCTCGGCATGTCGATTGCCGAGATATTTAAGATCGCTGTGGCGGCCTCGGTTGCCGCAGTCCCGGAAGGACTCCCCGTCGTCGTCACCATTACTATGGCCATCGGGATCAGCCGGATGGCTAAACGAAATGCCATCATCCGAAAACTGCCTGCGGTTGAAACCCTCGGAAGTACGACCGTGATCTGCTCCGATAAAACAGGAACTCTGACAAAGAACGAGATGACGGTCAAGGCGATCTATGATGGCCACCACTCCTATGAAGTGACAGGAAGCGGCTATGACCCGGAAGGAGAGATCCTTCACGACTGGGAACCGTGCGATCCATCCGCTCTAAAGGGCCTCTGTGGCGTGGCCCGGATCGGAATGCTCTGTAATGAATCGAACCTTTACGAGGAGAATGGCCAACCCAAGGTTGACGGAGACCCGACGGAGGGGGCGCTCATCGTCTCTGCATTGAAAGCCGGTCTCGCCCCCGAAGAGGAGAAAAAACAATTCCCCCAACTTTCAATTCTCCCTTTTGAGTCAGATCGCGGGTTTATGGCGACACTCCATCAACACGACGGCAGAAAGACGATATTCGTCAAAGGTGCGCCCGAAAGGGTGGTTGAGATGTGTTCCCGGAGTTCATCCGGGGAATTCCTCGACAAGAAGAAGGTTCTGGAGACAGCCGAACATTTTGCAAGGGACGGAATGAGAGTTCTTGCAATGGCCTATCAAGAGGCTCCCGATGATCTCTCAGAACTGACCCATGAGTATGTTGAAGCGGGTCTGGTCTTCGCAGGGATGCAGGGGATGATCGATCCCCCGAGGCCCGAAGCAATTGACGCCGTCAGGGGCTGCCATGAGGCAGGAATCCGGGTGGCGATGATCACAGGAGACCATGCCGTGACAGCGAGTGCCATCGGGAAGATGATGGGGATCACCCAAAAGGATTCTCAAGTTTTAACCGGTAGAGAGATCGAAACCATGACCGACGAAGGCCTCTATGCCAGGGTGAACGAGGTGTCGGTCTTTGCAAGGGTTTCTCCCCAGCACAAACTGAGGATCGTTCAGCAGGTGATGAAACGCGGCGAGGTGGTGGCGGTAACCGGAGACGGGGTCAACGATGCTCCGGCCCTCAAGGCCGCTCATATTGGAGCGGCAATGGGAAAGAGCGGCACCGATGTGGCCAGAGAAGCAGCGGATATGGTGATCACCGATGACAATTTTGCGAGCATTTTCCATGCAGTGGAAGAAGGCCGTGTGATCTTTGATAATATCCGGAAGGTGACGCTCTTTCTCATCCCCACCGGTTTTGCAGCGATCGTCTCCATACTGATCGCCATGGCCTTCGATATCCCGATCCCTTACGTGGCCGCACAGCTTCTCTGGATCAATCTGGTGACCAATGGCCTCCAGGACGTGGCCCTGGCCTTTGAGCCGGGAGAAAAGGACGTGATCAAGCGGAAACCGAGACGCCTCAAAGAAGGAATCATGTCGAGGTTGATGTATGAGCGAAGCATTCTGGTTGGTCTCATCATCTCCGCAGGCGTGATCTTCAATTTTGTCTGGGCCCTTGATGAGGGAGTCTCTCTCGAACGGGCAAGAACCATTGCCGTCACGACAATGGTTTTATTCCAGTTTTTCCAGGCATGGAATTCCCGTTCAGAACTTCAATCCGTTTTTACCATCAGCCCCCTAAGCAATCCGTTCCTCTTCTACAGCATGGTGGCCGCCTTTCTTGCTCAATTGGCAGTCGTTTACGTTCCCGCCCTTCAATGGGTTTTCAGAACAGAAGCTTTAGCGTTATCGGACTGGCTGCAGATCGTCTTGGTCAGCCTCACGGTGGTCATTGCGGTAGAAGCGGATAAGGCAATACGGAGACATAGGAGAAAAGGGAGAGTTGCCAATGAGTAAAAAAATTAAAACCGAACCTTTTCCTTCCGCCCTTGAGGATGCCCGGGCAGCGGAATTATGTGTTCCGTCTTCCCAGACTCTTTCTCCTTCTTACCGGCTGGCCTACATGGATCATGACTTTTTGCTCAGGGATGAACTCCGTCCTATCCGTCTGCAACTTGAATTACTGAAACCGGAGCTTATCCTGCAGGAACATCAGATTGAAAGCACCATCGTGATCTTTGGGGGTAGCCGAATTCCGGAGCCGAAAGTCGCCCGCAAATTGTTGGCAGAGGCGGAATCGGTAGCGGCAAAAAATCCTGGAGATCAAACCCTTTTACGCAAAGCAAGAATAGCGGGCAGGATTGCCGAAACCTCTCGATATTATGAAGAAGCGCGTAAACTCGCCTCGCTGATTTCAACAGCCGCTCAGACACGGGATAACTCCAAAGAGGTGTTGGTCACAGGAGGGGGGCCTGGAATCATGGAAGCAGGAAATCGAGGGGCTTGCGAGGCAGGGGCTGAAAGCATTGGCCTCAATATCGTTCTTCCTTTTGAGCAAAAGCCGAACGAATACATCACCCCCGAACTCTGTTTTCAGTTTCACTATTTTGCGATACGGAAGATGCACTTCCTCATGCGGGCAAGAGCCCTGGTTGTCTTTCCCGGCGGATTCGGTACACTCGATGAATTCTTTGAAACCCTGACTCTGATTCAGACAAAGAAGATCAAGCCCATCCCTGTGCTCGTTTTCGGAAGGGAGTTCTGGGAGCGGATCATCAACTTCGAAGCCCTTGTTGAGGAAGGCGCGATCTCCCCGGAAGATATCGAACTCTTTCAATATGTGGAGACGGCAGAGGAGGCCTGGGACATGATCTCAAGGACTTACAAAAGAGAGGATGCTTATGAATGAACAACGTGCCATAGCCTATTTTTCGATGGAGATCGGGCTTGATCCGGCCATGCCGACTTACAGTGGTGGACTGAGGGTGTTGGCAGGGGATACGATTCGCTCGGCCGCAGACCTCAACGTTCCGATGGTCGCTGCGACCCTTCTTCATCGAAAAGGATATTTTTACCAAAGACTCGGTTCTGACGGGGAGCAAAATGAAGAACCGATGGAATGGGCCGTCGAAGAATTTCTAAAGGAGATGTTGCCGAAAGTCTCTGTGACGATAGAAGGCCGGGATCGTTTTGTGGACGTGATGAGACACTCGATTGCTGTCAATGGTTCGTTTTTCAACACCCATCCAATGATGCAGGAGTATGTGCTGAAGGCATATTTCCGTTGAATCTTTTTGGGGAATATTTGAGAGATTTAATTACCCAAAGATCATATCCGAGGAAGAAAAGATATGACCAGTTCATCATTGAAAGGGACGTGGAAAATTGGAACTGTGATGGGGATACCCATACGAATCCATTTTCCGCGGTTGATCGTTTTCGGGCTCATCACAAGAAGACGCATCGCCCGCTACATCCAGATCATGGGGAAGCAACAAGGAGAGGGAAACACGGATCCGGGAAATCGAATCTTTTCTCCCCAGTGCGCTGAAATATACCAGGGATGGATGCCGGGGATTGGCACTCAAGAATCCGGTCGTTTGATCGATTAAAGAAGGGTTTAAAAAGGGTCCAATGCTTCACGTTCATTGTTGTTATCGAATCACTTCATATCCCATTTGCGCGTCCCGAGTTCTCGATGGATGTCCTGGATCTCTTTCTGAATCCGGTCGTTGTCCGCGCCGATTTCCCGCAGGAGCAGGATGGCCAGGCCGATCGCGGTTTCCGCTTCCTCCGTGGAGATGTCCGTCGCCCCCATTTCCTCCAGCCAGGTCCGTTCCTGGAGGTAACGGGCTCGGGTAAAAACATGGATCTCAGGGTTCAGATCCCTCGCCGTCACGATCACCGCCGTGCGTGTGAGCACGTCGGGGACGGTGACCAGAAGATAGTTTGCCTCCTGCACCCCCGCCGCTATCAGGATGTCGCGCCGGCTTGCATCGCCGTAAATGGCGGCCTGCCCGGACTCAATCAGGTTTCGAACCGTATCGACATTGAGATCTACGATGACCAGGGGGATGTCAAAATCCCTTAGGATCCGGGATGCGGTCTGTCCGACAGGGCCGTACCCGACAATGACGGCCTTCGTCTTGATTCCAACCCCCCTGCCGGCCCCGGCTTTATTCAGCATCTCCCCTTCGCGGCTTGACCGCTGGTCGAGAATGCGCCAGATTCGTTCCTTACTGCGGAGCCACTGTTCCAGGGGGTCCATGGCACGGAATAATAAGGGGTTGACGGCGATTGAGATCAATGCGCAGGCAACCAGAAGGCTTTGCCCATCCGCTGAAAGGATGCCGAGTCCCATCGCTTCGTTGGCCAGGAGAAAGGAGAACTCGCCGATCTGGGCCAGCGCCAGGGCGACCGTCATCGCCGTCCGCACTGAATAACGGAGAAACCAGATGATCAGAAATGCGGTGAGAGGCTTTGCAATAAGGATGATTCCGAGGAGCGCCAAGAAGAACCAGGGTTCATTGATAATGGCCTGAGGGTCGAAAAGCATCCCCACAGAGACGAAGAACAGGACGGCGAAAGCGTCTCTCATCGGAAGGGCATCGGCAGCCGCCTGATGGCTCACCTCTGTCTGCCCGACGACAATCCCTGCCAGGAATGCGCCCAGCGCCACCGATACCCCGAATAAGGCCGCCGAACCGGTGGCAATCGCCAGCGCTAGACCAAGGACAGCAAGCGTAAAAAGCTCCCGCGAGCGGGTCCGCGCCACGAGGTTCAGAAGCCTGGGGATCGCTTTTCTTCCGATCATCACCACAAGCAGGCACAATCCGGCGAATTTAGCGATGGCCCAGATGAAAGCCATGAACAGGTTTCCACCGCCTCCACTGGATTGCCCCCAGATGCTGGCCATGCTGGGAAGGAGCACAAGGACAAAGACCGTGAAGATGTCCTCGAGGATGAGCCACCCGATAGCGATATGGCCCTGGTTGGTTTGAAGGAGATTGTTGTCCTCGAGAATTCTAACCAGGACAACGGTGCTGGCGACGGAGATGGCGATTCCGAGCACGATTCCTTTCCCCAATCCCATACCCAAGGAGAGCACCGCTGCGGTGCCCAATATAGAAGCCACCAGGATCTGTCCGATCGATCCCGGGATGGCGATTCTCCTGACAAGAAGAAGGTCGTTGAAATTAAAATGGAGCCCTACCCCGAACATCAGGAGAATCACGCCGACCTCGGCAAAGTCATGGGCCATTTTGGGGTCTGCCACAAATCCGGGAGTGCGGGGGCCGAGAAGGATGCCCGCCAGCAAATATCCGATGATCGGTGAAAGCCGGAGCCGCTGGGTCAGAAGGCCCAGCGCAAGGGCCAGTACCAAGCTCATCGATAAATTGACGAGAAATCCTAATCCTTCTTGCATCTATTCCTCGCGGTAAGGTGGCGTAAGTTCATCCCGTTATTCGACTCGCTTAGGTACGGTTCGAGACCACTCTTTTTCATTCAAACTTCAAAATGATTAAGTAGTCAATGGCCTTGATTCACCACACAACAGGGGAATCAGGGGAACATTCTGTAGAAACTGCAGGAGCTTTATGCTAACATTATTTTAGAAATTATCACCTTCTTTTTCAAGAGGAGGCTTTTATGAAATTACTTGAAAAGATTTTAGTGGCAATGGATGTTTTACAACCCTCAAACGATGCGCTTCGGATGGCGACACTTTTAGCGAAGGCGTTCCACTCGGAAATGATCTTGATTCATGTCATTCCTTAAATCAAGGGCCTAAAGATCGACAGGGGTAAAATAAGGAGAATGGAAACGGAAAAACTGAGAAAAATAGAGATGGATCTGGAAAAGAAAGGAGTCTCTTCTGTTGAGATCATCGTCCGTTTTGGGATTCCGTTTGAAAGGATTATCGAACATTCGGATGAATCGGATGTTAACCTTATCGTTGTAGGGTCTGGTGAAGGAGAAAAGAAGTTTCCGTTGGGAATCACCGCCGAAAGAGTAATGACCTACGCTGACAAACCGGTTCTGGCGGTGAAGTCGGGTTCTCATCCGCTCATCAGAAAGATTTTTTGCCCCGTGGACTTTTCGGAAGACTCAAAACGTGCCCTGATTAATGCGATTCATCTTTCCCGAACTTTTGAGGCCCATCTCATCGTATTGACCGTGTATGAGCCTCTGCTGAGCAGCTTTTTTGGAACAGGCAGAACACCAGGAGAGTCAAAAGAGAAATCCTTAGTGAAACGACAGCAGTCTCAGTTTGATAGATTTCTTCGGGGGTTCGAATCGGAAAATCTCAAATGGACCAAGACCATCCTAAGGGGGAAACCCCATGAAGAAATTCTGAGGGGAATTCGGGAAGCGCAGCCCGACCTGCTCGTGATGGGTTCCCAGGGCAGAACAGGGGTCTCGCGTCTACTGATGGGTAGCACGACAGAGAAGGTCGTTCGAGAAATGCCCTGTTCTGTGATCACCTTGAAACAGGAACACGTTATTCGATTCCCCCTTGAGAAGAACCTTGCCAACCTAGAGACACATTTCAGAAGGGGGAAAGAACTACTCGATAAACAGGTGATAGAAGGGGCAGTCGCCCAGTTTGAATATTGCATCAGGAGGGATATGTTTTTCATTCCTGCATGGGAAGAGATGGCCGTTGCCTATCGGCATATGGGCAAGAAGAAAGAGGCAAAAAGATGTGAAGAAATGGCCACCCATATTCGCAAACATTTATGGGAAAATGAAATTAAAGATTCAAATTGATTGGATGAGGTTAACCGTATGACGATTGAAGTCTTTGATAATATCTTCGGACAGATTGCTGTCTTACTCCTAGCGGCCGTGGGGGTCGGCACTTTAAGCGTTTGGCTGAAACAGCCCCTGATTCTCGGTTACATCTTCGTTGGTATTCTTGTAGGACCTTCGGTCTTCGGGTGGGTGATCGCCAAGGACCAGATTGACCTCTTGGCACGGATGGGCATTGCCATCTTGCTTTTCGTCGTAGGTCTCAAACTCGATCTTCACCTCATCCGGACCCTGGGACCCGTGGCCCTAGCGACCGGTTTAGGACAGATCTTCTTCACCTCTGTCATCGGCTATTTTCTGGCGATAGCACTGGGAATGGAACCGGTTGCCGCCATTTATGTGGCCGTGGCTCTGACCTTTTCCAGCACGATTATCATTGTTAAACTTCTATCTGACAAACGGGAGATAGACACACTTCATGGCCGTATCGCCGTTGGTTTTTTGATTGTTCAGGACATTGTGGTGGTGTTGGTCATGATTGGTCTTTCTGCTTATGGTGTAGCTGGCGCATCGGATGAGATCGGCCAGACCCTGGTATTTCTCCTGTTGAAGGGGGGCGGACTTCTTGCAGGTATCGGGCTTCTGATGCGGTATGTCTTGCCCTGGCTCTTACACCACCTTGCCCGGTCCCTCGAACTCCTCTTGCTTTTCTCGATCGCCTGGGCAGTCTTTCTTGCCATTTTGGGTGACTCGCTGGGTTTCAGCAAAGAAGTGGGGGCTTTTCTTGCCGGCATCTCTCTGGCCTCCACACGATATCGTGAAGCCATTGGTACCCGGTTGATCAGCCTCCGGGATTTTTTGCTTCTCTTCTTTTTCCTCGATTTAGGGGCCCAATTGGATATGGGTACCTTGGGGGTGCAGATAGGACCTGCCATTACCCTGTCACTGTTTGTGCTCATCGGGAATCCGTTAATCGTTATGGTGATCATGGGGATCATGGGATACCGCCGGAAAACAGGCTTTTTAGCCGGGCTCACCGTAGCCCAGATCAGTGAGTTTTCATTAATCCTTGCTGCATTAGGGGTAGGAATAGGACACATAGGAAAGGATACCCTTGGGTTGATTACGCTCGTCGGCCTGATTACAATCGGACTTTCCACTTATCTGATTATTTATTCCCTTCCATTATATAATCGTTTGGCCCGATGGCTAAAAATCTTCGAACGGAAAATCCCTTACCGTGAGAAGGATGAAGAAGTGTTACCCGGAGATCGCACGGTGGACGTGATCCTCTTTGGACTGGGTCGGTATGGGGGGCATCTCGCCCACAACCTCCGGCAACGAGGCCTGAAAGTTCTGGGGGTTGATTTTAATTCGAGAATGGTCTCGGAATGGAACCAAGAGGGATTCCAGGCCCTTTATGGAGATGCGGAAGACCCGGAATTCCCATCGATATTGCCTCTCAACCAGGTCCAATGGATTGTCAGCACCATTCCCCAGCGGGATGTCAATCTTAGCCTTCTCGATTCCCTGCATCACTATGGTTTTGAAGGGCAGAAGGCGGTCACCGCACATAATAACCATGATGCAGAGATCCTGAGGGAATCAGGGGCAGATCTGGTCCTTTTCCCGTTTCTCGATGCAGCCAAAGAGGCAGCGGAATTGATCGGTACCGAGGGAGCGGTTTGAAAAAATTTTT
>VGRU01000034.1 GCA_016875255.1 Deltaproteobacteria bacterium
AAAAGGTTGATCGCATTGAGCGCCTCCGGCCGGTTCAGGGTGATGTGAGCCACATGATCTTTGACATCGAACAGAAGGGTGGTATATGGCATCTTCTTAATACCTCCTTGTCCATAGTATTGATGGGAAGTTTACTGTCCCTTGACTCATGTGTCAATCTTTTTAATTTAACTGGATAACGGATTTTTAGATTCTTACAGATATAACCCTAAGAATTTATCTCTAACATTAAAACTAAGTTGTCATGCCGAACTTGATTCGGCATCTCGTTTTGTTCAAAGGATAGAGATCCTGAAACAAGTTCAGGATGACAGGTCTGAAAAATTTCAAATATCTTTGGCTTGGAATCTAGGGGAAAGCAAGGGATCCAAAAGACATCTTCATTCGCCGTTATAAGTGAGGCAGGGTTGGGGACGGTTATTACTACCGCCTTCCTTTGGCTTTGGGGTTCAATAGATCATTGAGCCAATCACCCATGAGACTCAAACTCAAGACCGTCATAAAAATGGCCAGGCCCGGAAAGGTGACTGTCCACCATGCCTGACGTATATATATTCTCGATGATCCAATCATGTAGCCCCAGCTGATTTGGTTGGGATCTCCCAGACCAAGAAAACTAAGTCCAGCTTCGAAAAGGATGGCAATCCCAACAGCCAAAGAACCATTGACAATCATAGGAGGTAAGGCATTGGGGAAAATGACCCGCCAGATGATTCGCCTATTTGTGGCGCCGACGGCTATGGAAGCAGTGACAAAATCCTTTTCCCGGATCGACATAAACTCCGCTCGCAATATACGGGCAATCCCCGGCCAGGAAGATACCCCGATGGCGACAATAATATTTCCAAGGGAAGGGTTAAAAAGGGTGACAAGCACCATCGCAAAGATAAGAGATGGAAGGGTTTGAAAAAACTCTGTGATTCGCATCAGTATGTCATCGATCAACCCGCCGTAATAGCCAGCAAAGGCTCCAAAAAGGATTCCGATACTCATCATCAAACTTGCTGCGATGATTCCTATCAGGAAGGATGTTCTGGCGCCCTGGATAATGCCAGCGAGAACATCCCTTCCCAGGTAATCTGTTCCTAAGGGGAAAAGACCTCCGGGGGGGAGAAATCGCTTCCCCACCATTTCAAACGGATTGACAGGGTAGATCAAAGGGCCTAAGACAGTGGTTAAAAACACCAAACAGAATATTCCCAAACCCAAAATCCCTGCCTTGTTCTGGAAATATTTACGTCCAATCAGAGCTATGGCGTTAGGCTTTCTTTGTTTATTTTCTATTTGGAAATTCATCGGCTTCCTATTCGCCTCTAAAAATCTTTATAATATCTTTAGGCCGCCCCGTTTCTCCGACTCCCCCATCACCGTTTCCCCGTTTCTCCCCTTCATCATCTCCTTCTTATCCTCGGATCCAGAACGCCATAAAGAAGATCCGTGATCAGATTGACCAGAATGACAATCGCAGAAGAGAAAAAAAGAACTCCCATAATGAGAGGAGTATCCCTTCGAAGGATGCCATCAAACATCAAACGCCCCATGCCAGGCCAGCTGAAAACCGTTTCCACCATCACAGCACCTGCAAGAAGACGCCCAAGCTGAAGGCCCACTACGGTCAGGACCGGAAGGATTGCATTTCTCAGGGCATGTTTAAAAATGACTGTCCGCTCGGGGAGCCCCTTGGCTCGTGCTGTCCGGATAAAATCCGAACCGATCACTTCCAGCATGCTGGCCCGAGTCAATCTGCTGTAAGGGCCGATGAAGATAACGGCGAGTGTAAAAGCCGGAAGCACGAGGTGATGGAGAATATCCAGCAGGGTCTGTATGGCATTCCCTGAGTATCCAGCCGAAACCATTCCATATCCCGGAAACAAAGGGATATATAGAGAAAATGCCAGCAGCAGCATAATCCCCAGCCAGAAGGAAGGCATGGAAAACCCAAAGAGAGAAAAGGTTGTGATGAAACCACTGCTAAAAGAGGTTGGACGCTGGGCAATCTTCACACCGGTGAAGACGCCGACGATGACAGCGACAAACATTGCAGTAAGGACCAGAAGCGCAGTGGCAGGGACCTTTCCGAGAATCAATTCCAAAACTGGTTTGCCCTGAAAATAGGAGAACCCGAAGTCGCCTGTAAGGAGCTTGGTGCCATAAATATAGATCTGCTCCGGAAGACTTTTATCAAGGCCAAATTCCTTGCGAATCGCTTTGAGTGTCTCTTCAGAGGCGCCTCCAGATGCTCCTATATAGACCATGGCCGGATCGCCAGGTGCGAGGTGAATGAGGGTGAAATTCAGGACCACGATTCCAATCAGAACAGGAATCGCCTGAACGATTCTTCGGAGGATAAAATATCCGAGGGATTCGGAACCCAAATTTCCCCCCTTAATACTTCACCCTCTCCCTTGCCCTGTACTGTAAAGGTTCAGGGCTTTATGGGAGAGGGTTGGGGTGAGGGTGAAGAATTGAATTAAAATAAGCATCGGAAAATCTCCCCTCTCCCCTCTTTGCCAAAGAGGGGTAGTCCCTCCCTTAGAAAAAGGGAGGTTAGGAGGGATTTTACAAATCGATGTCGTTCCTATTTTAAAACTGTTAATAATTCCCCCCTCACCCCCCCCTCTCCCACCAGTCGAATAGACCCGACCACAGGGGGAGAGGAAGTCACGTAGATTATCTCTTCTTCAATTTTTCATTTTGCAATTTACAATTTGCAATGAGTTTCTACGGCCCTACTTTTCCTTTGTGCCAGAAAACAGTGTCCAGGGGATTCATATGTCCGTATAGATACGTCATGGGAAATCCATCAAATTCTTTGTTAAAAACCGTAGGCCACTCGTGATCTATAAGCGGTATCATGGGAAGATCTTCCGCAAGAATTTCCTGCACCCGGTGATAGAGCCTTTTCCGTTTCTCAAAGTTCTGTTCCATTCTTGCCTCATCACAGAGGCGATCCACCTCCGAATTGCTATATCCCATTGTATTTGTGAAGGGTAACTTTTTAATATTCTTTGAAGTATATAGACGCTCAAGACCGAATGCCGGATCAGGACTGTCCGTTATGATGAAATAGTTGATTTCGTAATCCCAACTGGATGTCCTTCTTATATAGGTTGCCACATCCGGAGAAGGACGAATAGTCAATCTTATTCCAACTTTCTTAAGTTCCTCCCTTAAATATTCGCTCGCGGCCTGTGCGGTTGGAACCCCGGGCCAGAGGTCAATGGTGAGATCAAATCTCATCCCATCCGGTCCCCTCTTATAACCTGCCTCATCGAGAAGTTGATTCGATTTACTCAGATTGTATTCATACTGTTGGACCTTGGGATGATGGAACCGGCTCTTATGGCGAAGGTGAGCAAAAGCAGGTTTTGGATAACCATTCAGGATTTCAATGATAGCATCTTTGTTAACTGCATGGGCGATTGCTTTTCTCACATTAACATTATTAAGAGGAGCCTTTCGAAGATTGATATCTATTAAAATTCTTGGGCCAGTGGCTTCAACACCTTTTAAGGTCACTCCTAAATGGGGTACCTTCTCAAGGCGACGGATATCGTCATAATTCAGATAACCCCAGGGTATAAGATGAACACTTCCTGTTTCAAGGGCTATGGCACGGGCGGATGGGTCCGGGATAAATTCAACAATGATTCGATCCAGATAGGGCCTCCCTGGCCGGAAGTAATTCTCATATCGCTCAAGAATGATATACTGGCCTTTCTTCCACTCCACAAATTTGAAGGGCCCTGAGCCAACTGGCTTAACATTGGCAGGGTGGGTGCGTATGTCTCCCTCGCCATAAATATGTCTGGGGAGAATGGGGAGCATAACAGGATGAAAAGCAATGAAAGTAGCCGGGCAAGGATGCTTAAGCTTGAAGACAACCGTATGCGGGCCGGGAGTTTCCACTCTTTCAACTGACCCAAAATATTGTTCACCCCACGGATGGTTTTTTTTGACCAATTCAAGTGAGAAAGCAACATCAGAAGAGGTGATGGGTTTTCCGTCATGGAAAGTCGCTTTCTCTTCTATGTAAAAAGTATAGGTCCGTCCATCAGGGGAAATCTCCCATTTTTTGGCCAGATAGGGTTGAGGTTGAAAGTTTTCATCATACTGGAGTAACCCGGCAAAAATCTGGCAGGCTGGGAATAACATGCCAATGCCGGTAATGATTGCAGAGTTCAGATGGGGGTATTCATCTCGAACCATCTTCAGTGTGCCTCCACGGGGGATCTTTTCTGTCTGAGCTAAGGATACGGAGGTCACCATTCCCAGGATCGTAAAAAGAATGACCCCACTTAGGATGATCCTTCTTAGACTTTTTCTAATAATCGTTTTCATCGTCTCCTCCTTTCAAGGATTTTATCATAAAAGCAACAAATGATGAAATCGTAAACAAGTCACTCCTTCGACAGGCTCAGGTCGCTTCGACTCGCAACCGAGGTGAACGGTAGAATCTATTAATATTCCGTTCGTGTTGAGCCCTTCGGATTACCGTTCGTCCTGAGGCTCTCGAAGGATGAACGGTGAGCCTGGGACAAGTCGATCGAACCATGCGTTGGCTGTTTCAGCAATTTCATGGGCCGAGGCAATAGGTTTCTGGATTTGAGCCTCTGTCTCTTTTGAGATCCTGCCTTCTCTGACCACCTCAATCCCTGCCTGATAAACTGCCTGAAGAATCACTTCCACCTCCTTTCTTTAATTCTGTTGCGAGCTTTTGGAGCACTGATTATCTCCCATAGCTCGTCATAATTGGTGAACGATTTCTTCCCTTTTACCCCGGCCTCTTCTATGACTCCCACAAGACCCCGGGGGTCGTTCTTTTTAAAACGATAGATTCGGACAATATAACTGTTGAAAAATGCTTTGTGTGGCAAGGAACCTCCTGAAAATTAAATTTTGGGTATCATCTATCATGGAGGGACATACGGATAGCATACGGATTCGCTTTAAAAAAAAGAAATAATTTCTAATTGACCTATCCCTCTGTTTTTGTTAAAAATATCAGTTAAAGAAGGAAAAAATGTTAAACCAAGGTATCTCAGAGATTCTCAGGAATGTTTTTAAGGAATATCCTTATATCGCCGCTGCCTATCTTTTTGGCTCCCATGCATCAGACAAAGCAACCCATGAGAGCGACGTTGATATTGCCATATTGCTTAAGAATGATCATCCAAAGGGGAGGGAGCTCCTTCATGAAGAAGATTACTTAGCTTATAAAATAACCAGAACATTAGGAGTTAAGGAAGTTGACCTCATTGACCTTAACCATAAGGGAATTGTATTCCAGCATAATGTCCTAAGAACCGGTCATCGCATCTATGATGCCGACCCTGAGTTTAGGATTCAGTTCGAAACAAGGGTGATCATTCGTTTTTGTGATTATGAACCCACGCTTAGATTTATCGAAAAATACCAATTGAAGGGTCGGATAGAAAGGTTTTTAAGACTATGAATCAGAGGGATATTCAGGCAAAGATCGATGTGATTATGGATAATCTTGAAAAATTGGATGTCTTAAAGGCAAAGACATTTGAGGAATTTATATCAGATTTCAGAAACATCGATTCCACATTGCATAGATTTCAAACTTCAATTCAGGCCCTGCTCGACATTGGCAGCTATATGATTGCCTCTCTTGGTTTACGGACTCCCAGCACCAATGCAGAGATCATCGAAATACTGAGCGAAGGTGACTATCTCCCAAAGGAAAAACGAGAGACCTATATCAAAATAAGCCAATTCAGAAACAGAATTGTACACCTTTATAACCATATTGACACTGAAACACTATACGATATTCTGGTCAATGAAACAGAAGACATCATCCGTTTTTACACAGACCTCATGAAAGTGATTGAAAAATACAAAAATTGATGGTCTCATAAAAAGTCTTAAAATACGCTTTTCTGTCATTCCGGCAAAAGCCGGAATCCAGTTTTTTTCAGATAGTTATAAATTCTCTGGACTCCGGTTTTCACCGGAGTGACGACTATTTCCGAATCCATCAAAATTAGAAAAGGCATAATCCATCTTCAAATCTGCATGTCACCGGTTCGTTATTAAGGACCTATAAATGGCTTCCGTTTTTGGAGAGAGGGAAACTCCAAGGCCTGCTGAAATGGTTTTCTTACATCGTTTGTAAACATAAAGCGCTTTCGCCACTTGGCCAAGCTTCTGGAAGCAGATCATGAGATGTTGATAAAACTCCTCGATGAGATCATCCGCTTCAAGTCCTTGTTCATAACAATCCACTGCCTTCTCCCATTCTCCTGAGGCTTCCCAATGATGGCCTAATCTCTCCACACAGCGCAGGAATTTATTACGGAAACGTTCACGAAGTGAATCGGCCCATGGCTCCAAGGTCTCCTTTGGAAGAAAAGATCCCCGGTAAAAGTGGATCGCCTTTTCAGTGAGGGAAATAACCTCTTTCAAAGAAGTCTCGTTTTGTTCCTTTTTCCAGGCGGCGTTCACTTCTCTGACCAACTGCTCAAATGCCCAGGTGTCCACCCACCAATATCTCTGATCCAGTGTCAAGCTTCCCTCCTTACGGATGATTGCATCAGGAATGCCTATTAATTGTCGTAATCGGTGGAGGGTGGCTTCCAAAGACCGGTGTGCCATATCACCGTCCGATTCTGGCCAGAGTGCATCGACCATCTGATCTTCTCGAACCTCTTTACCCCCAAAAGCAACCAATGCCTTGAGCATGGCTAATGGTTTCTGTTGAACCTTTCTTGTGAATTGGATGGGCTTCCCATCTTTGAGCAACTCAAATCGTCCAAGAGTGAATATCTTCAATGGCCAGGGCCAGTGTTCCAATTGGAAAGCTGGCTTTGGGGGAACGACGTTGAGTCTCCTGATGAGTTCCCGCACATACTCTTCCTCGATTCCAGCCTCAAGCGCTCTTTCACATAATTCTGCCACACCATAAGGCTGGTCAATATAAGTATAAAAAAAACCGCCCTCTTGCCCGATCGATAAGGCTCTTTTTAACGATACCAGACCAGAGGTTTGTTCTCCTCGATCAAAGGCAAACAACGCTTCTGTTAATAAGAAAAAAAATTGGTAGAGCTTGCTGCCTATTGGATTGGCCATATTGGAGGCAATGGAAAGATGGAGTGTGGCCTCGTGATCTTTATTCAACTGGTGCATCACATGGGACTTTACCAAGTGGGAAAGAAATAGGGGCATCACAACGCCTATCCGCCTGGCACATTTCAAGGCCATTTCCACGTGGATGATTGCTTCTTCGGGACTTCCACGAACCAAAGCGTCCCGAGTCTTGAGTAAATAATAAGAGTGGAGTTGCCACACATTGAAGCTTTTTAAGGAAAGTTGCAGCTTTTCCAACATGTCCCTAACTGTCTCAAGATCATGAACGTTCAGAGCGCTGGCTGCACCATGGATGAGATAAAAATTTATTGCGCGGAAAATGCCAACATTTTCAGATAGCTTAAGGCCATCGGATACGGCTTTTACACATTCTGCATGAAGTCCTGCATAGCGGTAATAAATTGTTTCGTGGCCTTTCAACGTCACGTCTATGGCCGGGGAGACGTTCCGACCTCGCGCCAGTTGCCTGAACCAGTTAACCGCCATGATCGCTTTTTGTAAATTCCCCATCTGGATCCAATAGTAGGCCAACCGCATATAACCCGTTATTTTCTCAGATAGGTCTGAACAAGTCTCGGATAAAGTCAGAACCTTCTCCGCCCAGACCTCGATCTCCGGATGCTGGGGTTGACTCCACTCTAAGGCAAGTAGCATCGTTGATGCTACACGAAGTTCTGCCTCTTCGGAGGGAAACGACTCGAATCTCCGAGTCAATTCTTCAAGCACAGCGATCCACTTGTTGAGAGGAGTAAAATCGTTAAAATCACTGGTGATGGAATTAACAACCCCTGCCCAGGTCAAAAATATTCCAGCGACCTCTTCTTTATCCTTAAATTTCTCGAAAGCTCTCTCAAAATAGGGACGACTCAGGGCAGGAAAAAAAGGATGAAGGCATAAGCCCATCCAATAAAGCAGCCAGGGATGATCTTC
Source organism: Deltaproteobacteria bacterium (assembly GCA_016875255.1). Next base: position 8,047 of record VGRU01000034.1, read on the forward strand.
AAGGATGTCCTTCGGTAGACTTTCCAGCCATTCTCTGAGAAAACGATGCCTTCCCTGTTCGAGCATGAGGGGTCCGTGCTTCCTGATCAACACAACCAACTCCTCCCAGTGGCCGGCATCGCGCAAGAGAGGGATCGCTTCTTCTACCTGACCAGATTGTTCAAGAAGAATCGCAGCTCGATGAAGCAGGATGGACTGGTCTTCTTGGGAAAACGTCCCTTTCGCTCGCGAAAGTAAGAAATCTCTAAACAGGGGATGATACTGATAGATGGACTCTTCATCAAAACGTTTCTCAGTAAAGTAATGAGATCGGCTTAATCTGTCAAGAATACGGCGTGCATTCGGAAGACTTGTCAGGTCTTCTGCCATTTTCACTGTCATCCTGGGCAAAAAAGCTGTCTTAAGGAAAAATTCCTGGGTCTCTGCATCGGTCTTATTAAATAGTTCATTTCCAAAATAATCAACGATTTCATCAGGGGTAAATCTTCCGAGAGCTTTAGGTTCAATCACTTTTCTCTCCACGCTCTCTAACATCATCACCAGTCCGGCTGCCCATCCATCAGCTGCTTTGTGAATAAGAGAGGCCGATTCTTTTGTTTGTTTTTTTTGGGCCCTCAGGCGGATGATTCCCGCTGATTCCTCTGGTGTCAAACGGAGGTCTTCCCACCGGAGCATTTCCATCTGATGATTGACACGCAACCTTATTAGGCTCGGAGGAGGATTTTCTCTACTGACCAAAATGACATTAATTCCCTCAGGAATTCTGGAAAATCCATTGAGGATAATTTCATGAAGGGGTGAATCTGATGGGACCTCTTGATAGTTATCGAATACAAGAACTGAGGGGATTTTCAGACGATCGAATAGGTTTTCAAAATATCGAAGTGTAAATGTGGAGATGCCCTGAAGATATTCCGGAGTAAGGAGAGGGAGGGGTTTTCTAAATCGAGGAGAAGCCCTCTTGGCGGCCTGACCTAAATAGTAAAAGAAGGTCGCAGGATCTGAATCGCCTTCGTCTATCTGATACCAAAGGCTGGGGGTTTTGCTCGCCTGGAGGTAACTGGCAACGAGAGTGGTTTTACCACAGCCAGGAGGTCCAGAGATCCAGATCACTGGCTGTTTTCGCATTCGGTCTAAGAGACCAAACAGCCGTTTCCTGAGAAAGACTCCCATGAGGACAGGAGGGGATACCTTGCTCATCGGTCAGGATTAACCTCCTTAAGCCCTTCTTTTTTGGTGCGGTGTCAGCTTATGAAAGGTTGCCCAATGGGTCTACGTGAATGAAATTCTTTCTATCCTTTAATTCTCCGGAGTTCCATGACCACGGGGTTGATTGGATCGGGGCAGGCGATGGTGGTTTTGTCCCGGTCCTCTTCCCATGGGAATTCCCCTCCGTGCCGCAGCACCCGCCATGAGGGAAAAATGGCATTAAATGCAGAGGGACAGATGGCCCGAGAATCTCCGGATACGCCCAGGATAAAGTCTTTGCTCAGGTCAAATTCCTGACCTGCCTGATGTCCGGCCGCACAGCTTCCCTTCACTGAGATAATTTTTAAGATCACCTTTTCCGGATTTGCCATGAATGAGCCCCCCTTTCAATTCATTGTTTATTAAAACTCCACTGGATTATCAATAGAAATCGAGTTGCTGTCAATAGGTTATTCATGGCGTATGGATCGTCCCTCTTTACACAGGCTTTTTTATCCAATAAGATAGAATCCTATGGCCGTACGGAAAATATGGACGCGTGATTTTATTCTCAGCTTCTTTGCCCAGATCGCCTTCTCCTCCGTCTTCTTCATACTCATCCCCACCATTCCCATCTACCTTTCCAGATTGGGGGCCACGGAGGCGGGAATCGGCATCCTGGTCGGAGGGCTCAGTGTCTCCTCGCTCATTCTCAGGCCTTTTATCGGAAGGGCCCTTCTCAAAGGTCGTGAGAGGGAATTTATGATCGCCGGAACCGTTCTCTACGCCATCTCCTCAGCGGCCTACCTGATTGCAAAACCCTTCTGGCCTTTCTTGATCGTCCGGATCCTACAGGGAGTTGGATTGGCGCTCTTTGCAACAGCCTCTTTCACACTGGTTGCGCGGATCAGTCCATCGGCCCACCGGGGACAGAGTATCACCTATTTCTATCTTTCCATCAACCTCGCTTTTGCCCTGGCTCCCGCTTTTGGAATGGCCCTCATCAACCATTTCAACTTCCCCGTTCTTTTTATTGTTTGCGCAGGGCTATCTCTTGGCTCCCTCTTCATCACTCTTAAATTAAGGAGTGAGAAGATCGACTCATCGGATAGCCGGTCCGTAAAAGATCAACCCCTCCTGAGCCGGGCAGCCCTTCCGCCAGCGATCATGGCTTTTATGGGAAGCTCGATCTGGGGTGCGGTCACCGCTTTCTTTCCCCTCTATGCGCTCCATCACGGGGTCTCCAACCCCGGCCTCTTCTTCGGCGCCTTAGCCATAACCCTTATCCTTGCGCGTGGCCTGGGCGGAAAGATACTCGATCTCTATGAAAGGGAGAAAGTCCTTCTCCCCTGTCTGGCCGCACAGATTATTGCCATGGCCCTTCTCGCCTTTTCCAAAAATCTCCCCATGTTCATCCTCGTTGCCGTGATCTGGGGACTTGGCAATGCCTTCTACTATCCCACTCTGGTGGCTTACGCCATTGACCTTTCAGGTGATTCTCACGGACCAGCCATTGGAACTTATATGGCCCTTTCCGATTTCGGAGCAGGCATGGGAGCGGTGATCATGGGCATCGTCTTGCAGTTGACCAATTATCCCATTATGTTTCTCTGCCTCTCTTTCACAGGAGCCCTCAATCTCTTCTATCTCTATTTCTTCATCATCAAAGGGAGGAAGCGATATGCCGATCTATGAGTACCGTTGTGAGGAGTGCGGAAAGATATCTGAGTTTCTGGTGATCCGGACAGATGAGGCCTCTGCTCCTCAATGCAAAAGGTGTAAAAGTAAGAAGATGACAAGAGTCCTTTCCAGGGTGAGGGTGGTCCGCTCGGAGGAGAGCCGGATGGAGAGCCTGGCCGATCCATCGAAATGGGGAGGCATCGACGAGAACGACCCGAAGAGCATGGCCAAATGGATGAAGCGCATGGGCAAGGAGATGGGCGAGGATATGGGGGAGGATGTAGATCAGATGGTAGAGGAGGCCATGGAGGAAGAAAGGGGGGCTGGATCACCAGAGGCCCCTGAAGATTAGTCACTTGCTCATACTTTTAATTCCGTTGATTTTTTCCCCAATCTGATAAACTCGTACTAAAATCAAGACACTTAATAAAAACCCCCTGTTTGGTTATTCCAACGAAAGATATCCTTTTTCAAGTTTCTTTGAAATCCGTTTGTTGAGCACATCAGCCGATACGTCATATTTTTCAATAAGCTTCGTCGCAATTGCATTGATGATATAGTCCTGAGAAGATTCAACCGAAAGTCCCTTTGAACGAATAAAGTCTATTTTAGGCAGCAATAATTTTAATTCATTACGAAAGTTTTGTTTCAATGAAACTCGTGGTACTAAAACGGCTGCGGCAAAAGAATAGGCTTGCCATTCAAGCCAATCATAAGTCTCTTCATCGACAGCGAGAATGCTTTTGCTCCAGCCGGCGACACTCTGAGGATGGAATGAACCAATCAAATTTGAATGTAATACATAGTGCCCTATCTCATGTGCAAGTGTGAAACGGTATCTTGCAGGGCGTTGGTAGTAAATGAATTCATCAACATAAATGACGTTTAGATCACCGGAAATAAATCCTTCTATATCAAAGGTTACCTGTAAATTAGGGAACGGAAAAATATTCAATCCAAGGTCGAATTCTGCTATTGCTTCGATGTCCACAGGAAAGATTTCGTTCCTTTTGTGTTTCCTTAAAAAGTCCTCAGCATGTTTGTTAATATCGTCGTAAGATAGAATGGGGGCAATGATATCATTCGGGGTCATTGAGTTTCTCCAGTGCACGAGCGAATTTTTCCAATTGTTCCCCGGTGAGTTTTTGCCCTTTGATGGTTCTAAAAACTAACGGCAGTTTAGCGACGATATTCCTGTCTGCAAGCAAATCTTCAGGAATGCGACCAGCGTCCGTTCGTGCTATATCAAAGAACTCTAACCATTCGTCACTCCCTTCTTGGATTCCCAGGCATTTTGCATAGTGCGACAATTTTTCTCTCGATTGCGGCGGTGGTAATATTCCTCTCTCTATTTTACTGATATTTCCAGGGTCCAATCCGTTTTCCAAACAGAATTGTCTCAGAGTTTTTTGCATTTCCAAACGTTTCTTTTTAAAAAACTCGCCAAATAACGAACCCATATTTTCGCCTCCCTTCTGTATTGTAATATTATTACAACGTTGTAAATATATTACAACATACATTAGTTTTTGTCAAGTCATTTAAACGTTTCGAATTTTTTAATGTTCTCTATTAATTAGAGTCTGTTTATAAATTCCCTTTTTCCGTCATGCCGGACTTGAGGAGCCTGCCCCGTACTTGATACGGGGGCATCCAGAAGGTCTTGAAAGAACTGGATTCCGGCTTTCACCGGAATGACAACCTTTGGGGGAACCATTAGTTTATAAACAGACACTAATTAATGGCCCATTCCCAGAGGGCACCCTCGAACCATGAAAATCCATAACCCCCCTCTATTCCCCCCTTAGTCTAAGGGGGGATGAAGGGGGGTTATGAACATTATTTTCTAGCTAATGATGGAAAATAGCCCGGCGAGTATCAACTATTAAAGGGGGGGCGTATCCAAATATAAATGCCTGAAGGTTTGGATTTGGGAATTATTGTCAAAACCCAGAATTTAAAAACTCGAGGATGCTGGCGGCATAGATTTTTGCTGTTAAACAGAGATCCTCCACCGAAACCCATTCATCTTTCTGGTGGGGGATCATCCGCTTTCCCGCACCCAGGGTCACAATCGGGATTCCAGCCCATGCCGTAAGAAAAGTGCCATCCGTTGCGCCGGGCACGCCGTCGTAAACCGGCTCTTCTCCGGTGACTGTTCGATAAGCTGTTGATACAGCCTGGACAATCGGCTCCTCCCGGGAGGTCTTTGTCCAGGGACGGTCTTCAAAGATATTGAGAGTGGCTTGAAACGAGAGCCCTTTTGAGAGCCCCTTCTCAAGGCTCTCCCTGATCTCTCTTGGGGAACCGGACAGGAAACTTTCACAGATCGATCTCTCCTCCTCCTTGATAATATCTTCTAACTGCTTTTTCAGCGCCTCGTGGGATTGGCCGGGAATGGTCCGGATGTCAAGCAGCGCCCTGCATTGATAAGGGACGACATTGAGCTGAGGCTCCCCCTTCACAGGGGCCTGGAGCACGGTGGGAGTGATGCTGGGATATCCGAGGAACGAATCTTTCCCCAGCCTTTCGATCTCCTCCTCTTCCAGATGTTTCATCTTTTCAAGAATCGACACCATCGGAGGGATGGGATTGAATCCGGCCAGAGGCATGGCCCCGTGGCTCATCTTCCCCGTTGTGATCAATTCAACGCGAAGCGCTCCCTTCTGCGTGATGCAGAGATGATTGTCCACCGGCTCACAGATGATGGCCGCATTCACATTGTTGGCCCACCCATTGCGTATGAAATGCTTCACCCCCCTCATCAGCCCTTCTTCATCGACGAGAATGCCCAGGAGAATCTTGCCCCTAAAGGGGATGCCTGACCGGCTGATCGCTTCAACCGCCTTCACCGCCGCCGCCAAATTTCCCTTTGTATCGCAGGCCCCTCTTCCGTAAATTCGATTACCCACCAACTTCCCCTCATAGGGATCATGCTTCCATTCCGAAGGATCGCCTTCTGTGACGACGTCGGTATGGCATTCGAACATCAAGCAGGGCCCCTCACTTTGACCCTGAAGGATCCCGATGACATTCGGGGAGCCGGGCTCGACCTCTTCGACAACCACGTCGAGCCCCATCTCCTCCAGGTAATGGGCAACAAAGAGGGCAACTTTCTCTTCGCTCCCACGGTCCTGACGCCTGACACTTGGAATCCGGATGAGCTCCTGAGTGAGTTGAATTAACTCTTCTCGCTTGATGCTTTTCAGTACCTGATCGGTTTTCAAGGGCGCCTCCACTTCTGATGATTCAATCATAGGGTGATGGGGAGATTGGGGGATAGGGTGAATACCAAATCACCCCATCTCCTTATCTCCTCATCTTCCCATTTCATTATCTCCCTACCCATCTTGACAGCTTCGGGTCGAGCATATCTCTCAATCCATCTCCAAGGAGATTAAATCCCAAAACAGCCAGAGCGATGGCGCATCCCGGAAAGATAGCCAGGTAGGAAGAGGTTCCCATAAAGGTCTGGGCCTCGTTGAGCATCCTTCCCCAGCTTGCATGGGGAGGCTGCGTTCCCAGTCCAAGATAGCTCAGACCAGCTTCCGCGAGAATCGCAATGGCAAACTGAACCGTTCCCTGAACGATGAGAGGGGAGAGAATATTGGGAAGGATATGTTTCCAGATGATCCCCGCATCGCTTCTGCCGATGGCTCTGGCGGAGGTCACATAGTCCCTCTCCCAGATGGAGAGAGAGGTGACACGGGTCAATCGTGCAAAGATCGGGATGTTGAAGATTCCGATGGCGATCATGCTGTTGATCGCACCAGGTCCCAGGATCGAGGTGATGAGAATGGCGCTCAATACGGCTGGGAATCCATAGAGGACATCTGAAATCCTCATGATGGTTTCATCGATCCACTTTTTATAAAAGGCAGCCAGTGACCCGAGAAGAATCCCAAAGCCCATGCCGATGGAAACAGCCACCAGACCCACAATGATCGAATTGACGGCTCCCTTCATCACCCGGCTCAGGATATCGCGTCCGTATTGATCCGTTCCCAGCCAATGAGATTGATTGGGAGCCTGAAATCGTTCAGAGAGGTTCATCCGGTTCGGATCAAAGGGAGTAAAGGCGAAGCTGAGAAGGGCAGTCAGAAGAATGATCAGGGTGATCAAAAATCCGATCGTAAAGTTGATGTTTCGAAAGGAACGGCGAAGGCTCATCTGGTTTTTTCCAATTTTTGTATCAATTTAGCACTTTGAAAAATACAGCAGACAGAGTGTTTAACAGGCTTGTCATTCCTGTGAAAACAGGAATCCAGTTTTTCGGAACCCCCCTGGATTCCCGCTGGAGTTTATCCCGATGAAAATCGGGGCGGGAATGACAGACAAAGAACTTTTTCAAAGAGTAAAAGTATTACCAATGTGCTATTGGCAATAACATTACTCATATCGTATCCGCGGATCGAGATACCGATACGCGATATCGATCACAAAATTGATTACCACGATCACCATGGCAATCAGAAGGACCACTCCCTGGATCACCGGAAGGTCTCTCTGGCCGATTGCCTCGAAGACCAGCCTTCCCACACCAGGGAGGTGAAAGACATTTTCAATAATGATTGCCCCAGCCAAAAGATCGCCTGCCTGAAGCCCGATGATCGTTACAACAGGGATGATCGCATTTCGGAAGGCATGCTTGTAAACAACCATTCTTTTCGGAAGGCCTTTGCTTCTGGCCGTGCGGATGTAATCCTCCCCAAGGACTTCAAGCATGGAGGACCGAGTCATCCGGGTCAGCACCGCGGCCCTCACAAAGCCCAGTGAAAAAGCAGGGAGAAGAAGGGAGCCCAACGCCTTGATCGGATCAGTCTGCCAGGCATGGAACCCGCCTGCAGGCAACCAGTGGAGCGTGACCGCAAAGAGAAGGATCAGGAGGATGCCTGCCCAGAACGCAGGCACCGCCAGGCCGATCTGAGAAAAGACCATCACCCCGTAGTCTCCTGCCCGGTTTCGATGGAGCGAGGAGTAGATTCCCATGGGGATGGAGATGACGATCGCAAAGATCATCGAGAGAATGGCCAGCGGAACCGTGACCTGAAGCCGTGAGATGATGAGAGAAGTAATCGAAACATCATAGGTGATGGATCGGCCCAGATCGCCAAGGGCCAGATTTTTCATGTAGTGAAGATACTGGATGATGACAGGACGATCCAGCCCCATCTGTTGCCTTAAATTCCGGAGCGTCTCCGGCGTGGCGTTGATGCCTAAAATGATCTGTGCCGGATCGCCCGGAATGACCATGAGGATGGCGAAGATGACCATCGAGACGAGCAGGAGGGTGAGGATCAGGACGATCGTTCGTTTGATGAGATAGGCTGTCATGTTCTCGCAGGGAAAGAAAGGGCCTGAAGTTGAAAAGGATTACCTCAGGCCCACTAAAAAGTCCAAATTCGAAATCCGAATATCGAAATCCGAAACAAACTCAATATTTTAATTTCAAAATACAAAACTCCATGGTATTTATTTTTGAATATTTGGATATTCGTGCTTGTTTCGAATTTCGTGCTTCGAATTTCGAAATTCATCTTTTACTTTTGAATCCAGACCTCGGTCACATCCTGTGCGGTCATGGGGTAGTCCTTCCACCAGTTCATCACCTCTTTCTTCATTGTGGGAAGGCTGGGCATTACGAATAAGAACCCGTTGACCGCATCCTCGGTGATCATCTTCTGAAGCGCGACATAGAGATCTTTTCTCGTTTTAGGATCAGGCTCCATCTCCGCCTTTTTGAGCGTCTCCTGGAATTTCGGGTTGTCATAGCGGAAATAATATTTCGGGTTGGCATAGATATCGATGTCAAACGGCTCTGAGTGGCCGATCACCGTCAGGTCAAAGTCCGCATTCCTTAAAACGCGTTCAAGCCATTGTCCCCATTCCATCAGTTCTATCCTTAGCTTGATACCCACTTGAGAAAGCATGTCCGTAATGATCTCTCCGCTTCGCTTTGCATAGGCAAAGCGTTCTGGAACTTTAAAGACTGCATCGAAACCATTCGGATAGCCCGCTTCCTTCAGGAGTTGCTTTGCCTTTTCGGGATTATATGGATAAATGTTTGTCAGATCGATGTAGTAAGGATTGCCGGGATCCATGTGGCTTCCGATGGGTGTTCCATAACCTGACATGGCTCCTTTGATCAGGGCAGACCGGTCAATCGCATGAGCCATGGCCCTGCGGACTCTGACATCATTAAAAGGTTTTCTCAAATTGTTGGTCGATAAGATGACCTCCGTCGTCGTAAAACCATTGAACACCTTGAATTTCGGATCCCTCTCAAGCAGAAGCGCGTTCTCCGGACTCACATCATAGCCGATGACATCGATATCCCCTGCCTTCAGGCTGGCGATCTGGGCGCTCGGGTCGCCGATAAATTTAAAAGTGACTTTTTCGAGATAAGGCAATCCTTTTCGATGATACTCCTCAAATTTCGCCAGAAGAATACGATCTCCACGAATCCATTCGACAAATTTAAAGGGCCCTGTGCCCACGGGTGCGGTTTTCAGCTTGTCCGCCGTCTGTTTGTTAATGATGATAGAGTCGGGTCTGGCCAGGTTGAAGAGAAACATCGAGTTCACATTCTTCAATTTGAACCTTACGGTGTGACTATCCACGACCTCGACCGATTCAATCTCTCTGTAATATTTGATATTCGGGATGTTCGTTTTCGGATCCATTAACCGTTCGAAGGTAAATTTCACATCTTCCGCATCAAAGGGTTTCCCATCGTGAAATTTCACTCCCTTCTTCAGGAGGAAGGTATACTCCTTTCCATCTTTGGAGACTTTATACTCCCTCGCTAACGCAGGAATGATCTTTCCATCCCGGTCGATCCTGACCAGACCCTCAAGCACATTGCCATAGACCACCCTTGGAATGGCCGCGGAGGTGGCTGTGGTTGGGTCCAATCCCGGAGGCTCAACACCCTGGGCAATGGTGAGCGACCCTCCGGAGACCGGCTTGGGCTGGGCGTAGATGGCCGTCGAAAAATGAACAAAGGCAAGACAGATCAAACTCATCAATAGAAATTTTTTCATCTCTCCCTCCGTATCTGTTTTAAGTAGCGCCCTCATTTATTAAGGGTGGATTTCGTCCCGATTCAAACGGGACGCTACATGAACCCTCGAAACCCATTTGTCAAAAATCCTATCCAAATCATTTCCGATTGTCAAACCGCCCCAAAGGCCCCTGATCCGTATTCGTCATCCTGAACTTGGTTCAGGACCTATAGTTCCAAAGAATTAGAGATGCTGAAAAAATTTCAGCATGACAGCAATATTCTTAACATTCCGGAATTGGATTACGAATTAGGGGAAGAAGTAACCTTCTCAAAAACCCGGTCTAAAACCTGAACCGCCCTGATTATTTCACCTTTCTCAATCGTCAGCGGTGGCGTGATCCGTATGACATTCCCGTAGAGGCCACCCCGGCCGATAAGAAGCCCTTCTTGCTTCGTCCCTTCAAAGATCTCATTGACCAGATCCGGGGCAGGCTCCTTTTCCTTCTTGACGATCTCCATCCCCTGGATTAGACCCATTCCCCTGACTTCGCCGATAATTTCGAACTTCTCTTTTAACCCTTCCAATCGGTCTCTTAAGAATTGACCCATCTGCTCGGCATTCTGAACCAGCGCTCTTTTCTCAATGGCTTCGATGGTGGCTAAGACCGCTGTGGCGGTCACCGGATTTCCGCCAAAGGTGGAGAGGTGAGAACCCTTAAGACCATCTGCCACCTCTGGCGTCGCAATGGTGATCCCAACAGGGGAGCCATTGGCCGCCCCTTTGGCCATGACCATGACGTCCGGCTCCACTCCCCAGTGTTCGATGCCGAACATCTTTCCCCCGGTCCTTCCCCAGCCTGTCTGAACTTCATCGCAGATGAAGAGGCCCCCGTAGCTTTTCACAATGGAGACGACCTCTCCGAAATACTCCTTCGGCGGAGTGATGAATCCTCCGACGCCCTGAATGGGTTCGGCGATGAAGGCGGCAGGCTGGCCCGAGGTCGTTGTTTCAATCAACTCCTTCACATCCTTCGCACATTCAAGATCGCAATGGTGGTACTCTTTTCCGAAGGCGCACCGGAAGCAGTAGGCATTATGGGCATGTTTGATCCCCGGGACGGAGCTTCCTCCGAGCCGCCATTTCTGATGTCCGGTGATGTTCATCGTCAGGAGGGACGATCCGCTGTAGCAATGTCGGAGGGCAATGACTTCATTGCTTTTTGTATAAAGCTGGGCGATAAGGACAGCGGTCTCAACGGCCTCTGTTCCACTGCTGGTGAAGAAAGACTTCTGCAATCTTCCCGGAGTGATCTGCGCCAGTTTCTCCGCAAGAGAGATGGCGGGAAGGGTAGGATAAAGCGTCGAGGTATGCTGAAGCCTCCTCATCTGCTCACAGGTCTTTTCAGTGATCTCCTCGTCACAATGGCCCACACTGATCGTGACGATCCCCCCAAAGAAATCGAGATACTCCTTCCCATCGATATCGTAAAGATACTTTCCCTTGCCTCGATCAAAAATAACCGGCTCCTGATAGTAATGGCTCACACAGGGAGCTAAATATTTTTTATGCTTCTCATAGATTTCGTTCTTATCCATTTCGTCTCCCTTAAGAAATTAAATCTAATCCCCCTTAATCCCCCTTTTTCAAAAGGGGGAAATGTTTTACCTCCCTTTGGCAAAGGGAGGTTAGGAGGGATTTTTACAAGGCTGCTAACTCTTCATTGAGCAGATCCGAAATGAACATGTGACCGGGAGTGTGGGTGATGCAGAGATCGGGTTTGGCCTTCATCACAACCGCCTGCGGCGTGACCCCGCACGCCCAGAAGACCGGGATCTCATCCTTCTTTAGCGTCACCGGATCTCCGAAGTCAGGTTTTTTAAGATTTTTAATCCCAATCTTTGAAGGATCACCAATATGGACAGGCGCTCCATGGACCGAGGCATAACGGGAGGTGATCTGGACAGCCCGGCTTACCTTGTCCGGAGGAATGGGCCTCATGGTTACCACCATTGGTCCATGAAAAAGACCAGCGGGTTTGCAAGAGATGTTAGTGATGAACATCGGGACATTCTTGTTCTCCTCGATATGGCGAACCGGAACCTTTGCACGGATCAATGCCTCTTCAAAGGAAAAACTACAACCCAGAAGGAAAGTCACGAAATCGGACCTCCAAATATCTCTGACCTCCTTGACCGTAGCTTCCAGCCTTCCTCTTCGATAGATGTTGTAACGGGGAATATCTGCCCGGATATCCGCATCCCGGGATAAAAATTCCGTTCGAAACTTACCCGGTTCCAAGACCTCCAGTAGAGGACAGGGCTTAGGATTTCTCTGACAGAAGAGAAGGAAGTCGAATCCATATTTCTCCGGAAGGATGACAAGGTTAGCCTGGGCATAACCCATGGCTAACCCTGCGGTGGGCCTGTCCCACTTTCCCTGTCGGATGAGGGTTCGGATTTCTTTGGGTCTGAGTTGTGTGATGTCTCTCATTTTGTATCCCTCTGCCCTAACTTAACACCAATTTTACCTCCAGGCAAAGGATTTATCATTGATGGCTCGCTGAACAGCGAGGACTCCATTAAGATGGTCCACTTCATGCTGCAACAGCTCGGAGAGGTCGCCCTCCAGCTCCCAGATTTCTTCTTTCCAATCCAGATTAAAAAATTTCAGTTTGCATTGTTTATGTCTCTGTACTTTGACCAATAACTGAGGGAAACACATGCAATCGTCCCAGAGCTCAAGCCTCTCCTCACTGAAATCGAACAATTCTGGATTGATGAGGATGACAGGTTCGGTGATATACATGTAGATCAGTCGTTTCATCACACCCAGCTGGGGGGCTGCAATGGCCCGGCCTGCATGATATTTGGCTTTGAACTCCATTAGAGTATGATGCAAATCATCAATCACAGGCTTTAGGCTATCCAGATCTGTCTTGTTGACGGGTGCTGAAATTTTATAAAGCTTTGGATCGCCCAACTTTAAAACCTTATCTAACCTAGCCATAGGAGCCCCGATTAATTATCCACCTTAAATTCACTTTTCGCTAGCAGGATGACCGCGATCAGGATAAGGGCACCACCAATGATCCGGGTTGGTCCGATCTCTTCCCCAAGAAAGAGAAAAGCAAGAATCACTGTCGTGGCGGGTTCAAAGGTCGAGAGGATCGAAGCATTCGTGGGTCCTACCCGTTCAAGGCCTGCAAAAAAAGTATTGACGGCAATAACCGTTGAGACAAGGGCAATGGCCAGAACGCTTCCCCATCCGGTCAATGTCCGGGGAAGGGTTAGTCCTTCGATGAGGACCAGAAGGCCAAAGACAACGCTTGCAGAAAGGATGACCACTGTCGAGGTCCACAGAACGCCTGCCTGTTTCGTCAACTTGCTTCCCGCCAGGATATAAGCAGAGTAGATAAAAGGGGCGGTCATGGCCAATGCAATGCCAAGCGGCCGGCCTCCTCCGCTCAGTCCAATCGTGAGAATGGTCCCGGCTAATGCGAGAATAAGCGCAAGAATTTTTAGGCCTTTGATGCTCTCTTTGAAGAGAATGGCTGAGAGGATGGTGACAATCGCTGGATAGAGATAGAGCAGAATGGCCACCAGACCGGCGGAGGCCATGGTCAATGCTGTAAAAAAACAGAATGACATGCCAACATACCCGATGCCTCCCATCAAACTCAGGCCGATGAGGGTTCGTCCTCGAGGGAACGGGATGTTTCGGGATATCATGAGCGGGATCATGACGAGGGAGGCGATTGAAAACCGGAAGAAGAGCACGCTGATCGGATCTGACCCTGCGCTGTAAGCCGTTTTTGCAAAAATCGCAATGGCCCCGAAAGCGATCGCCGAAATGATAACAAAGAACATACCCTTCAATTCAGGCTTCCTGTAGGACTTTGAGGGAGAGATCCTCGACGATGTCCTTGACCTTCCCCTTGTAGGCCAGCATATGAGGCGCAGTGAGATGATCACGGAGGGCCTCCAGACTCTCCCACTTCTCGATAATGGTGACGACATTTTCATTCAGGCTCTGCGGTGGCAGGCCGGAATCAACATCGACCGCCGGAAAATATTCGATACAACCCTTTTCTTCCCTGACCTTGGGAACATTGGCCTTAAAGATTTCAAGAAACTCGGGAACCTTCCCCGCTTTCACACGGATGGACGCAATCACACTGATCATCTTTATGCTCCCTTCATTGATAGACATATTAATGATCTCAAAATAGTAACGACATCAATTTGTAAAATCCCTCCTGACCTCCCTTTGCCTAAGGGAGGAATTCTCCCTCTTTGGCAAAGTCGAATAGACCCGACCACGGGAGGGGGGAGGGGAGATTTTCCAATGCTTATGTCAATTCTATTCTGAGACTGTTAATAAATACATTTCTATCTATTTATTGATGGCTTTGATCGCCTTCGCATTATCGGAAGTCAGAAAAATGCAGGTCTCTTTTTTGCCTGAGCCGGCAGTCGCATACATATATTCAATGTCAATACCCGCATCGGCAATCTTCTTTACAACCTTCTGCAATTCTCCTGGTTTGTCCGACACCTCCACTTCGACCACATCCCTTTCCTCAATCGCCACGCCGAAGGGAGCAAGGGCTTTCTTCACCTTTGCGTTGCTGTTCGTCGTCAGCATGAAATAGGCGGTCCCTTCCATCCCGTAGGCGCATATGGCATTGACATTCACCTTTACTCCAGCAATGGCTGCGGTCACCTTCGCGAGCAACCCGACCTTATTGGCCATCTCAAAACTGATCTCCTTAACTTTTTTCGCCTTTGCCATGGTCTGTCCCTCCTTTTCTTATAAAAAATTTGACTTCCTTCCCAACTTATCAATGTCCAAGAAGTTTTTTACTGCAAACCTTTCCCGTTCCCGTTTGGGCCAGCCGTGCGTGGGCGTGTTAAATCCCTTAGGGTTGTATTCCCCGCCGCTTGCGGCGAGTTCGTCATTCCGGCGGAAGCCGGAATCCAGAAGACCGGACTGGATTCCGCATCAAGTGCGGAATGACGGAATTT
>VGRU01000035.1 GCA_016875255.1 Deltaproteobacteria bacterium
CTTCTTCTCATCATGGACCGGAGTCCCCCACTCCTCATCATGGTACCTCAGATAGATTTCATTGGTTGTCCGCCAGGGGCATCTCTTCACATCAACTCCGGGGCTCTTTCTCTCAGCCTTTGTTGTTGAAGTTTTCAGGTTTCAGTTTCTTCTGGACACCTGAGGCATAGACGATGATGGCGGATTCTCCGTCGACCGGGCATTTGTTTTCGCAGATGCCGCAGCCCGTGCATTTCTCCTCTTTCACGATGGGCCGTTTCTTATCATCGCCTACAATGGCGTGATAGGAACACTGCTCATTACAGACGAGGCAGATTTTATCCGTGTCATAGGCAATACACCGGGTCTTGTCAATATGGGCCACCCCGATCTGAATGAGGCGTTTCTCTTCAATAGAGAGGGGTCGAATGGCCTCGGTTGGACAGACCTTTCCGCAAAAATTGCAAAACTCCTCACAATATCCGATGCGAGAAACCAGCCTGGGCGTATAGAGACCTGCCAGACCCGCTTCCAAAAATGTCGATTGAAGGGCATTGTTGGGACAGACCTTCAGGCACTCTCCGCAACCCGTGCAGACAGCGACAAACTCTTCTTCCGGTAAAGATCCCGGAGGACGGACCAGCCGGTTATTCTTCAAACCGCTCTCCGACTGGAGCGGATTGGTCTTGATCATCAGCGCGGAAACGCAGCCAAATGCAAACGATCCCAGGACATACCTTCTTGAGAGGTTCACTCCATCCACGGTCTTCCAACGGGGCCTATTGAAATGAAAGGAGACAGCCCCGGGCGGACATTCGAGACATTTGAAACAGGAGACACAGTCCTGCTGGCGGTAGTCCTGTGGAGCCTCCTCAGGGATGGCTCCCACAGGGCATTCTTTCACGCACTTCTGACAGTCCGTGCAATCATTGGTGACGGATCGTTTGAGAATCCGAAGCCGGGACGTGATCGAAAAAAGAGTTCCCAAGGGGCAGAGGTAGCGGCACCAGAACCTCTTTCGGATCACCCCAAGGGCTAAGATGCCGATGAAAAAGACGAAGATGAAGAGATTGACCTTAAAGACAGGCAGAGGAATGCTCGATATGAAGAAGGGATTCTTCGGAAGAAGGCTCTGAGCCTGGGGGAGAAGATGATTAAAGATATAGATCGCAGGTGGATAAAAAGAGATAATCAGGGTCCTCGTAAGTAAACTGATCGGATCGAGAAGATACATCACCTGAAACGCCATGAGACCAGCAATGATAGAGAAGATAAACACCCCGTAGCGGAACCTTCGGAGCGGTTGATCCTCGAACGCTTTTGCTCGCTTCTTTTCCCGGAAGAGAAACCGATCGAAAAAGTCGATGACCGCTCCCATGGGGCAGAACCATCCACAGAAGAAGTTACCAAGGATCACCACGAGAAGAAGCACCCCGAAGGCAGGAAGCATCCTCTCAATCAGGCCTTTATGTGTTAGTGTTGAAATGATGGCGATGAAGGGGTCGAGCCGGAGATAGAGATCGACCGGAATCTTTATCTCCATCGGAAAAGCGGTCTTTATGACCAGATAAAGAAGAAAGAGAAAGGAGAGGGCCTGAACCGTCCTCCTCAGGTAAGAGATGATCTTTGTCATGTCGCGCTGACTTTCTTGATTCGAACTTTTGCGAGATCGATTTCGCCCAATCCCAAATCAGAAGCCAGTTTAACAAATTTCACCTCCTCTGGCCTGAAAGGTTTCCCGATCTTAGGGTGTTTAAACAGCGAGGCGGAGTAGGCATCCACTGCCACAATATCCGTGGATGCGATCACTTCTACGGGATCTTCCGTCTTCCCAGGCCCCTTTGGGCCATTCGTGGTAAGAATCCGGATGGCATCGACAACGGTGAGATCCGGTTTCCGGAGCGTATTGATATCTGCAATGCATTGGTGAAGGTCTATCTTGTGGAGCAACTCCATATCCCAAACAATTCCGATCAGGTTCTTCATCCCGAGTGTGAGTTCTGTCGCAAAGTGCTGTTTCGGGATGGGAAAATTGATGAAGACATCCGTTTCCAGCACATCTCTTAAAACTTCCGCTGTTTTCAGTTTCTTGCCCTTGGGTATATCAACTTTCTTGTAGACATTCCTGCCGTGGCCGGAGAGGACATCGGCCCCTGCCTTCTGCCCTGCCTCTTTTAGCCCCGATCTTGAAAAACAGAATTGATAATTATCACAGGTATGGTCCCACACCGCTACCCGTTTTGCCCCCGCCTCGTAGCACATCTTGATCAGTGCAGAGAGAAGCTCCGGGTTATTGGTACACGCCTGCTCCGGGGTTCTGGCCCAGGCTATGTTCGCCTTGATCACCACCCTCTGCCCTTTCTTCACAAACCGCCCCATCCCTCCCAGAGGAGTCATGGCCGCCTGAAGGAGTTGTGAAGGAGACCCGCTCTTAGCGATGACCAGATCGGCCTCACTCGATCCGTGAGCCAGGGTTCCATAAAAAGGGAGCGTCTCCATGATCAAAGGGGCTGCGATCACAGCCGCCACTCCCTTGATGAATTGTCTTCGGGTCAATTTCTGCTTTGGGGAATGATCCATGATGCCTCCTTTTTCCTTCTTAAATCCGAAGCACGAAATCCGGGCGAAGCTTCCCAAAGGGATCAATTCGAAACAATCCCAAATGACTTAATTCCAAATGTTCCAAACAAATCAAAATTTTAAACATTTAAATTTTGAAAATTTGAATTTGTTTCGTGCTTCGATATTCGAATTTCGGATTTTTCATCGACTCAAATTCTGAAAACTTTTTCATTAATCTGATTGTATAGTCTCAGGGTGATAGCATCAGCCTTGAGGCTCCTTTATCCGTTCCGAACCAGATGCTGTTTTTATCCTCTGCCGCATAGAAGACGTTGTTGCTCAAAAGCCCATCAGCCGCTGTTAGAGACTCCCATTGCTTTGTCGGAAGATCGTAGAAACTCACTCCGTTATCCCTGCAAACGATGACCTTCTCCCTGGTCACTGCAATGGACTGAATTCCTCCATTTTTCAAGGCGTCCGTGGGTTCCAGCCTCTTCCATCGGTCTGAAGCAGAGTCATATTCAAAGAGACTGCCTCCGATCCCGCCTGCCCAGATCCGCTGCCCAACCTTCGCCAGGGCTTTAATCTCGATCTCTGTCAACCCCTCTTTATCCGAGTAGTTTTTCCAGATCCTCTTTGATTTCTGAAGCCGGCTGATCCCGCCGCTCGTTGCCATCCAGATGAATTCAGGCTCAACCAGAATGGAGTTGACAAAATTTCCTGAAAGGCCATCCCGTGTCGAATAGAATTGTTTCCACCCTTCGGTCTTTTTATCGAGAAGGGAGAGGCCCTTTTCCGAACCCACCCAGAGAAGTTCCCCATCCACACCGATTGCATTTACCTTCTTGGCGCGACCGTCATTGGTGTTCAATGTTTTCCACTGGGGATTTTTCTGGGGATGGTAGTAGGATATCCCTCCGCCTCCAAACCCATAGAAATAAGTTCCGAACCAGATCCGGTCCGTATCCAGAGTAATCACGGACACATGATTATAAGCAAGATGATTCTTCCATCGGATGCTTTCTCCATCGTCCACTTTGATGATAGGGTCGCCTTTTGTTGTGTAATGTTTATAAACCTTTTTGGCTTTGTCAAAGAGGGTGGTCCCGCCTTCATAGGTCCCGAACCAAACCTCTTCCCCCTGAACACCAATGGCAAACACCATATTGCTCGATAGCCCTTCTTTCTGTGTCAGATGCTGAAACGAAAGGGGCTTCTTTAATGGCCCGGCCAAACAGGGGGCTGAAAAGGTAAGAGATAAAAAATAAAAAGTTAAGAGGGAAAACAGGAAAAATCGCTTCATCTTCTCGCCTTTCTCCACAAGGATTCTTGAATTATGTCCAATCATTCTGAAATTTTCAATATTCACCGCTTAAATCTTCAAAAAATCCAGGCTAAAAAGGAAAAAATTTATATGATCCGTCTTGACAATAGGCCTTCCGATGATTAACTATTGAAAGAATCGATGTTTACCGGATTTCCGAATATCCCTTGCCTTAAGGGGAGGATGAGCTGCTAACCATTTAATTTCTAAAGACTTTTAAGGAGGTGGTGATTAGAATTGATGATGTTAAGTTTCCCTTCAATTTCAATATTATCTATTTCCAGAATTTTCGAGAAAGGAGAAGTAAGAGATGAAAATCAGGCCATTGCAGGACAGAGTAATTGTTAAAAGACTTGAAGAAGAAGAGAAGACAAAGGGTGGGATCATTATCCCCGATTCGGCAAAGGAGAAACCCCAGGAAGGAAAAGTGATCGCCGTCGGAAAAGGCAAAGTCACAGAGGATGGAAAGGTCATTCCCCTCGATGTGAAGGCGGGCGACAGGATCCTCTTCGGCAAGTACTCAGGCACCGAGGTGAAGATCGAAGGGGAAGAGCATCTCATTATGAGAGAAGAAGATATCCTTGGAATCATCGAAGGAAAATAATCGTGAAACTCAATTTTAAGAAAGAAATGGAGGATAGTGACAATGGCAAAGGAACTGAGATTTAGTCAGGAAGCCCGTAATTCAATATTACGGGGAGTAAATATCTTAGCGGATGCGGTCAAAGTGACGTTGGGGCCAAAGGGCAGGAATGTCATTTTGGAGAAGTCCTTTGGATCTCCGATCGTAACAAAAGACGGTGTCACCGTAGCAAAAGAGATTGATCTGGAAGATAAATTTGAAAATATGGGAGCCCAGATGGTGAAGGAGGTCGCCAGCAAGACCTCGGACACGGCAGGAGACGGGACAACGACCGCCACGGTTCTGGCCCAGGCCATTTATCGTGAAGGGTCGAAGGTGGTTGCGGCAGGCGCCAATCCAATGGATGTGAAACGCGGGATCGATCTGGCTGTCGAGGAAGTTATTAAAGAGTTGAAGAAATTGAGCAAGCCGACGAAGGATCAGAAAGAGATTTCTCAAGTCGGGAAAATCTCCGCCAATAACGATGAAACCATTGGAAACATCATTGCCGAGGCAATGAACAAAGTGGGCAAAGAAGGTGTGATCACAGTAGAGGAAGCCAAGGGAATGGAGACGACGCTCGATGTGGTAGAGGGGATGCAGTTCGACCGCGGCTACCTCTCGCCCTACTTCGTCACCGATCCTGAGAAGATGGAAGCGGTCCTTGAAAACGTTTACATCCTTCTCAATGAGAAGAAGATCTCCAACATGAAAGATATGCTTCCCATCCTGGAACAGATTGCCAAGATGGGGAAACCCCTTTTAATCCTTGCCGAGGATGTGGAAGGAGAGGCCCTGGCCACGCTCGTGGTCAACAAACTTCGCGGAACTCTTAAATGCTGCGCCGTGAAAGCCCCTGGGTTCGGCGACCGGAGAAAGTCAATGCTTGAAGACATTGCCGTCCTCACCGGAGGAAAGGTCATTTCCGAAGACCTGGGGATCAAACTGGAAAATATTAAACTGAACGATCTGGGGCAGGCCAAGCGGATTGTCATCGACAAAGACAATACGACGATCGTCGATGGGGCTGGTGATCAGGATGATATCGAGGCCAGGGTGAAACAGATCCGCGCTCAGATTGAAGAGACGACCTCCGATTATGATCGGGAGAAACTTCAGGAGCGGCTGGCCAAGATCATCGGAGGGGTGGCAGTGATCAATGTGGGAGCCGCCACAGAGACAGAAATGAAGGAGAAGAAGGCCCGCGTCGAAGACGCCCTCAATGCAACCCGTGCCGCCGTAGAGGAAGGGATCGTGCCTGGAGGCGGCGTCGCATACCTTCGCTGCCTTTCCGCACTGGATAAAATGAAATTAGAAGGAGACAAGAAGATCGGAGTCGATCTTGTGAAAAGAGCCTTGGAAGAACCGATTCGCCAGATCGCCAATAATGCGGGCCAGGAAGGATCTGTGGTCACAGAGAAAGTGAGGAACGAAAAGGGATCTTTTGGATTCGATGCTGCACAGGATGAGTATACGGATATGATCAAGGCAGGAATCATCGATCCTACCAAAGTGGTCAGGTTGGCCCTTCAAAATGCGGCTTCCGTCGCATCGTTGATGATCACCACAGAAGCCATTGTGGCCGATAAGCCAGAGAAGAAAGCCCCTTATCCCCAGATGCCTCCGGGCGGTGGAATGGGGGGGATGGGCGGAATGGGTGATATGTATTAAAAACCTGAAAATATACCGGGTTAAAAAACGGCTTGGAAAAACTTCCAAGCCGTTTTTTTATTGCCTGAGCCTCTGTCTTTGAATATCTCATGAACTTTTTTAAAGTTCGGTTGTCTAATAGTGATGGGTTCGTAAAAATACCACTCTGTCGCCCTGAACTTGGTTCAGGGTCTCGTAACTCATTGAATTTATGAGATGCTGAAACAAGTTCAGCATGACTTTTTCTTTGTTTTTCGAGTTTTTACGAGTTCATCAACAGGCAGCAGGCGAAAACAGGAACCAATAGACCGAGAGCATTGGAACTATTGGATTCTATTTATGGAAAATAAATTTCTGCTTGCATTTGCTTTTAAAGAGATTTAATATTCTGCCTGAAGTGGAAGAGAGAGAGCTACCCATCGATTTTCGGCATCTTGAGACATTCTGTCGAGTTGCCGGTTTAAAAAGTTTTTCAAAGGCGGCGGAAGACCTCTTCCTTACTCAGCCCACGGTAAGCGGTCATATCCTCACCCTGGAAAAATCCCTGTCGATCCGTCTCTTCGACCGAACCGGAAGGGAAGTCCGTTTGACAAAGGCAGGAGAAATCTTCCACCGGCATGCCCTTAAAATCCTCGCCTCCCGCAAGGAATTGATCAATGCCCTCAGTGAATTTTCTCAGGGAATCCGGGGGGAGCTCTCTCTGGGGGCAAGCACCATCCCAGGAGAATATCTCCTGCCCAAACCGATGGGCGATTTTAAAAAAGAGCATCCCCATCTGGCCATCTCTCTCAGGATCGCCGATACCAGGGAGATCGTTCAATATGTGCTGGAAGGAGTCATTGAATTCGGCTTAACCGGTGCGAAAGTAGACCACCCTTCCCTTCATTATGAAAAACATACGGAGGACGAAATCATCGTCGTAAGCCCATTCGATCATCCCCTTGGCCGAAAGAAGAGGGTGGAGATGGAGGACCTGCTGGGAGAACCCTGGATCATCCGGGAGGAGGGCTCGGGAACTCAGATGGCAGTCGAAAAAATGCTGAGGAAGAGAGGAAAGAGCCTGAAACAATTTCATGTGGCGATGGAAATGGGAAGCACCTCTTCATTAAGGGAGGGGGTGAAGGCAGGATTGGGCCTGGCCTTCATTTCAAAAAGAGCCGCAGAAGAAGAATTGAACCGGAGACTTCTCTCAAGAATTAATGTCGAGGGAATGGATTCTATCTTGCGACCGATCTATATCGTCTCATATCGCGGGAGGACGCTCTCTCCCATTGGAATGGCATTTCTCCGGTTTCTCAGAAAGAGCAGGAGCGAGTAGGATATTCAGATGAGCTGGCTAATCACCCTGGGGATTTCCCTGTTGCTCCATTCTGTTTTTGTTCTTTTGCTCAGCCTCAATCCCTGGCCTACCCTTATGAAGGTCCGCCCCGCAGCCTATACGGTGACCCTCATGCCCGTTTCCATACCTGTGCCTGAAATTCCCCCCCCCGCTGCCCCACCCGTTCCTAAGGAAGAGAAGATTAAACCCGTTGAAAAGATAAAACCCATTCAAAAACCGAAAAAGGATGACATTGTCGAAAAGGTAAAAAAGAAGGAGAGAGATAAAGAGTCCATCGATCGCCTTCACGATGCCATCGAGGAAATTCGGAGAAAGGCTGCCCTCGATGAGATACATAAGCGAGTTTCTAAACGGGAGGTGACGCCGACGCCGACGCCGTCTCCCTCCCCTTCCCCGGTCATTTCTCCTGTACCCTCTCCCACTGCCCCATCGCCAACCCCTTTCTCTGTGTCGGCACAACAGTCAAAACTGAACGAATACTACAGCCTGATATGGGCAAAGATCAAAGCCTCGTGGACCATTCCAGAGCACCTTCTTAAAGAAAGGGTTGACTTGGAGACCATTATTGTAATAATAATAGAAGTGAATGGAAAAGTTCAAAAATCATGGTTCGAAAAAAAATCGGGCAATGCGCTCTATGACCAGATGGCCATGCGCGCTATTATCAAGGCGGAGCCTTTGCCTCCCATTCCAAAAGAGTTGAACCAGGAGAGCCTGGAGATCGGAATCCGTTTTACCCCGGATTGAAAAATGGTTAAATATTTCCTCTATATTCTTATTCTCGTTTTCTTTTTCATCCCATCGGTCGAGGCAAGGGTCTATCTCGACATCAATGCTCCCACCTTTGTCCAGATTCCCATCATCCTTCCGAAGTGGAAATCAGTTGATAAAACGCCCCCAGCCCTCACAGCCAAGATCTATGAGGTCCTGGTCAATGACCTTGCTCTCTCAGGGTTCTTCAAAGTGATCGATCATTCGCTTCTCCCGATCTATCTCAAAGAGAAGGAAGGCATCCCCGGCATGCTCTCCATTCAGGAATGGGCCTCTTCAGGCGGAGAGATCCTCCTCGCAGGAGAGGCAACCCTTGAGGGGGATGGCCTCAATCTAAGATTGAAATTTCATCTTGTCGATCTGGTGGAGCAAAAACACCTCGTGGGAAAACAATACGATGGGCATCTCCAGAACTTTCGAAATATGGTTCACCGCATTGCGGATGAAGTCATCTTCCACCTCACGGGCGAGATGGGGGTTCACAATACGAAAATGGCCTATGTGATCCGACAGGGAGAAAGTAGAGAGATCTTTATCGCAGACTTTGATGGCGCCAATGTGAGACCCCTGACCCAGAACCAGTCTATCAATGTTTCTCCGGTCTGGACGCCTGATAACCAGAAGATCGCTTTCACCTCCTACCTCAAGAGGAATCCGGATCTCTACCGGATCGATTTAAACGGCAAGAATCTTCAGCGGTTCTCCTCCCATCCCGGCCTGAACGTCTCTCCCTCCTGGTCGCCTGACGGAAAACAGATCGCCCTGATGATGGGAAAGGAGGGAAAATCGGACATCTATCTCCTTGACGCCAATGGCGGGAATCCGAGGAGGCTCACCAGTGGCCATGGGAATGAATCCACGCCGAGATGGTCTCCTGACGGCCAGCAGATTGTTTTCTCCTCGGACCGTTCGGGCTCGCCCCAGATTTATATCATGTCATTGGATGGTGCCAATGTCCGCCGCCTCACCTATGAGGGAAACTACAATACCAGCCCTTCCTGGTCTCCCAAAAGGGACCGGATCGCTTTCTGCGGAAGGGCAGGAGGCCAATTTCATATTTTCACCATTGGAGCCGACGGATCCGGGCTAAAAAAATTAACCCCCAATGGCAGTAACAATGAAAGCCCCTGTTGGTCGCCGGACGGCCGTTACATTGCCTTTAGTTCGACTCGACTGGGTGGAGGATCGAGGATTTATATCATGAACGCCAATGGATTCAATCAGAGGCCTCTCACGACATCGAAAGGAGGTGAATCAAGCCCGGCATGGTCCAAACGCTTTGAATAGTTCGTCATTTTAAAAAATTATACATAGAGGAGGTTTACCATGAAGAGAAAAAGCTATGTCGTTTCAATCATTTTCATCCTCTGCATCGGCCTGATCCTGATGGGCTGCCCCAAGAAGACGGTCGTGAAGGATGAGCCCTCGGCCAAGGCAGAGGCGGCAAAAATCGAAGCGGAACGGATCGCCAAAGAGAAGGAAAAGGAAGCCAAGGAAAAAGAAGTGAAGGAGAGGGAAGCGGCGAGATTAAAAGAAAAAGAAGAGCAGGCGAAAAGGGAATTTGAAAGAAGTCTCGTGGCCAAGAGGACGCCCGGAATCGAGGGGGAGGTCTTTGAAAGCGGTCTGCTCAAACCCATTTTCTTCGATTTTGACAAATACGATATCCGGCCTGCCGATGCAGAAATCTTGAAAGGGAACTCCGCTCTCTTAAAGAAATTTCCCAATGTGAAGATTCAGATCGAAGGCCACTGCGATGAGAGAGGAACCAATGAATATAACCTTGCCCTCGGGGAGAGAAGGGCAAATAGCACCAAGAAATATCTTACATCTCTCGGAATTGCAGCGGACCGTGTCTCCACGATCAGTTACGGTGAAGAGAAGCCTTTTGATCCCGCTCACAATGAAGAAGCGTGGGCCAAGAACCGGAGGGCTCATTTTTTAATCACTGCCAAATAAGAAGATCCTTAACGGGAGAACCAATATGAAAAAGGGTGACGGTAAGAGATGGGGAATCATCCTTGGGGTGGTGCTGTCCCTTTACGGGTGCGCTACCACGGGCGATGTCCAGGTTCTTGACAAGGATATCCAGAGGCTCGATTTACAACTAAGCCAGATCCAAAAAGAGAAGGAATCGATCAAAAAAGAGATCGAAATGATTCGAACGGAATTGACCGCCTTTAAAAAGGAGACCGAAACGAATCACTCCTCCCTGCAGGCAGAAAACCAGAAGACTAAGGCTGACCTCTTCCTTCGCCTCGAAACCCTTCAATCTGAGATGCGGACCCTCTCCACGGGCGTGGAGGAGTATAAGCAGTTCCTCAAAACGCCTTCCAAAGAGGTCGCACGGGTGAAGGAAGATGTCGAAGTCCGGTTAAGAATTCTGGAAGAAAAAGGGAAAACCTTTGAGGAGCGAAACCGTTCCATCGAGGAGAGGAATCGGTCTTTCGAAGAGAGAAATCGATTTTACGATGAACGGCTAAAGGGGATGGAGGATCGTCTCAAAGGCCTGGACGCAAAATTGACTGCGAAGCTGACGGAGATGGAGAAAGCGATCCCGCCGAAAGAGCCTCCGGCCGAGCCGAAGGCGCCCTCCACGACAGCAGGGAATCTCTACAAGGACGCTTACGAGACCTTCCAGAAGGGAGACCTGGACGGAGGCCGGAGAAAATTCGAGGCATTCCTCAAAACCTATCCCAATATGGAACTCTCTGATAATGCCCAGTTCTGGATCGGGGAAACCTACTTTCTGAAAAAAGATTTTGAGAAGGCCATTCTCGAATATGAAAAGGTGATCGTCAAATATCCAGAGGGAGACAAGGTCTCTTCAGCCCTGCTCAAACAGGGCCTGGCCTTTCTGGAATTGGGTGATAAAACAAATGCCAGAAACCTTCTGAAACGGGTCGCCGACCGGTTCCCCCAGACCGAACAGGCGAACATCGCGAAGAAAAAACTGGAAACCATCAAGTAAAATCTTGAAGGTTGAGGGTGGAAAGTTGAAAATAGATTTAAAAGATTTTTATAGCTTTCCACCCCCATTCTCAACATACTCTTCTCACCTCCCCAAGCCTATTTATTGACCCTGTCACGAATGATATTGACAAAAGGGCTGCATTCCTAAGACGTTGACAGTCTGCCGATAGGCAGTAAAGCATTCTCTGCCGGTGGGTAATTCCATTTCAAAGAGCTAATGTATTACAAATATTGACATTTTAAATGTCATAAATTATGATGTAATAGAAATACACACTTGGAGGACACAATGGGCTCTACTCGTATCAATATCAGCATCCCTCAGGAAGTTTACACAGAACTTTCTGAAATCGAGCCTCGGAAAAGGAGTCGATTTATCACTGAAGCAGTGAAACATTTTCTTAAAGAGAAAAAGGAAAGGAAACTCGCGGCTGAATATCAGGAAGCGGCAGAAGAAATGAGGCGAATCAACCAGGAGCTTGAAGGAGTGACATCCGATGGTCTCGATTAAGCGAGGGGAAATTTTCCTGGTCAACTTCGACCCAACGCTTGGGGCCGAAGCCAGAAAGATCCGACCTGCTGTTGTGGTATCAAACGATATCAACAATGTTTACTCTCCGATCGTCTCTATTTCACCCATCACTTCAAGCGTGACCAAGGTCTACTCCTTCGAGGTGGAGATCCCTACTGGCATGGGCGGATTAAAAACCCGATCCAAAATCATGGTCAACCAAACCCGAGCCGTTGATAAGGTCCGGCTCATAAAAAAATTGGGCCTCCTTCCAGAGAAAATGATGATCGAGGTCAATCGAGGCCTAAAACTCCACTACGACCTTGAATGAAATGATTTTTCGCTAACCCCTATCTCCACCTATTGTCACCAAAGGCAGAAGGGTCAGATCTCAACATTCAACAAGTTAAGTTTTTGGTTCATCGGAAGGTTATTTGGCTGAGTATGGAAAGTAAATCCCTCATGATGATGGGGGTATTTTTCTTGTAATCTTCACCCTGTTTCAATGTCCCCTGCCTTTTGGGTATGTCGGTGACTCCCCTCAGAATAAGACATTTCAATCGTGCCGGGTACACAAAAGAAAAGGCCCATTCCCCGGACTGCAAGAATGGGCCTTTATTGTTTTTAAATTTATACAGGATTTTATGCTGAGGTTTCTCCCGAACCCTCCGCCATCGCCTCCTCGCCGGTATACCCTTCCACCCAGAGATCCCGTCTCTTGTATTTGGCAAGGCCGGTTCCGGCCGGAATGAGGCGGCCCATAATCACATTCTCTTTCAACCCTTTCAAAGGATCGACCTTCCCTGCGACGGCGGCCTGAGTCAGAACCTTGGTCGTCTCCTGGAAGGAGGCCGCAGAAATAAAACTGTCCGTGATGAGGGAGGCCTTGGTAATGCCCAGGAAGAGAGGCTCTGCAACCGCCGGTTTGCCGCCCTCTCTGAGCGCCCGTTCATTCTCCTCCTCAAAGGTCAACTTTTCCACCTGATCGTCCACCAGGAAATGCGTATCACCTACCTCTTTGACCCTCACCCTCTTGAGCATCTGGCGGACGATCACCTCAATATGTTTGTCGTTAATCTTCACTCCCTGGAGTTTATAAACCTCCTGGATCTCGTCGACCAGGTATCGGGCCAGGGCCTTGTCACCCCGCACCCTCAGGATGTCGTGTGGATTGGCCGGGCCATCCATCAAGGCCTCCCCGGCTTTGACCTGATCTCCTTCATGAACGCTTACATGTTTTCCCCTCGGAATCATGTACTCCTTCAATTCGCCCACTTCGGGCCGGATGATCACCTTTCTCTTCCCTTTCAGATCCTTGCCAAACTCAACTGCCCCGTCGATATCGCTGATCAGAGCGAACTCTTTCGGCTTTCGAGCCTCGAAAAGCTCGGCGACCCTGGGAAGCCCTCCGGTGATGTCCTTTGTCTTCGTGGTCTCCCTCGGTATTTTGACGATCACATCACCTGCCTCCACCATATCCCCTTCTGAAGCAAAGATATTCGCTCCAACGGGAAGAAGATACCGGGCCTGGGAGGTCGATCCCGGAAGGTTCATCGTTTTGCCTTTCTCATCCTTGATCGAAATCCTTGGCCGAACATCCGGGTCTTTCGATTCGATGATCACCTTTCTCGAAAGGCCGGTAAACTCATCGACCTGTTCCTGCATCGTCGTCCCTTCGATGATATCTCCGAATTTGACCCGGCCCGAAACTTCCGTGAGGACAGGAATGGAGTAGGGATCCCATTCCGCCAGCATCTCCCCTTCCTTCACCTTTTGCCCATCCTTCACCCTCAATTTGGCTCCATAGATGACGGAGTAACGCCGTCGCTCTCTTCCGTTCTCATCAAGAACGGAAATTTCGCCGTTCCGGTTCATCACGATCAGATGCCCCTCACGGTTCTTGACCGTTTTGAGGTTGATAAATTTAATCTTTCCCTCAATCCGGCTCTCGAGCGTTGTTTGCTCAGCCCGGCGGCTGGCCGCTCCTCCGATATGAAAGGTCCGCATGGTCAACTGCGTGCCGGGCTCTCCGATGGACTGGGCCGCGATGATCCCGATCGCTTCTCCCATATTGACCAGTCTTCCCCTGGCCAGATCTCTTCCATAACAGAGGGCGCACACCCCCCGCCTCGATTTACAGGTGAGCACGGATCGGATTTTGACTCGATCAATTCCAGAATCCTCAATGCGCTCGGAGAGGGCCTCATCAATCTCTTCATTTCCTTTGACGATCACCTCATCGGTAAAGGGATCGCGGACATCCTCCAGGGCCACCCTGCCTAAAATACGTTCCCTCATCGATTCGATGATCTCTCCTCCTTCCATAAGGGATTCAACTTCAATGCCGTCCAGCGTCCCGCAGTCATTTTCGCTAATCACCACATCTTGTGCCACATCGACCAGCCGCCGGGTCAGGTATCCTGCGTTGGCTGTCTTCAAAGCCGTATCGGCCAGACCCTTTCGCGCGCCGTGGGTCGAGATGAAGTACTGGAGGACCGTCAGGCCTTCACGGAAGTTGGCCGTGATCGGAGTCTCAATGATCTCACCGGAGGGTTTCGCCATCAGCCCGCGCATCCCGGCTAACTGCCTTACCTGCTGGGCGCTTCCCCTGGCTCCGGAGTCCGCCATCATATAGATGGGGTTGAAACTATCGATCATCCTCTTCTCTCCCGCTTTCCCCTCAATGGTCTCGCTTCCAAGTTCTTTCAGCATCACATCAGCGATATTCTCTGTCACCTGCGCCCAGATGTCGATGACCTTGTTATATCGCTCTCCGTCGGTGATCAACCCTTCGGTATATTGATCCTGAACCCTTTCAATCTCTTCCTGAGCCCCTTGCAGAAGATCCTTTTTATTGGAAGGGATGAGCATATCTCCCACGGAGATGGAAAGCCCGGCGGTCGTGGCGTAACGGTATCCCAGGCTCTTTAAACGGTCGGAGAGCAGCACGGTCTTCTTGTCGCCGCATAACCGGTAGCAGTAGTCAACGAGATTGGCCATGTCGCTCTTCTTCATCACCTTATTGACCAAGGCGAAGGGAATCTCTTCAGGAAGGATCTCCCTGAGGAGCATACGGCCAACCGTCGTCTCAACCGATGTCCCATCGATTCGGACCTTGATCCGGGCATGGAGATCCGCCTCATTCGAATCATAAGCGATGCGGACCTCATCCGGATTTGAAAACACTTTCCCCTCTCCCCTGACATTGGGTCTTTCCCGGGTCATATAATAGATGCCGAGGACAATATCCTGTGTGGGCACGATGATCGGTTTCCCGCTGGCGGGCGAGAGGATGTTATTCGTGGACATCATCAGGATCCGGGCCTCTGACTGGGCCTCGACCGAGAGAGGGACGTGGACCGCCATCTGGTCTCCATCGAAATCCGCATTGAATGCAGCGCACACCAGGGGATGAAGCTGAATCGCCTTGCCTTCGATTAAGATGGGTTCAAAGGCCTGGATTCCCAGACGGTGAAGGGTTGGCGCACGGTTCAGGAGCACAGGATGCTCCCGGATCACCTCATCCAGGACATCCCACACCTCGGGTCTCTCCTTCTCGATCATCTTTTTAGCGCTCTTGATCGTTGAGGCCAGACCCTTGGCTTCAAGGCGATGGTAGATAAAGGGTTTGAAAAGTTCGAGCGCCATCTTCTTGGGAAGACCGCACTGATGCAATTTCAATTCAGGGCCGACCACAATCACCGAACGGCCCGAATAGTCGACCCGCTTCCCCAGAAGGTTCTGCCGGAAACGGCCCTGTTTTCCTCTGAGCATATCGCTGAGTGATTTGAGGGGTTTCTTGTTGGCCCCAAGGATGGTCTTCCCTCTCTTACCATTGTCGAAGAGGGCATCGACCGATTCCTGAAGCATCCGCTTCTCGTTCCGGATGATGATTTCCGGCGCATTCAATTCGAGGAGTCGTTTGAGACGATTGTTCCGGTTGATCACTCTTCGATAGAGGTCATTGAGGTCGGAAGTCGCAAACCGGCCTCCATCGAGAGGGACGAGAGGGCGAAGATCCGGGGGAATGACAGGGACCACCTCAAGGATCATCCATTCCGGTTTGTTTCCCGATTCGAGGAAGGATTCGATGATCTTCAGCCTCTTCGCCAGACGCTTCTTTTTGGCCTCTGAGGCTGTCTCTTTCATCTCCGTCCGGAGTTTCTTCGATAGCTCCTTCACATTGGTGTTCTTCAATAGCTCCCGAATCGCCTCCGCTCCCTGGGAGACGGCGAGATCCTCCCCGTATTTCTCTTTTGCTTCCCGGTATCGCTCCTCGGAAAGAATCTCTCCCTTCTTCAGCGGAGTCCCCTTTCCATCGATCACGAGATAAGCCTCGAAATAGAGAATCCGCTCCAGCTCTCTCAGGGTCATATCCGCAAGAATGCCGATCTTGCTCGGAATGGACTTGAGAAACCAGATATGAGCCACGGGGGTGGCCAGCCGGATATGGCCCATCCTCTCCCTTCTCACTTTCGACTGGATGACCTCCACTCCGCACTTTTCGCAGACGATTCCCCGGTGTTTCATCCGTTTGTACTTGCCGCAATTACATTCATAATCCTTGGTGGGGCCGAAGATTTTCGCACAGAAGAGCCCGTCTTTCTCCGGCTTAAAGGTCCGGTAGTTGATCGTCTCGGGCTTTTTCACCTCACCATGAGACCATGACTCGATCTTCTCCGGTGAGGCAATGGAGATCCGGATGGCATTATAGCTGATGGGGCTCTTCCCTTTATCGAAGAATGACAAATAATCTTCCAAGAGATTCCTCCTTTTGGTTCGCGGGTGGAAAGTGGAGAGTAGAAAGTGGTTAAAGGAATTTTCCACCCTCCACCTTCTACTTTCCACTCTCTATGAAAGTTCTTCCCTCTTCTCCTCTAATAATTCCGTATCGAGACAGAGGCTCTGCAGTTCCTTTACCAGAACATTGAAGGACTCCGGAAGTCCGGATTCCAGCGTATGCTCCCCCTTCACGATGGCTTCGTAGACACGTGTTCTTCCGGCCACATCGTCCGATTTCACCGTCAGAAATTCCTGAAGGGAATGGGCTGCGCCATAGGCCTCCAGGGCCCAGACCTCCATCTCCCCTAACCGCTGGCCTCCGAATTGAGCCTTTCCTCCCAACGGCTGCTGGGTCACCAGAGAATAGGGTCCGATCGAACGGGCATGGATCTTCTCGTCCACCAGATGATGCAACTTAAGCAGATACATGTAGCCCACGGTTACCTTGTGGTGAAAGGGATCGCCCGTCCTCCCATCGTAAAGGATGGTCTGGCCGCTCACTGGAAGCCCTGCCTTATCCAGATGTTCCTTGATCTCCTCCTCGGAGGCCCCATCAAAAACCGGGACGGAAATGTAAACCCCCTTGCCCAATGTCCGGGCCAGCTCCGTCACCTCTTCATCCGTCGCCTGTTCCAGATATTCATTCACCTCTTTTGAGGAGTAGATTTCTTTAATTCTCCGCCGGAGGATTTTGGGGTTATAACTCTTCTCAAGATATTCAGCGATCCTCCAGCCCAACCCCTTAGCGGCCCAGCCGAGGTGGGTCTCCAGGATCTGCCCCACATTCATTCGTGAAGGGACGCCCAGTGGATTAAGAATGACATCGACAGGGGTTCCGTCTTCCAGGTATGGCATATCCTCTTCGGGAAGGACGCGGGAAATGATCCCTTTGTTTCCATGGCGGCCGGACATCTTATCTCCCACCGACAATTTGCGTTTCATCGCCACATAGACCTTAACCGACTTGATCACACCCGGAGCCAGTTCATCTCCTCTTTTCAGTTTCGCTAACTTATCCGAAAACACTCCCTTGACCACATTGATCTGAAGTTCGGCATGATCGAGAAACTCATGGACTTCCTGGAGAACCCTCTTCCCTTCGATCACATCGATCTCCTTCAGGCGGTCAAAAGGAAGGGTGAAGAGATGATCTTCTCTGATCCGGTCCTTCGCCTCTAAAAAGATGCGGTTCTTCTTTTCATCGGCGATCCGATGAGCCGCTTTCTTATCGATCAGGTATTTTCCGATCTTCCGTCGTGTGCTGTTCTGGATGATACGGATCTCATCGGCCTGGTTCTTGAGCAATCTCGCCCTCTCCAGATCTTCGATGGCTTTCATTCTTTCATCCTTCTCCTGCCCCTTCCGGGAGAAGACCTTAGCATCGATGACAATCCCTTCAATCCCATGCGGAACGCGCAGCGACGTATCCCTCACATCCCCTGCTTTTTCTCCAAAAATGGCCCTGAGAAGTTTCTCCTCCGGAGAGAGCTGGGTCTCTCCTTTGGGCGTCACCTTCCCGACCAGAATATCGCCGGGTTTGACCTCTGCGCCGATCCGGACAATGCCGCTCTCATCCAGATCTTTTAAGGCTTCCTCCCCCACATTAGGAATATCGCAGGTAATCTCTTCCTTCCCCAACTTCGTATCCCGGGCCATACACTCCTGCTCTTCAATGTGGATAGAGGTATAAGTATCTTCCTTCAACAGCCTCTCGCTGATGAGGATTGAATCCTCAAAATTAAACCCTCCCCAGGGCATAAAGGCGACCAGGACATTCTGGCCAAGAGCCAGTTCTCCCATATCCGTAGCCGGCCCGTCGGCGATCACTTCTCCTTTTTTAACCTGCTCGCCCACACGGATAATCGGCCTTTGATTAATGCACGTGTTCTGGTTCGACCGTTTGTATTTGATCAGGGTGTAGATGTCCACTCCTGAATCATTCACTTTCTGGCCGTCTTCATCGGCGCGAATCACGATTCGTGAGGCATCGACGTCTTCAACGACCCCATCCCGTTTTGAAACGATGGCGACTCCGGAGTCTCTCGCCACAATCCCCTCCATTCCGGTCCCGATCAAAGGGGCGTCGGTTTTCAGAAGGGGAACGGCCTGACGCTGCATATTCGATCCCATCAGGGCCCGGTTGGCATCGTCGTTCTCCAGGAAGGGAATGAGAGAGGTGCCAACGCTCACCAATTGTTTGGGTGAGACGTCCATATAGCGAATCTCTTCCGGTCTGACCATTACAAACTCCCCTCCCCGTCGGGCGGAGACAAAGGGAACAGTAAACCTTCCCTCACGATCAAGAGGGGCATTGGCCTGCGCAATCGCAGGTTTCTGTCCATCGATCTCTCCCTCTTCATCAAGGGCAAAGAGGTGCCGGATATGGTTGGTCACCTTCCCGCTGACCACTTCCCGGTAAGGCGTTTCGATAAAGCCATAATCGTTGACGCGGGCATAAGTGCTGAGAGAGGTGATCAGGCCGATATTAGGACCCTCCGGGGTTTCAATGGGACAGATCCGTCCGTAATGGGTGGGATGGACGTCCCTTACCTCAAACCCCGCCCTTTCACGCGTGAGTCCTCCCGGACCCAGGGCGGAAAGCCTTCGTTTATGAGTAATTTCGGACAGCGGATTGGTCTGATCCATGAACTGAGAGAGCTGACTCGAACCGAAAAACTCTTTGATCACTGCGGAGAGGGGCTTGGAGTTAATCAGGTCATGGGGCATCAATGTCTCGATGTCCTGAAGGCTCATCCGTTCTTTGATCGCCCTCTCAATCCTCACCAGTCCGATATGATACTGATTTTCGAGCAATTCCCCGACCGTTCTCACGCGACGGTTTCCCAGATGGTCGATATCGTCCACCGAACCCTGGCCGTCCTTCAAGCGGATCAGGTATCTCACCACCTCCAGGACATCCCGTCTCCTCAACGTCGTTTTCTCGTCTTCAAAAATCTTCCGGATCCGTCCCCGGACATCCTCGGTGAGGGTCCCTTCCTTCAGGGACGGCATCATTCCGATCGGATGGAGGATCTTCCCGGCTCGCTGAATCTCATCAACCATCTCCGGAGTGGCGATCGCTTCGTCAAAATCGAGCCAACCTTCCAGAACCCGGGCGATCAGCTCCTTGCCTCCGGCGTAAGTCGCTCCGGCGTCCAGGGCTTCCTTCTTCCATTTCTCCGTGAAGACCAATATTCTGGGAGTATTTCCCTTTAACCCGATCTTGTGGTTCAGTTTCATCCTACCCACTTTGGAAAGATCGTATCGTTCCTGATTGAAGAAGAGATTGTGAAAGAGATTGATCGCTGTCTCAATGGTGGGCGGATCGCCGGGCCGAAGCCTTTTGTAAATATCGATGAGGGCCCGTTCAGCTTCCTTCTCCCTGATCGATTTCCCCGGTTCGTCTCTGTTTAATTTCTCTTTCTCCTCCCGGCTCAGCTCGATCTTATCGATGACCATCGTATCCCGTAAGGAGGAGCTCACGTTGATGTTGTCGATGAAGAGGATTTCAAACCCTTCGACCTTCCGCTCCTTCACCTGGTCGAGAAACTTTTCGGTCACTTCTTCATTATACTCGGCGATCACCTCGCCGGTCTCCGGATCGACGACATCCCTCGCAAGGTATCTTCCCAGCAGATCCTGCGGTTCCACCGGAATGGCGGTGATCTTCGTCATCTCCAGCCGCTTATAGGACTCTTCGGTGATCCGCCGGTGCTTCTTCAGGATCACTTTTTGGGTCTCCGGATCAAGAATATCGAGGGTCGCCTTCTGTCCGACGAGGACATCTTTTGACACCTCTTTGGAAAACTTTCCCTTCCGGAAGAGAATCTTTTCTTTGCGATAGAAGTAGTCCAACAGTTCCTGACCGGTATATTTCAGTGACCGGAGGAAAACGGTGACCGGAATCTTTCGTCGCCGGTCGATCCGGACATAGAGGAGATCCTTCTGGTCAAACTCGAAATCGATCCATGACCCCCGATAGGGAATGATGCGGGCATAGTAGAGGACCTTCCCGCCTGAATGGGGTTTGGCCTGATCCTGGTCGAAGAAGACTCCGGGGGAGCGGTGGAGCTGGCTCACGATCACCCGTTCCGTCCCGTTGATAATAAAAGTTCCGTTATCCGTCATCAAAGGGATTTCACCGAAATAGACCTCCTGCTCCTTTACCGCCTTGATGCTCTTGGCTTTCGTCTCCTCATTCACATCCCAGACGACCAGGCGAACGGTCACTTTGATGGGAGCGGCATAGGTCATCCCCCTCAGGAGGCACTCCTCCATATCATATTTGGGCTCGGTGAATCGGTAGCTTACAAATTCGAGGGAGGCGGTTTCATAGAAATCTTTGATCGGGAAAACCGTTTTAAAGACTCCCTGAAGCCCGACAGGCTCCCGGTTTTCAGGATCCACATCGGCTTGGAGGAATTTTTCGTAAGATCTTTTCTGAACATCGATCAGATTGGAGATTTCCAGAACTTCCTTGATCTTCGAAAAATTCTTGCGATACCGGCGATAGACGGGAACAATGCTGGCCATATGGACTCCTTCCTCAAATAAAAAGTCCCCTCCCTTTCGGACTTCTTAACCTATACGGCTCTGTCCTTCCGGGAAGAGACAATGATGTCCCACAATAAACTTTTTCGTAAATCCATTACTCCAGTCATATAGTCGCCAGTCGAATAGTCAATTAGTCAAATGACTATAAAACTATAAGACTATGAGACTATATGACACTTTGACTTATTTTACTTCGACCGTTCCGCCGCCTTCTTCTAACTTCTTCTTCATCGTTGCGGCTTCTTCTTTGGTGACGCCCTCTTTAACGGGTTTCGGAATGCCTTCGACCAGATCTTTGGCCTCTTTCAGCCCTAATCCGGTCAACTCTCTCACCACCTTGATAACCTGAATCTTCTTGTCGCCAAAACCGGTCAGAATCACATCAAATTCCGTCTTTTCTTCTTTGGGAGCTGCTTCCGCTCCCGCGCCTGCTCCGGCTGCCGGAAAAGCCGCCACGGCCATTGGGGCAGCCGCCTTGACTCCTAACTTCTCCTCAAGGACCTTCACCAGGTCCCTGGCTTCCAGCAAGGTGAGAGTGCTGATCTCTTCTGCAATTTTTTGAATATCCGCCATTGAAAAATCCTCCTGTCTGTATAATTAGAGTGTCGAACGTAGAAAGTAGAGAGTAGTTTATAAAAAAATCCCTCATCTACCTTCCACTTTCTACCCTCTACCTTCCATGTTCGACTTTCAACTTTCCGATTCAGCCAGTTGATCGGCCCGTGCCTTAACAACACCGACCACCTGCTGAAGGCTTCCCTGAAGGACTCCTGCCAGTTCCTGTGCCGGAACCTGTATTCCTCCAAGGATCTGGGCCAGCAAAATCTCCCGGGAGGGCATTGTAGCTAAAGCCTTAATCTCTTCAGGCGGGATCACCCTCCCCTGAATCAGACCGATCTTGATCTCAAGTTTAGGCTGTGTTTTAACAAACTCCGATAAAATCTTTGCCAGAGAAACCGGGTCGCCATAGGAAATGGCGATCGCTGTCGGCCCCTTGAAATAATCGTTCAGTTTCTCCAGATCCGTCCCTTTGGCCGCAAGCTTCATCATCGTATTCTTCACGACATGATAGGAGATCTTCTCCTCCCTAAAACGCCGCCTCAGGGTGTTGATCTGCTCCACATTCAAGCCGCGGTAATGGGTCAGGACCGCGGATTGAAATCCCTCCATCTTCTTTGAAAAACCGGTTACGGCCTGTCTCTTCTCACTTCGGTTCAACGGATTCCACCTCCTCGATGAGGTCATGTTAAGTGTCTAATCAATGAAATTGTGTGCAAAATTGCACCAAAATTTTTTAAATCGAGTGGATTTTAAATCCGAAGCACGAAATCCGAATTTCGAAACAATATCAAATAACCAATTTTTCCCGCCAAGGCGGGATTCAAAACGAAAAAAGTTTAAGAAATTTGAATTTTGAACATTCGAATTTGTTTCGGATTTCGATATTCGAGTTTCGAAATTATTCCACTCCCAAAGCCTGTTCGGTTCCGGCTATGCCGAGTTAGGCTTTTAAAGCCCCTCTGATCTGGCTTGGATCGATTTTAATCCCCGGCCCCATCGTTGTGGACAGGGCAATGCTTCGCAAATAGACTCCCTTGCTGGTGGGAGGTTTGGCGCGGAGAATCATATCCAGAAGGGTTTTGATATTTTCCAACAAACGATTCAGGCCGAAAGAAACCTTTCCCACGGGGACATGCACCACCCCTGCCTTCTCCACTTTAAACTCCACCTTCCCTGCCTTAATCTCTTTGATCGCCCTCTCCAGGTCAAAAGTGACGGTGCCCACCTTCGGA
>VGRU01000036.1 GCA_016875255.1 Deltaproteobacteria bacterium
AAAAACGATGTCGTGGCACTTGTCATTTAGTCATTATGAGCTAACAATTACACAGACTGGGGTCGAAGTTGCACTATACACCTTATTCGGTTTATTGATAAAAAATAGGACAGCGACCATTTAACAGTGAAGACGAGGAAACTTCACAAATTACTCCGGCGGACGGCTGATAGCGGTCGCTCATTTTGGGCATTGGGCTGAGAGATCGGTGGCAAGAACGCGGAAAACAATATCGGCGCTTAAACAAAAGCAGTTGCTTCAGGAAGTGGACTCCCAGTGTCCGTTTTGTCAAGATCGCGACGTCTCCACGTTTGAGTTCCACCATATCGATGGTGACCCATCGAATGACGACCTCAGCAACCTTATCGTCGCTTGTAGTTCCTGCCACACACGCATCACAAAAGGCATCCTCTCAGAAGCGGACATCGTCACCAAGAAGAGGGAACTCTACTGGACTTCCCAAGTTCGCCGAAACACTGGACAAGCGGCTGTCAATGTGAACATCACTTCCTCTTCATTCCACGGCGACATCGCCCAGAGCATCACCAAGATTTCTGGAGTTAAACCCCCACGAATTGCTCATCCACCGGGGTCCATTGGCGCGAACCTCGCTATGAAAGGGTATATCGACTATTTGATTGGTCGATACTTTGACTATAGAAAGGCCGACTGGAGCTATGGGAGGAAAATCCGGTTCTCCCACGCCGTTATCCATAAGAACATTGAAAGGGAGTTCGGTGGAAAGACCTTCTTCCTCCCTGAAAACGCTTTTGGGAACCTTGTCACCTACCTGGCTTGGCACATCGATAGCACGATCCAAGGAAGAAGAAATGGCAGCACGGGCATCCGAAACTATCACTCTTTCGAGAAACACTGTTCAAAATACAACCTGTAGCTCAAGAAATCCTGGATACATATTTTCAGAAAAGGATGGTTGGTGTGGGTCGAACCAGGGTAACCACTTGAATATGAAGTGTGGATAAATCCTTATGGCATGTTTAAAAACTCAAAAGAAATGGGTGAGACATAGGGATAAGCAACAGTGTCAAATTTGTGGGGATGTCTTGCCTGTTCACTACGGAAGGTTGGAAGTTCATCATATTGATCATCGTTGCAAAGGAGGATCTGATGAATTAGAGAACCTCGTGACCCTATGCGATCTTTGCCATGCGGTAATCCACATTCATATGGGGCCAGCTTGGTTAGGATTATCTGTAGTTCCAATAGAAAAAAGGCAACAGGACAAACAAATTCTCGATCTCGCGCGGGATGAATTTGAAAGTTATTTGCGTCTCCCGGTAGAAAAGAGACATAGCATCCGGAAAGAATTATGGACACAATGGGGAATTATGGATAAAAAAGGGAACAGTGACCATTCTACGGGGAACACAAGGGAATTTCAGAAGTCATTCCAGCGAACGGTTGATAGCCGTTGCTGACTTTGGTCGTTAAACAGAAATGTTTGAGGGATGATATATGGAATTCTTTGAGCGGCTTTACAGGGGGTTTGAAGCCGAACATTATGTGGCCGGAAAGCTGTTTTCAGTCGGCTACGAAGCCTTTATGCTGCCTGCTGATTTTGGCTTTGACCTTATTGTCACGAACCAAAAAGAGCGGTCTAAGGGGCCCCGTCTGGAAGGGCGACTGCTCGAGCCACCTTTTGCTCTTCAAATCAAGTCTCGACGATTAATGTCTTCAGATTTTCGGCCAAGCACATCGGGTCGCGATGAAGCAGAGGTCTCTATTTCGGTAAAAAAGGAAGATTTGGACTTACTGGTTAGCACAAACTACAGTTTTTTGGTTATCGTGTTGTTTATACAAGGCGATGCCAAAAGATTTGAAGATCGGACAATTCACTTCTGGTTTAGTTCAGCACAAGTTAATGCTCTTGATGAGCGTGGATATTTTCTGCCCGACGAAAACGATCGAAGAGTCCGCAACCTCAGGTGTAGTTTACGCATGTTTCCGATGCTGGTCGTCGAGTCCCTTCTTGGCACTTTGGTATCTCAGACCCACCTAACTGAAGAGGGAAGACGCATACTTCTGTCCGAAATTCCAGAACGGGTGCCCAGGACCTGGAGCGCATCTGAATATGTCGCCTTAGCGCGGAAAGCGCGAGATAAAACTGATGATCTGGTCTGGAGGCAGGTGCCAAAAGAACTGTGCGAATTAAGTAATATGGGATTCGACATCGGGTTAGGCCATTTGGACTAGCGCGGCAAACACTTCTAACAATCGAAAAAAGGGATGGAACAAGGGGGCGTAGGTTCTGAAACAACTTGACATCGGTTGGCCATTTTTAAAGAAGTGGAAACGGGATCAAAGCTAAATTATACACTTTAAGAACAAGGCCGTTCGAGTAGAAATCCCCGACTTACAGCCGGGATTTAGCTTGACTACGCGTTAGATTCATAGTTAAACAGAGCCAAAAATGTTATTATTAAAGGCAATTGAGAAGAAAGGAGGCAAATGATGCGGGCAAGTGATATTCATGAAATTATCAAATTAAGTACACCTGAAAAGATCCTGTTGGTTGAAGATCTGTGGGACAGCATTGCTTCGGATGAATCTGCTGTGCCTATCCCTCAGAGCCACATGGAAGAGTTGGACAGAAGGCTGAAAAGGTATGGATCTCCTCCAGGAAATCTCTTATCTCTTGAAGAACTTCGGACAAAGATAGAGAAAAGGAAATGAGGTGGTTTATAAAGAATTCCGACGTCGTCTACTCAGGAGATTTCCGTATGCTGTTTATTTTATGGTAGAGGACGATCAGATTGTTGTATTCGGGCTTTTTCATTGTGCACGTGATCCCCGCACTATTAGAGCGAATTTGCGAGAACGACTGGAGTTAGAGAAACCCTAACCCTTACAGATTTGACACACTACCGAACCTGCCGCGGTAACACGGATTTCAAATGTGCCTGATCCGAACTAAGGAGTTGGATACTTCCCGTGCTCAATGACCACTTGATCCACGCCGGTCATTTCCTTCAGTTCCACATTGATCGAATCCTGTCTGGAGGTTTCAAGCACCTTTCCAACATAATCAGCGTGGATGGGTAACTCCCTGTGACCCCTATCAATTAAAACTGCCAATTCAATCCGCCGGGGTCGTCCTAATTCCATCAAGGCGTCAAGCGCGGCTCGAATCGTTCTGCCTGTAAAGAGCACATCATCCACCAGAAGGACATGCTTATCCTCGATGGAAAAATGAACCTCGGCTTTCTTCACTTCGGGCGTCTGGGTCAAGCGGGTCCAGTCATCTCGATAGAGCGTAATGTCAATGACTCCTGCAGGAAGATCAATTCCGGTCTTTTGAACGATTTTCTCTTTCAGGCGTTCGGCTAAATAGACTCCTCCTGACCGGATTCCCACCAGAACCATCTCTTCCAAAACAGGATGCTTCTGAAGCAACCGGTCACTTATCCGGTTCAAGGATTCCTCAATATCGACTTCGTTGAGTATGATTTGCTTTGAAGGCATCTTGTAACGCTTTACAGCTTCCTCCGCGGAGGTCGCCGGAAAAACCAGAGTCCGATCACGCAGAGAAGGACAAGTCCTAAGATGCCTCCAACAAGGTAGGGCCAGGGAGGAATCAGGCTCTTCTGCACATCGGACTGGGCAAAGAGGTTAATTTCCTTTATCGTTTTCCCTTCCTTCTGGACGAGAACCTTTGCCAAAACCTGCCCCTTCTGTATGGGGGCGGACACAAATGCCGGCAACTGGGGAATAGCGGACGCCAGGTTTTCTTTCCCCTTTGGCACGGTCACCCGACCGTCTTCGGATGCCATCAGGCTCACCTGATCCAATTTTCCTCTTTTTACTTTAAGTGGTCCGAAGGAGTCGCCTTTCTTAACCGCCTGCACTGTGGAAAAATTCTTGAAACCATATTCCAGCAATTTCTGTGTCTCGGGTGCCCTTTTCTTCATCTTATCACATCCCATCACCACGGCGATCATTCGCTGGCCCTCTCTCTTTGCCGTCGCCACGAGATGATACCCGGACTCTTCGATGTGACCTGTCTTCAAACCATCCACACCGATATTCTTCTGCAAAAGGGTATTCCGATTCCCCTGCTTAATTCCGTTATATTCGAATTCCGTCGTGGAATGGATCGCCAGTGTCTCCGGGTGGTCTTCGACATATCGTTTTGCAAGGAGAGCCATATCCATGGCGGTTGTATATTGATCGTCTGCAGGCATGCCGTGAGAGTTCTTGAATTGTGTATTCTTCATTCCCAGAGCTTTCGCCTTCTCATTCATTTTGGAGGAGAAGACCTCTTCAGAGCCTGCCAGATGCTCGGCCAGGGCAATACAGGCATCATTCCCTGATGCAATAGCGACCCCTTTTACCAGATCTTCCACCTTGACCCGCTCTCCCACCTTAATGAACATCTTGGAGCCCTGGGTCTTCCATGCCTTCTCGCTCACGGTCACCATATCGTCCATCTTCAATTGTCCGGCGCGGATGGCATCAAAGATCAGATAGAGGGTGAGAACCTTGATAAAACTGGCTGGAGGGATTTTTAAATCAGGATTCTGTTCATAAAGAATTTCGCCTGTCAACCCATCCATCAGAACTGCGGACTGGGCATCGCATTGTAGGCCGCCCTGGGCAGTTGCCTGTGCTGGAGTCTCCTTGGCCGGTTCGGCCTTTTTCTTGGAAGGCGTAGCCTGCGCTGGTTTTGTTTGAGATGATTTTTTGACTGTTTTGCTTAAAGCCTCCGGAACAGAGACCAGAGCAAGCAATAAGGAAATCAAGGTTAAAATTGAAAGGTGCTTTTGAAATTGAAGCTTCATCCATTCCTCCTGAGATTTTTCAGTGTTCATAACAGATTCACTCCCCTTTTTCAATCCGGCGTTGAAAACGCTCGCCGTTTGGTTTAATATGTGGGCGGATCATGGAAAATAAACCTTCTCTCATCAGGGAGTTTGAAAGAGTCGCCTCTCTCGAATATAAGGAC
The DNA here is from genome assembly GCA_016875255.1 of Deltaproteobacteria bacterium. The sequence continues at coordinate 4,964 of VGRU01000036.1, forward strand.
ATCGCCTCCCAACTTCCTGGAGATTGCATCCCGATCGGTTTTTTCTGCCCCTATGTCCCGGAAGAAATGCTCCATGCCGCAGGAGCTTTTCCCCTTCGCCTGATGGGAACGCCGATCAGAATGTCCCATGTCCAGGCTCATCTTCCTCCCAATTGTTGCCATCTGGTGAAATCCTCTTTCGAAAGCCTGCTCAGGGGAGAGCTCGACTTTCTGAAGGGCATCGTTTTTTCCCACACCTGCGATGCCATGCAGGGGCTTTCGGACATCTGGGCTTTTCAAAAACGCCTTCCCTTTCAATTCGATTTTATGACGCCTTCAAATCTTTCCTCCGAGAGATCTCGCCCCTATTTGAAGGCCGAGATCGAACGGTTTAAAGCCTTTCTCGATGCCAATGTCCGGAAGATCACACCCCAGGACCTGAAGGCTTCCATCCACCTCTTCAACCAGATCAGGGAAAAAACTCAAACCCTCTATCGACTCAGACGGAAATGGCCTGGCTGGATATCCGGCAGTGATTTTGCCCAAATCATCCGGGCAGGATACCTGATGGACCGTAGCCGCTACCTAAACCTTTTAGGCCAACTTTTAGAGACCCTTCCTGAAAAAAGTGAGGATAATGGACACCCCATCCCGGTCTTTCTTGCCGGGAATATGACTCACTCCCCTTCATATTTTTCCATGATGGAAGAGGCAGGGGCCTCCGTGGTCTCCGATAACCTCTGCAGCGGAGCGCGATTTCTTCGCCTCATGACACGTGAGGATATCGATCCGATAGACGCCCTCACTGAAAGATACTTTTCATCCTTCCTGTGTCCGGCAAAACACTCCGGAGTCCAGGCCCATACAGAAACCCTCATCAAAGAAGTTGAGGAGGCCGGCGCCAGAGGCGTGATCTTCCTCTTCTATAAATACTGTGAGCCACACTACTTTGACTATCCCGATCTCAAAAAGGCCCTCGAGGCAAAGGGGATTCCTTCTCTGCTTCTCGAAGTGGATGACCCCGCCACCTCGCAGGGGCAACTGAAAATACGGATACAGGCGTTTGTGGAAATGCTTTCCTCTGTGTAACATTTCGGATTTCGGAATGCGGAATTCGGATTTAAAATTTAAACTAAAACTTTTTAGCAGTATTTTATTCCGAAATCCGCAATCCGCATTCCGAAATCACCCTGGAAGAAAATCATGACAGACCGGAAACTTAATGCCAATCCCTATCGTCCGATTAAATCAACTGCGGCTTACCGTCGTCTGATGATGGCCTACTATTTTATGGTGAAGCACCCTGCCTGGTTTGGAAAAAAGGTCGCATGGATCACCAGCGGCGGGCCTGTCGAACCTCTCTATGCGATGGGAGTCCTTCCCTTCTATCCGGAAAATTACGGGGCCATGTGCGGTGCTTCGAGGATGTCAGCGTCTCTCTGCGAAGCCGCTGAACATAAAGGATACTCCCATGACCTCTGCTCCTATGCCCTGACGGATATTGGTTCATTCTTTACCGGCAAAGGACCCATTGGACGGCTTCCGAAACCTGACTTTCTCATCTGCGGGAACAATATTTGCGGCACAGTGATCAAATGGTATGAGATTCAAGCCCGGGCATTTAATGTGCCCCTCTTCTTTCTCGACACTCCTTATATCCACGATGAGATCCATGAGCACAACCTCCGATATGTGGAAAGGGAGATGGAGGCCTATCTTGCATTTCTCGAAGATCAGATGAAACGGTCCTTCCCTGAAAAACGGTTTCAAAAAGTCGTCTCACGCTCGTTTGAGACGATCTCTCTCTGGAGGGAAATCCTCGATCTGTCGCGGAACCATCCCGCGCCATTTGCTGCTTTCGATGCCTTTATCCACATGGCCCCGATCGTGACGCTCCGGGGGACCCGCTGGGCAGTCCGTTATTACAAAAAACTGAAAAGGGAATTAGAAGAAAGAGTCAAAAAGGGAGTGGGGGCTTTTGCCCGAGAGGAGATCCGGCTGATCTGGGACAACATCCCCATCTGGTATGATATCCGGAACCTTTCCAAATTGCTTTCATCCAATGGGGCTGTGCTCGTGGCCGATACCTATACCTCGGCCTGGGCGATGGAGGAACCTAACCTGACCTATTCTCTGGATGGAATGGCCCGGGCCTATGCCACGATCCATCTTAACCGTGGCCTCGATTATAAAATCAAAAAGATGGTCAATCTGATTCTGCGCTATGAGGCGGATGGATTCCTCATGCATTCGAATCGAAGCTGTAAGCCCTATTCTCTCGGACAATACGATATGAGGCGGGAAGTGACCCGGCTGACCGGGAAACCCTGCCTGATCATCGAAGCTGACCACACCGATTCCAGAAGCTACGCCCCCCAACAGGTCGAAAAACAGATCCTGATGTTTTTGGAGATCATCAAGAACAAAAAAACAGGATGAGAATACTCCCTAAAAAACAAACTCCAGCACCTGCTCTACGGGCTTTCTATCCTTCTGGGGGGATTCGTCCGGGTATCCCACGGCAATCAGGCAGACGAGATTCATCTCCGCTGGAACCTTCAAGATTGTTTCGATCTCCTTTTTGGCCATAAGTGGTGAGGCCAGCCAGATCGCACCCAGTCCCATCTGGTGAAGTGCCAGTAGCATCGTCGTAGCCGCCGCAGATGCACTCTGAATTGCCGTGGGCGCTGTCCTTCGAAATCCCATGATCCGATTGGCAGCGGGATCAAGAGACTCTCTGGCGATCAAAACCTTATCCATCACACTTCGATACTCACCAATAAAGACCCCTATGCAGGCCGGTGCGTTTCTGAAAAAGGAGGTATTCTTTTGGTACCGTTCCACATCCTCCTCCCATGATTTCGCTTCCGGCCAGGAGGCGATCATATCACTGGCGGCCTGAACGGCATCCGCCATTTTCCTGATGATCTCCCGGTTCTTCACGGCGATGAAAGACCATCCCTGGTAATTGCCTCCATTGGGTGCCCAGGTGGCTAATTCCACTGCCTTCTTTAGCAATTCATCTGGAACTTCATCCTGTCTCCATTTTCGAATCGAACGTCTGCTCTTAATCAACCCTTCCAAAGCCTCGATATCCATATCATTCATCCTTTCCTCGTTGAGGTTTTTTATGACCGCGCAGGCGGGAGGTCTTTATACCCCTGAACGGTTAGGCCGGGAAGCACCATCATCGTGGAAGTCCCGTGTGCAATCAACTTTTCTCCTTCATCTCTGACAAAGGCTTCTCCCAGCGCAAGGGTTTTCCCCATCTTAATACATCGGCCTTCTGCTATGAGTTTACCCTTTTGAACCGGGGCTAAATAATTCACTTTTATCTCCACTGTGGTCAGACCCAGGCCATTTTCCACCTGAGGAAAAGTTGCCCAGAAGGTGGCGGCATCCACCACGGAGGCCATGACGCCTCCATGGACATTTCCAAAGGGCTGGAGATGTTTTTCTTCGAGTCGAACCTCAAGGAGGGAGGCCCCCCATTTTAAATCTTTGATCTCCATCGAAAGAAGAGAAAAATAAGGAGACTGGTTCACAACTTTTGCCACAGCCTCTTTATACTTCTGGTTCAGTTCGTTCTCAGCCATCAACCATCTCCTGTCTTTGATATTTTTTAGAGCTCTGAAAAACTACTTTTCGCTCTACTCTGTGTAATCGGCTCCTAATCCCTGCCTGCCGGCAGGCAGGGGTGTAATCTCTTCTCAAGATAGACGATGGTCAGTTTTTCGTTTGCTTTTACAGTCTTGAAGCGTTGATACCCGCGCTTTTCATAGAGGTAAAGGTTCCGATCGCTCTTATGGCCGGTAAAAATCTCAAACCTCTGAGCCTCTTTAAAAACCTCCTCGATTCGGCCCATCAATCGGGTCCCGATCCCCTGGTTTTGAAAATCGGGATGAACGACAAGCCTGCCCACATAGCAGGTCCCTTCTTTCACAAAAGCCCTGACCGAACCAATGATTCTCCCATCAGTGACTGCTTTAAGAAAAACCTGACTCTCAATATCTTTCTTAATCTCCTCCAGGGTTTGAGTCAAGGGTGGAATCGTAAAATCATCATAGATTTCAGCCTCACTCCGGTAAGCCAATTTTTGAAGAGAAAGAATGGATTCAGTATCCCCAACCATTGCCCTTTCGATGATCATTTTGGCCTGCTCCTGATTAAAAAGAGTTTAAAACTTCTGGGAGTAGCGGTGGGCGAGGTCAAAATATCTCCGGGCCCTTTTCAGTGCCTCTTCCTTCTCTTCTTCCGGGATATTCGGGTCGTCGAGCCGGAAGCTCTCCACTTTTCCCCGGACATAGGCCCGGTAGCATTTGTAGAAATTGAGGAGTTCCATTAACTCATGATCTCCGGATTCGCCGATATACGCCTGAATGAGATGGTCGCTTAAATCCTCCCTGCTATGGTAATCGAGGTCCATGGCTAAAAAACCGATGTCCGCAGCCACATCCGTATACCGGAACCTTTCGTTGAATTCGATGCAGTCGATGATGGAGATCTCCTCTCCCCAGAAGATATGCTCCAGCCGCAAGTCGCCGTGACAATCCCGGATGCGGTCCTCTTTAATCCTTTGATAAAAAACCTTCTCTTCGGTTCGATAAAATTGATCCGTCTTTTCCTTTACTGCCTGATAAACATCACTGGGGATTGTCACATCGATATATTTCTCCGTCTGTTCGAAGTTCTCGTCCGTATCCTGTTTGACCCGTTCCGGTCTGGCAAAGTTTTTGATCCGGTCGCTTGTTTCCGCTGTAAAATAGAACCGGACCAATTTTTCTGAGATGGCCTCCATCATTCTGAAGGTAACTTCCTTTTTCTCAAGCAATCGATTCATTAGAAATTCTTCCGGGATTTGCTTCATCTTGACGGCATACTCGACGACCCCTCCCTTGCCATCCAGCGCTATCTTATTGTCTTCTTCCGTAATCCTGACCATCCCGAGGTAGAGTGTTGGAGCAAGCCGGCGATTTAATGCCACTTCCTGCTCGCAGTAATACTTTCTTTTTTCGATGGAGGTGAAATCAAGAAAACCGAAATTGACCGGCTTTTTCACTTTGTAGGCATAGTTCCCTGTGAGAAAGACGAGGGAGATATGGGTCTCGGCCAATCGTATTTCTCCGGGATGATCGGAATAGATGGCGGGATTGAGGAGCGCTTTTTTGAGAGAGGAGATATTCATAATTAACTGCACGTAATGTCAAATGACAAAATTCAAATTTCAAATCAAATCCAAAGATCAAATGTCATAAAATATTTAAATTTTGGAATTTGGCATTCCTTTGGCATTTGGATTTTGACATTTGGAATTCACTTATCATCGTTATCTCTTTTCAATCTTTCTGATCTTCCAGTCCGGAGCGTTGTTAGATTCCGTGTCGATGGTGAGGTGAATGATGGATAACCCCTGAACCCTCTTTTTCAAATCGTCAATATCAACGGGCTGGAAAATGGCTTTATTATTAAGATAAGCCTCCCGGGTCAGGGCGTTGGATTCATAATTCTCTTTCGTCCGTTTCAGGATCCTTTCAATCGACTTCTCCTCCGTGCAGGCGCACTCTGCGATCACAAAAGGCCGATGGGCCTTCTCCGCAATCTCTGCAGCCCGCGCCCTCAGCTCCTGGGTAACGAAGGTGGCGTCCAGGATCAACCCGTCCCGACTCTTCTCCAGGGCCTCTTTGGCCAAACGAAACATCTCTTCGTATACCTTTGTTCTGTTCTCCGGACTGGAGGCCACTTTATTATCAAAGATATCCTGCCCTTTCAGCACCTCCAGACGGATCATATCCGAACGGAGAATTTGAAATCCTTTCATCCTTGCAATCTCTTCGGTCACTGGGCTCTTCCAGCTTCCCGGTAGACCCACGGAGACCAGCACAGAGTCCTTCGGGACTTCAGATTCGATCACCTCTTCAAAAGCTCTTTCCATTGGAACCTCCCTGATATAGTTTTTGGGTTACGGTTACGAAGCCCCTGCCTACCGGCAGGCAGGCGTTTCGGTTACTGGTTGCGGTTACAAAAAAGGGGTTACGGTGACGATGCTCGTATCGAAGCAGGAATCTCGAAACTTGAAGCTCGAGTATCCAGCATCCATATACGAGCCTCGATACGAGCTTCCCCGCCTGCCAAGGTATCTTTACGGCGGGCAGGGACAACGACAAACGTCATTTTGAATTTTACGATACGGGCCTCTTTACCCTTACCTTTAAACTTTTAATAATCTTATCATATCTCCAGGGCTTTTAGAATCACCTCATGTAAAATCCCATTGCTCACCAGGATGCCGTGATTCCTTTCGAGCTGGATGCCGCAGGAGAAGTCCAGAGGCTTGCCGTAGAGGTCAGTCACTTTCCCTCCTGCTTCCTCCGCAATGATTGCCCCGGGAGCATGGTCCCAGACCTTCTCTTTATAACCAGGCTCTGAATGTGAAGGGACCCTGAGGTAGAAAGTCGCCTCCCCTCGCGCAACCACTCCGTATTTGGCCTGGCTGTCCATCTTGAGGGGAGGCCGGGTGATCCTTAATTTCTTTGCAATCTTCAGATGAGTCTGATGGTCCGCATGGTCCGGTTCAACGCTCTCTGTAAAAGAGGCTTTAACCGGATTGTCCACTCTTGAAACGGAGAGGGTTTGCCTTCCTTCTCCATCCAACCCCATCTGAAAAGAACCCTTTCCTCTCAAGGCAAGGAAGAGGCAACCCTTTTTTTCATGAGGCCGGTCTTTGTCCACATAGAGATTGGGACAAGCCATCAGGCCAAGCTGAACCAACCCATTCTCAATCAGGGCCAGGGCGATCGCATACTGATCCCCTCTGAGAAAACCTTTGGTCCCATCAATGGGGTCCAATGTCCAGAACCGATTTTTAATGGAATGAGAGCTGAGGTCGATCCACGAGCAAACCTCTTCGGAAGAAACACCCGGAAAAAAGTCACGGATATATCCTGTGACCTGATGGAGGAGACTCGAGTGATCAGGTTTTCTCAGCTCTGCCGAATCCTCCTCGGCGACCACAACATCATCCGGAAAGGCTTCTCTGATCAATTTGCAGATGATCGCCTGAGATCCATAATCGGCAATCGTCACAGGGCTTCGATCGTTTTTCTGAATGGATGCCCCTCCGGCAAGTTCTTTCCTCACCTTCTGGCAGAGCCGGGATGCCAGGCGTATGGCCTGGAGGGCGGTGGTCATCTCGGAAGAATTTTCATCCATTGAAACTTCTCAAATCCGAAATTCAAATATCGGGCGAAGCATCCTCTTAGGACCAATCCGAAACATATCCAAAATTCAAATGACCCCAATTTCCGAAAAAAGAAGTTTGGTTTTTTCGGTCATTCGAATTTGTTTCGAATTTCGGATTTCGTGCTTCGGATTTAGATTTAAACGACAAAAAGGAGGGGCTTGTGGGGCCTCCCCTCTTTGTTATTTCAGATGGTGCCGAAGATCTGGCACATCACTAACCCTACACACCTTTTGGAACTCGACAAAAAATGGTTCATGACATGCACCTTCAAGTGGCCTTAACAACCATTCCGACCTCAAACGCAAACAATTATGTAATATTTTCCAGTATCTTACAAGTTATCCTTATCCTAAACCCTGAGAAGAAAATCCCGACAGGAGCCGAGGCTTTTCGACTGTAGTACTGGCGTCCCCAACCGGACGCCTACAGTATTACGAAAAACTTATCCTCACGATATCATTAGATAATTGAACTACCACCAGCTACAAGCTGGTGGGTTCTCTACTGACTGAAGTCAGCTAAAGACAAAACAAACAGCACAGAAATCCTCACGAGGGGAAATCTAAAAAACCTGCACACAGTGTGCATACTAAAGTCTTCGCCTGAAGGCGAGGGTTTTTCTCCCCGAGTGAGACAATAAAAAACATTACAGCAAGGATACTTGCCTCTACTACTTCCCAAAAAGCTCACCCTGACCCACGTCGAATGGGTGACACACAGCAATTGTTTCTTAGCATTGCTCCTTAAGATTCCGCAATCCGAATTCGTAATTGGGGGGGATCTACCGGACCGCTTTCGAGAAAAAAAGGAACTCACCGACCGGGCTAAGAAGGTCTATTTATGAAGAATGAATGGCCGTAGCCGCGGCCGTAAAGTTGCATTTTCCTCTACGTCCCCTACTTCTTCTTCTCGTCCCCTATTTCTTCTCCTTCGGGGAAGAGTTGTTGGGCTTCCAGGTCGTTTTTTCGCGGGTGTTCATCAAGCCATTCGTTCAGGAAGGTGTTGCAGAGGGGGAGTGGGAGGGTAGTTGGGAATGTTGAGCTAAACCAAATCTTTCAGAAAAAGGTGGGAGGAACAAATCCGAATCCCTTCCTTGGTCATCAGATCCATATCTTCATCGAGAGTTAACTGGGCGGCCGGCACGGAAGGGAAACGGGCCTTTAAGTAGCTAAGAGACGGGCTTGGAACTTTGCCTGAGGATTTGCATTCTATGAATTGTGACGCGGCTCCCTTTTCAACAATTACAAAATCTACCTCCCTTTTGTCGACATCCCTGAAATAGCGCAGTTCGATATCGCGACCCTCGGTATCCTGCACAAAGAAAATCCATTTCAACAGATGGCAGGCAACCAGATTCTCAAAGCGCAACCCCATATCTGAGACAACTGTCCAGTCGAGATGATAGTGTTTGGATTCTTTCTTGACCGCGCGTATTTTCGGAGCACCAAAGGGATAAATTCTGAAAACCATATAGAGATTTTCAAGCATTCCCATCCAGCGTGTTACGGATTGATGTGAAACCTGCAAATCTTCTCTCAGAGCATTCAGCGACAGCGGGGAACCCACGAGATCAGGCAGGCGGATGACCATTCTCTCGATCATCCCCACATCTTGCACCTGTTCAAGGTCTGACAGATCCCCCTGAATGACACGAGAACGGTACTCCTTGCTCCATCTACGGCTTTCTTTCTCGGACTGAAGCATAAAAGGTTCCGGAAAGCCACCGTAAACCAGCAAATCCTGGACGGTAGAATGTGTCGAGACTCCCAATTCAGCACATGACAAGGGAAATAGCCGATAAAAATGATATCGCCCTTGCAGCGAATCTCCGCCGCGTCGGTAATAATCCAGCCGGGCGCTACCAGTAACGAGGATTTGAAGTTCATCCCCCCTTTTATCAAAAAGGCCCTTTACGACCTGCCGCCATCGTGAGTATTTATGGATTTCATCAAGGATGAGGAAGCCTGACCCGGCCGGGAACCGCTCGCGCATCATGTTTTCTCGATCCTCGGCGTCATCCCATGTCAGATATCGTTTCTTAACGTCAAAGCCCGTCTGTTCGCAAAGATGTTTTGCTAACGTCGTTTTTCCCGACTGTCGTGGCCCCCCGATAAAAACCATCTTCCGCTTAACATCTTCCGTCACCGGTTGCTCAATGTACCGGGTGATATGTTTTGCCACTTTTTTCATTCCTTTCGGAAGAAACTCGCGTGTATTTTCCGATATATGTTAAAATACTCTCAACAAAAAGTAAACCCCGTTAGAAAGTTTTCAACTTTCTAACGAGAAAGCTCACACGGGGCATTAAACCCCGTGTTCGCTGAAAAGGAAACAACCACCATCCCCGCAGCAGAGCTGCGGGGCTTTCTAACGGGGTAAACAAATAGGAGGAAAACGAAAAGCCCCAACCGAAGCCGGGGCTTTTCGACAGATGACCCGTATGCTGTAAGCATGGTGCCGAAGGGGGGATTTGAACCCCCACGGGTTTTGCCCACCACCCCCTCAAGATGGCGTGTCTACCAATTCCACCACTTCGGCCTTGTTAAGAAACGATGAACATTAAACGAGGAACGATGAACGGTGTATTATCTCTTTTTATATTGTTCATCGTACATCGTTCATTGTACTAAACCGGCTTCCTAACCTTTACCTTACCACCTTTAGTTCTTACTTCTTTGGTTCAGGCGCAGGCGCCTGAGGTTGAACAGGAGCCTTCTGCGGTTCTGCTGGAGCTGTCTGAGCCGGTTTCTCTTTGATGACGGTTGAGGCCCGCCTGGTCGAACTATAGGTCAGCAAGAGGGAGGTGATCATGAAAACCACCGCCGCCCCCGTCGTCAGTTTGCTCAGAAACCCCATGGCCCCTGCGCTTCCGAAAAGCGTCTGGCTCGACCCGCCAAAGGCGGCCCCCATCTCCGCCCCCTTCCCCGCCTGAAGAAGGACGATCAGGATAAGGGCAAAACAGACCAGAACATGCAAAATGATGATGATTGTCATTGATTCAATCCCCTTTTTAATCCCTTAAATCAGCCGGATATCAGAATATCAGATGATCAGGTAGCAGGTATCAGGGCATCTGGCCATCAGGTTAAAAAATTTCTTATATTCGGTTTTCCTGATATTCTGATTCTCTAGTATTCTGCCTCCTGATTTCCTGATAACCTGATTCCCTTCTAAAATCCTTTTCGGATTTTGACTTTTATATATATCACATTTCTTTAAATCTGACAATCCTTGAGAAGGACTCTGCATTCAGGCTCGCCCCGCCCACAAGGGCTCCATCAATATTGGCCTGAACCATCAACCCCTTAATGTTCTCAGGGGTGACACTTCCGCCATATTGGATTCGAATGCCCTCTGAAATTCTTTTTGAATAGAGTCTCTCCAATTTCTGACGGATGAATTGATGGACTTCCTCGGCCTGTTCAGGGGTCGCTGTTTTTCCTGTCCCGATCGCCCACACAGGTTCGTAGGCAATGACCATCTCTTCAACCGCTTTCTCCCCTAATTCTTTCAAACCACCCTCTAACTGCCTTTCAATCACCGAAAAGGCGATTCCCCCTTCCCTCTCCTGCAATGTCTCGCCGATACAGAAAATCACCTTCAGCCCATGGTGAAGCGCCGCTTTGATCCTGCGGTTTGCGGTCTCGTCCGTCTCTCCGAAATATTGTCTTCTCTCGGAATGGCCGATGATCGCATACCGGCAGTTAATCTCTTTAAGCATCGCCGGAGAGATTTCACCCGTGAAGGCGCCTTTTCCCTCCCAAAAAAGATTCTGGCTGGCTAAATGGATGGATGATCCCTTCAGTTCTTGAGCCACAGGATACAGGGCTGTAAAGGGAGGGGCAATGGCCACCTCAACATCCTCGATGCCTTTAAGATGAACCTTTAACCCCTTGACCAGATCGATGGCCTCCTCGACGGTCTTGTTCATCTTCCAGTTGCCAGCAATAAAGGGCAATCTTCCCATTATTTTCACCTCTTTAGTCTTTACCCTACGGTTGCATAAATATCATACGAAAAGGGGGGTGGGTATGCTGGGCGGACACGGGAAGCGGAGGCTTCCCAAGCCTTTACAGCGACACCTTTAATAGTTTTGCTGCTTATGTTTCAAGCATACCTCATAGGTCACCTCAGGTGACATCGAATGTTTCCCATAAAACATATAAATAATCCGCAATTGTAAAGGGTTGGAAGCATGCCCACCCCCCTTTTCACTGCACCCATTAAAAGGCACCCATTAAAAGGCAACGTTAAGGTTTAGATTCTCCCGATCTCCTCATCACCCTATCTCCCCACTATTTATTCTCAGGGCTTCGATCCCCGGCAATTTCTTCCCTTCGATAAATTCGAGGGACGCCCCTCCCCCGGTGGAGATGTGGCCGATCTTATCTGCGACTCCTGCCTGATTCACCGCCGCCACAGAATCCCCTCCTCCGACGATGCTGAAGGCTTGGGAGTTGGCCACAGCCCTGGCAATGGCAAAAGTTCCCCCGCTAAAAGGCTCCATCTCAAAGACGCCCATCGGCCCATTCCAAAAAAGAGTCCTCGCGGTTTTGATCTCGTCAGAAAATACACCGATGGTCTCAGGCCCGATATCGAGGCAGACCCAGTCGCCCGGAATCTTCTCGTTGCTTACAATCTCTCTCCTGGCCTGGACATCCATTCTCTCTGCGGCAACATGATCGGAGGGAAGGAGAAATTTTATTTTTCCCTTCGCCCCTTCAAGAAGGTTGAGCGATAGACCGATCTGATCTCCCTCGACCAGTGATTTTCCGACTTCGAACCCTTTTGCCTTCAGAAAGGTGTAGGCCATTCCCCCTCCGATGAGAAGGGTGTCCACTTTGTTCAGAAGGTTCTGGATGACCCCGATCTTATCGGACACCTTTGCGCCGCCTAAAATGGCGACATAGGGCTTCTGAGGATTGACCAGAGCCTTTTCAAGACTCTCCATCTCCTTCATCATCAGAAATCCAGCCGCCACAGTCCGGATATATCGGGTCATACCTTCGGTGGAGGCGTGAGCCCGGTGGGCCGCACCAAAGGCATCATTGATATAAACATCGCAGAGGGAAGCCAGGGCTCTCGAAAAAGATTCTTCATTCTTCTCTTCTTCTGGATGAAATCGAAGATTTTCGAGGAGGAGGACTTCTCCCTCTTTCATCCTTTCAATCTGCCCTTTCACTTCTTCTCCAACACAGTCAGGAGCAAGAGAGACGCCCCTGTCAAGCAATCGCGATAATCTTTCTGCGACAGGCGCCAAACTATATTTGGGGTCCCGTTTCCCTTTAGGCCTTCCGAGATGGGAAGCAAGGATCACCTTTCCCCCTGCTCCATATATAAAATTTATTGTTGGAAGGGATGAAATGATCCGGGTATCATCCGTGATCTCTTTCTTTTCATCAAGGGGAACATTAAAATCGACCCGGACGAAGACCCGTTTCCCTTTCAGCTCAATCTGATCCACTGTATGAATACCCATTACCTGCTCCTGCCAAAATTACCGTTTTATTGTTCAGGTTAAGGCCAGAGATAGGAAGTTAGTTTCGTACATTGAACGATGGACAATGAACAAAAATATAACACACTGTTCATCGTTTATCGTTTAATGTTCATCGTCTCTAAATAACACGGGCATCTTTACCTTTACCATTTGACGAACCAGTTTTATCTCTTCCCGAACAGATATAGAAACAACTCCACCATCCGGTTGGAAAAGCCCCATTCATTATCGTACCAGGAAAGGATCTTGGCCAGTTTTCCGCCGATCACCTTGGTTGAGGGACCATCGACAATGGAGGAGTGAGGATTGCCGTTGAAATCGATGGAGACGAGAGGCTCTTCACAGAAACTCAGGATCCCTTTCAACTTCCCATCCGCATAGGATTTTAAAACTTTGTTCAGTTCTTCAACCGTCGCCTCTTTATTCAGTCTCACCACCAGATCGACCACAGAGACATTGGGGGTCGGCACCCGGATTGCCATCCCGTCCATCTTCCCCTTCAATTCAGGGATGACGAGGGAGAGGGCGGTTGCAGCGCCGGTTGTCGTTGGGATCATCGACATCCCGGCCGCTCTGGCTCGTCGGAGGTCTTTGTGCGGAAAATCGAGGATAACCTGATCATTCGTGTAGGCATGGATGGTCGTCATCAGACCATATTCCACCCCAAACTCGTCAACCAGAATCTTGGCGATGGGGGCAAGACAGTTCGTCGTGCAGGACCCCATCGAAATGATGTGATGCTTGGAAGGATCATAATCCTTCTCGTTCACTCCGAGGACGAGCGAAACATCCGGATCTTTTGCCGGCGCGGAGATGACTGCCTTTTTCGCACCCGCCTCCATATGCTTAGCCCCTCCTTCGCGATCCGTAAACCTCCCCGTACTTTCCAGAACCACATCAACCCCCAGGTCCTTCCAGGGAAGCTGGGTTGGATCTTTCAGGGCGAAAACTTTGATCTCTTTTCCATCGATGAGGATGGCGTCTTTCTTCCCTTCAATGCTCGCCCCAAATTTTCCGTGAACGGAATCGTACTTTAAAAGATGGGCCAATGTCTTCGCATCGGTGAGATCATTGACTGCCACGAACTCCAGGTCTTTCCGGTTCAGACCAGCCCGAAGGACATTGCGACCGATTCGACCAAACCCATTAATCCCGACCCTGATTGCCATATTATTCCCTCCTTTTTTGAAATAACTATTACCTAAATTGAGCGATTTATTTTAAATTTCATTGTAGCGCAACCCTTTAGGGTTGCTTCTCATGCCTACCTGCGGTAGGCAAGCAAGGCTAAAGCCTTGCGCTACAAATCACCCTCTGGGTGATGTTAAACCTGATCTGAAGCCTGTTGCTAAAGAGGTGTTCAAAAAGAATCGCTCAATTTAGGTATTACTATATACCTTTTTTCAACCTTTTTCGTCAATATTTTTAGCAGCCTGAAAAAATATGGGTTCATCTTCCCAAAGAGGGGTAAACCTGGTATAGTGGAACTGCCCGGAGGATAACATGGATAAACAAAAACGCTTGATGAGAGATCGAAATCTATTGGAGATTGTGCGGGGACTTCTCCACTCCCAGATCGCTTTTCAGGAGATCTTTAAAAGGTATAAAGAAGGCCGGCTCCGTTTTTCAGATATCGAAGTGTGGGTGGATGATAAGGGTCAGAGCCCCCTGTACAATCTGAAAGAACAATCCCATTCCCTTTTCCGCAATAGGGGAAAAGAGTCTTTCCGGAAAAAAGAATGGCTTCTCGACCTGGTCATCGGATCCATCTTTCACGAAGCGATGAAATTAAGGGAAAACATCTATCAACTTGAAAGTTATCGCCCAAAATACCTTAAATATAAACTTCATATTGGAAAATCCGCTTATGAGAGGGATTATTCCCAGCAATTTGAACGGATCATCTCAAAGGCAGGACAGGGCGTTCTTCTGGGCGTAACGGAGATACGATCTCTTTTCCATGATGCCGCGGAACAATTGATCGACCTCTTTAAAGAAAAAGGCCACAACCCCTACCTGGTTCGATTCCTGCTGGAGCACCACTCTCTCCTGCAGAAGGTTTATGGGTCTCAAAAAGGGAAGGAAATATTTAGCCTCATTTTTGAGGGAGGATTACAGGAGGCTTATGATCGGGCTGGCCGAAGTTATCTTTTGAGCGGACATTATGACCTCTCTTCGAGTTACTTTTCAAAAGCGTTGGAACTGGGGCCTCCTCACAGCGAACTCCTTTTTCTATTGTATTTCAGTCTCGGGATGAATGCCTATTATAAAAACCTTCACTTGCAAACCCTATCATTCTGGAGGAAGCTGATTTCACCCCGTTTGAGGAAATATTTTATAAAACATTACGTCCGGCAAATTGAGGAGGTTTGCCATATGATCGCTTCCGACTGGAATGAGGAGGGTAAACCCAAACTGGCCCAAAAGGCGCTTTCCCTTGCCGATCAGGCTAAAAAAATGTTAGGATAAATTTAAGCCCCGTTAGAAAGGTGGAGCATTGCCTCAACCTTAATTGAACTACCACCAGCTACAAGCTGGTGGATTCTCTACTGACTGAAGTCAGCTAAAGACAAAACAAACAGCACAGAAATCCTCACGAAGGGAAATCTAAAAAACCTGCACACAGTGTGCATACTAAAGTCTTCGCCTGAAGGCGAGGGTTTTTCTCCCCGAGTGAGACAATAAGGAGATGATCTTTCTATTTATAGCATCCCACGGCATAATGACCATGGTTTTCTAACGGGGTAAAGGAGATCCTGAGATGCCGATCTATGAATACCAATGCAGTCACTGCCACCATGAGTTTGAAAAACTTGTTTTCAACTCTTCGCAAAGGATCATCTGTCCCGAATGTAAAAGCAAGAAGGTGGGCCGGATGATGTCCGCCTTCGCCTTTTCGAGCGGAGGAAAATTTAAGAGCACCGCCAGCTCTTCCTGCGGCGGCTGCTCCTCCAGTAGTTGTTCCACCTGTGGCTCCTAATAGAAATAAGGGTTCAAGGATTCGAGGAGTCAAGGGTACAAGTCTTTTACTTTCCCTGAAATTTATACCCTCTAATATCTATCCTTTCTTGTGTTTCACTTGAACCCTAGGCCCCTTGAACCCTGAATTATAGGTTGGTGAGGTGCCGCCTTGCTTCCATCTCCTCTTTCAGTGCCACATCGTCCTGAAGCCCTCTCAGAACCTCATCGATCAGGTGAATCATTTCCTCCTTCTCTTCGGGAAGTTTGCCGTGCAATGGAACGAGGTTCGAAATATGGTCGCTTAAAAACTGGGAGGTGACCTGAAGCTCTTTCAATAGAAGCTTCGTCTCCTTCAGAATCGTCTCCGGAGACGCCGGCTGGAACCGGCCTTCTTCCATGGCATCATACAATTCGGAGTTGGGCTGGGGGACAAAGGTCCGGACACGAATGAAATGGGGATCAATCTGATTCAGAACATCCGCTGTTCCTCTTGCATGTTGTTCCCACTTTTCTTCTCCGCCTATCCCCAATAGCACATAGAGGGAATATTCAAAACCTGCCTGTTTCGCCTTTCTTCCCGCTTCGATCATCTCCTCCGGTGTCGCCCCTTTATCGATCTCTTTCAAAAGTTCCCGATCCCCTGTCTCAAGGCCCACATGGAGCCGATTCAATCCGGCTTCATAGATCTTCCGCAAGTCCTCGATCGGTTTCTTGGCAATCGTCCTGGCCCTGGCATAACTGGTCACCCTTTCAATATGAGGGAACGAAGAATACAAAAACTTTAAAATCTTGACCAACTCATCAGTCTTGTAAACCAGGCTATTGGAATCCCCGATAAAGACGGTTCGAACTTGATCGCTGTAGAGTTCCCTTGCCATGGAGATATCCTCAAGCACCTCCTCCGGCTCTCTTCTTTCGAATTTCATCCCTTTATACATCGAACAGAACGTGCACCGGTTCCAGGGACATCCTCTGGTCACCCTCAACAGCAGGCTGTTGGCTTCGCTCGGCGGCCGAAAAGGCGGAAAATCATAATCCCTTCTTCTCAATCCAAATCTCCCAAGTGTCATAATTTACCTCGCTTAAAATTATAAGTGCGCCAAAGTGATCTAAAGTGACTTAAGTTAAAAAATGTTTGGTCATAGGAATTTAACTTTAGGCATTTTAGGCACTTTAGTTCACTTTAGTCACTTTTCTTCAAAAAATCATCGTTACAGGGATCCCTTTTTTCTCAAAACGTTCCTTTAAATCCAACCCCGTAACATTAAAGTAATCATCTGTGAGATAGGTGTCCAGTCCATTTTTACGGTAGAGCCCTTTCACCTTATTGGGGTAATTCATCCGGTCAATGAGCACTTCATCGACCACCCCCTCCAGCATCCTCGCCAGCATGGCCGGCTTTAAGGGAAGCAACGGCCCGATGAACGCATAGGTCCCTATCCCCGCTTTGTGAAGGATTTCCAATGCATTGATCCTGGCAGAAATGGAAGGGGAACAGGGTTCGAAGAGTTTCTTTATCCTCTCATCATGGGTGGCGACGGTCAATCCCACCTTGATCTTTTCAAACCGTATAAAAAGATCGAGGTCCCGCAAACAGAGAGGTGAACGGGTCAGCAGGTTCACCGGAAATTGCCTATCCAGAAGCGCTTCCAGGCATCCTCTTGTAATCTTATACCTTTTCTCAAGGGATTGGTAGGGGTCTGTCACTGTACTGATGGCGACCACCCCCGGTTTTGCCTTTTTCAACTGGTTCTTCAGCAATGACGTTGCGTTCACCTTGACATCAACAAACTCACCCCATGGCTCTTGGTGGCCCGTGAAGCGTTTCATGAAACTGGCATAACAGTATCGGCATCCGTGCCCGCAACCCACATAGGGATTGAGACAGTAATCAAAACCGGAGATTGCCGTTCTGGTAAGAACGGTCCTGGCAAAAATCTCTTTCACTTTCATAAGATAATTATGGATTCAAGGGGGTCAAGGATTCAAGGGGTCAAATAAAATGATTAAACAACATGTGTAAGAAATTATTTGAATTCAGAAAAATGCCCGATG
>VGRU01000037.1 GCA_016875255.1 Deltaproteobacteria bacterium
TGCGGTGGTCGTCAACCACGCCATCCGGATCAATGGCATCCAGGAGGTGGCGATCACCAAACTCGATGTGTTGAATGATTTCGATAAGATAAAAATTTGTGTCGGGTATTGCCTAAATGGAAAGGTTATTCAACATGTTCCCTCCAATCTGGAAGTTCTGGAAAGCTGCGAGCCCGTTTATGAGGAATTGGACGGGTGGAGAAGAGAGGTGAAGGGAGCGAAAAAGATTTCAGAGCTTCCCGCTCAGGCGCAACGGTATCTGAAAAGGATTGAAGAATTGACTCATGTAAAAATAGCAATGGTCTCAGTCGGTTCTGAAAGGAATGAGACGATTGAGATTAAAAATCCCTTTCAAAATGTTGCCTAACGACTTGACAATCTGGAAGGTTTTCTCTTAATTTAAATCGATAGGGCCGTTAACTCAGACGGTAGAGTATCTGCCTTTTAAGCAGAGAGTCGTGGGTTCAAGTCCCGCACGGCCCACCATTTCGAATTCGGAATTTAGAATGCGGAATTCGGAATAAAGACACTTAATTTCGCATTCGCCATTCCGCAATCCGCAATTTAAAGAGGGTCCCCATCGTCTAGTGGCCAAGGACACCGGCCTTTCACGTCGGTAACACGGGTTCGACTCCCGTTGGGGACGCCAATGTTAATGTCGAAAAACCCCGTCATCGGTCGGGGCTTTTTTTTTGCGCACACCTGAAGAGACCAGAGACATCCCGATTTTCATCGGGGCGACAGGGGGTTCAAACCCCCTGGAGTCGGGTAATAAGGGAGATCTGGAATATCTCCCTCGCTGCGAATCCGGGCCAATGTCAATATCTTTTCTTGGAGCCGGCCGTAAAGGTTCGGTTATTAAAACCTAAATTGAGCGATTCATCCTAACTCACAAGGGGAGCAGAGATGCCTCAAACCCTTTTAGAATGCGATACGTTATAAAATTAGGGAATGGGCCTCTAACTTTCACCCAACGGGTGATGATTGGACAGGCCTCATGGTTGATTCAACCCATCAAAGGTGATCGCTCTAAAAGGCTTTTCGGCCTCCCTCCCCCCCTTGTGAGGGATGAAAAGATCGCTCAATTTAGGTAAAAGTTTTTGCTCGCTCCGGTTGGCCACGGGGCGATTGCTTCTGTCCTGATAAACCATTATCTCTCCCTGGAAGCGCAGGTCTTTGATAATCGAAGTTGTTCAGCCTTCGACGTTCCAGTCTGGCGCCGAGGACAAACTCGATGTTGCGCACCACAGCTTCATCCTCGCGAGTGACCAAGGAGAAGGCATCGCCTGTCTTCTCGGCCCGGCCGGTGCGGCCGATCCGGTGGGTGTAGGCATCTGTTGTGTCCGGCATGTCATAATTGATGACATGAGAGATCCGTGAAACATCGATGCCCCGGGCGGCGATGTCGGTTGCAACGAGGACCCTGTACGAACCGTTACGAAATCCGCGGATGGCCGCCTGGCGCTGGTTCTGAGAAAGGTTTCCCTGAAGCGATGTGGTTGGGTAACCTGCCCTTTCGAGTTGCTTTCCCAAACGCTGGGCCCGGTGTTTGGTCCGCGTGAAAATCAGGATAGAGGCCGTTTCAGTATAGCGCAACAGCTGAAGGAGGAGGTCTGTCTTGAGGTGAGAAGCGACCGGGTAGAGCGCATGCGCGACCGTAGGTGCCGGCGCAGACGGATCGACCTGCACCGTGACAGGGGCACGGAGGACATCCCGGGTCAGCCCCCGGATGTCGTCCGGCATGGTCGCCGCAAACATCAGCGTCTGGCGCACGGTTGGCACGTGCTTGATGATCTCCCGGATATCGGGAAGAAACCCCATGTCCAGCATCCGGTCCGCCTCGTCGAGCACGAGGATCTCCAGGTTTGGAAACCGGGTCGTGCCCTGACGGATGTGATCGAGCAACCGACCCGGACAGGCGACAATGATTTCGACTCCGGACCGGAGATCGCGAACCTGCGGGGCCATGGAGACGCCACCATAGATCGGAAGGCTGCGCAGGCGCGTCTGACGGCCCAACGCTACGAAGGCTGTATGAATCTGGTCGCTCAATTCTCGCGTCGGCGCGATGACGAGGGCCCCGATTCGGCCCCGGGGTCTTTTGACCAGTCGCTGCAGGATCGGCAGCACAAAAGCAGCGGTCTTGCCTGTGCCGGTCTGGGCCAGACCTAAAACGTCTTGTCCCTTGAGGGCCGGCGGAATCGCCTGGCGCTGGATTGGAGTGGGTGTGGAATAGCCGAGCGCTTGGACGCCGGCCACAATCTGGGGGTAAAGATCGAACGAATCAAAATTCATATGTTCCTTTCTTTCTGCAGAGATATGCCCAATATTGCAGCGGGCGCTTCAATGGTTGGAACAACCCTCTTGCAAAACGGGATAAGATTGGGCGGTCTTGCGAAATCTCGCTCAGAACGCCTCGATATAAAAGATCAGGATGATTGACTGAAAGCCTGCGGTCAATTGAGAAGGCTGGCAAATGAAGAGGCAACCACCTGGGAGGAGCCTTTTGAGGTCCAATTAGAGTTTCTTGACGTTAATCGCCTTGAGACCTTTCGGTCCCTTCTCTGTGTCGAAGCTAACTGCGTCCCCTTCCGCCAGGCTTTTAAAGCCTTCGGCCTGGATGGAGGAGTGATGGACGAAAACTTCCGTCCCGGGGTCTCTTGCGATAAAGCCGAATCCCTTGCTATCATTAAACCATTTTACTGTTCCCTGAGCCATTTCTAAACCCTCCGTTTCTACCTTCTATAGGTTTCATCTAAAAAAAAAGCCACAAAGTCAAAAGTCTTTGCGGCTGCTTCAACACAAAACCTCCCAACTGTTGGACTTCATATAACACATTCTCGACTCAAAGGCAAGGGGCCTGGGAAGTTAACAGTATTTGAAAGGTATCTCTGTGTTCCATTGCTTCTACCCTGGCCTAGATAAACCAAGAAATCCTGGGATCGTCTTTAAAATGTGACCGATGCGGGATTGAGCAGCCGAAAAAACCTCTCCCAATTATTGAATTTATTTTTTAATGACAAATCCTTCTCGTGTATTCTTATCCGGCCCAAACGGTTCATGCCGAAACCTGATTTCATCTTTATAAAATCATTGCTGGATATGAGGAACCCTAACGGGTGGTTTTCTCCGCTGGGCTTATGCAAAAGGAGGACAGCCCACTTGCTATGTTCAGAGGGCATCAGACGAGTGATCTCCGCCCAATTGGGAGATATTTCCCAAAAGCCGCAAAGGCTTTCATGAATGAATAAAAAAGAAGTCTTATGATGATCCTCATAGCGATAAAGGTGTAAATGTCTTTTTAACAGTTTAAAATCAAACTTAAATCCCCTTTGTGCTAAATTGATTTTTAGCTCTGACAAGAATTGTTCCAATAATCTTTCAGGAGGTGACATCCGCATTTCTTTCACACCTTCAAAATAATCTCTTTTGCCCAAGACCTTCTTCGCTGTGACATTAGTCAACCCCGTTTCTTCAAGAAGGGAATTAATAACGGTTATAGCAGCCGCACTCTTCCCTACCTTAACCTCTAAAGCAGCATTGCATCGGCCACAAAAAAGCCCGCGAAGAAGTCGTTTAGAGTTCTTGCGGGCATAGGCTATAAGCCTAAAAGGCTCTGTACAACTTGGTCGTGTCATACCAATATAACACAATATGCCAATTTATGCTTGAGACAGGAGAATTTTCAATGAATGTGGAATATTATCGAATCGGAATCCATAGCGGGCCCTGGAAGATGTCTTAATGGCTTCGGAAATACAGATTTTGCTCTTTGATCAGGCCAAGGACATCCCGATTTTCATCGGGACGACCAGGGGTTCAAACCCCCTTGGGGACGCCAGTATTATTATCGAAGAGCCTCGGCATCGGTCGGGGCTTTTCTTTTTTATTAGCAGGGCGCTTTTTAATTCATGAGCGACCGCATTCTATTTCTTAACCCTGGAAATATTTTCTCCGTTTTTTGGGTAGGGGGAAATTATTGCCGGGGGGGTAATCATTCTATTATTAAAAGGAAGGGAGCTAAAGTATCGGAAATAATAAAGGAATAAAAAATCGGTCCGGCTGATTTATTTTGGCATATCCATTGCTTTGTCTGAAGGCAAATGATGGAACTGCCACTTTTAGCCAACCTGATGCCTGCCGGATTCGAAAGGAATCCTTCTGTCCTTTCTCCTGATTTTTCCTCCGAGGGGTTCAATTCTCTTCTCCTCAATCAGATAATTGATATGGAGGAAGGACTTTGTAATGAGGATGGATGCCAAGGGAAGTTCTTATTCCCTTTATCAGAAGAATCGCTCTCACCCCAATCAGACGAGAGAGAGTCTCTTGCTAACAACACCTTCAATGCACTTATTGAGCAGAACCTAATTCATCCATTGAGCGTTCCCATACTCCCCGAAGATCAAGGGCTTTTCCCTTCACTCGAACAACCATCAGAAACCCCATTGTTTATGCCGGGCCCAATCCATTTCCCAAAAGCGGTCGGCGCCGAGATTCAGGGAGAGCACGCTCTGTTTTCGGAAGAGTTTGTGGGGATGAGAGGCCAGGAGCCCAGTATTTCTCAAAACCTTGAAGGAAAATGGGTCGATCACCCGCCGTTTCAATCCGGAAATGGAAAAACGGCGTTAGATTCATCTCTTTTAGAGAAGGGCGTTTTTGAAACTGCAAAGGAGTTTGTAAGCCGGATGGGCGGTCATCATGAGGAACTTTCCTCCCTATTTCAGATAAAGGGAAAAGATGCGGGAAACTATCTCGTGACCGGCAAGATGGAGGATGATGGCCCCAGGGCCTTGACTTCTTTAAATCCAGCCACTGTTTCTTCGGAAAAAGGCGGACCGGACCTGACATTGAAGCTTGAATTCATTGGCAAACCTCAAATCAGTGGATTAAGCCCTGACTCTGAAAATGACAACCAAAGATTGGCATCCCTGAAGAATAATCCCTCCCTTTCCGAATCCTATTCGATACAGAACGGGGCCGAGCCGGAATCTAAAATGAAGCATTTCATGCCGGAGGAGGTTCCGAAGGGGCAGAATGGTTTTTTTTCGAAAGTGGAGTCATTTGAAATTTATCATCAGGTTGGCCGGAAGATGGTGTGGTCCGTTCAAAATGGCGAGGAAAGAATCAAACTAACATTAGATCCCCCCCGTCTCGGGAACCTCTACATGGAGGTCACAAAAGAGAAGGAGATGGTGAGAGCTACTCTCTGGGCGGAAAGCCCTGTAACAAAAGAATTGCTCGAGGCACACCGGACAGAGCTTCGCAGGATCCTGGAAGAGGGTGGTTTTAGACTGGAGAGGTTTGATGTCTTTGTTCAGCAGGGGGCGGATCGATTCATGGAGAGGAAAGAACATTCATTTTCCAGAGGACAACAGGAGGTTAGTGAGCTTAACGGAGACGGGGCCTTTCTATCCCCCGAATCTTCGGATGTCCTTTCAATTGCGGTCCGTCGATATCCGGGAATGAGCAGTTATATAGACAGAATCATATAACATAATAGGAGGTTACGAAATGAGCATTTCGTCCATATCACCCACGGCCAATTCTGATTCAGTGGCTAATTCCGGCAAGAGAAAGACCAGCCTCAATCAGGAGGATTTTTTAAATCTCTTCGTCACGCAGTTAAGGAACCAGAACCCTCTCGAACCTATGGATAATTTTCAGATGGCTGCACAAATGGCGCAGTTTAGCAGCCTGGACAGCCTGAATCGAATCAAAAGCTCTCTTGAACTTATGGGCGCCTATCAGGCCTCTATGAACAGTTTGCAGGCGACCGGGTTGATTGGAAAGAGAGTGGAGACCGAAAGCCAGTCTTTGTCTATCAATGGAGGCAAAGTGTCAGAGGGTTATTATCAGTTATCCAAACCCGGAAAGGTGAAGGTTGAGATCTATGATCATAAAGGGCAATTGATCCGAACCCTGGAAGAAGGGATGAAAGATGTTTCAAGACAGAAGCTGGTCTGGGATGGAAATTCGCAGGCAGGAGTCAAGCAGCCTGACGGCAGATATTCATTCCAGGTCACAGCCGTTGACGAAAAGGGACAGCCCATCCCGGTCGGTCTTTCAAGAATAGACACGGTCACTGGAATCCACTTTGAAAACGGAGTGATCTATCTGAATCTGGGTTCGGAAAAAATTACCTTACAGGATGTAAAAGCCATCCTGAGTTCATCTAATTAAAATTGAAAGGAGGTTATTATTATGTCTGTCACATCATCTTTTTATTCGGGGCTTTCGGGTCTTGACACCCATGCCACGGCCATGCGGGTCATCGGAGATAACATTTCCAATCTCCAAACCACAGGTTTTAAGAACAGTTCGGTTCACTTTGAGGATGTCCTCGGGGTTTCCCTCTCGGGAGTTTCCGGCGGTAATCAGACAGGCGCTGGCGTTAAGGTTTCGACAGTGGATGCCAACTTCATCCAGGGTTCTCTGATGACGACCGATGTCTCCACGGATGTGGCTATCAACGGAAAAGGTTTTTTCGTTCTTCAAGATTCTCTCACAGACGAGATGTCTTACACCCGCGCCGGCCATTTTAAAATCAATAACCTGGGCTACTATGTCAACCCCCAGGGATATCAGGTCCAGGGATATCTCTATGACAGCACGGGAACGACCCTGATCAATTCCTTATCGGATATCCAGATTAACCAGAATAGCATGATTCCTCCCCGCGTCTCCAGCAATGTGGACATGGTTTTAAATTTAAACGCCTCCGAATCTACCCTGGTCTGGGATATCACCGACCCATCGGGAACCTCTCAATTTTCAACAGCGTTGAACATCTATGATTCACTGGGACAGTCCCACCAGGTCCGGGTCTATTTTACCAAGACAGCTGATCAGACCTGGGGATGGAATGCCGTGATCGATGGCGCGGATGTTCAAGGAGGAACTCCGGGCGTTCTCGAGCAATATGGCTCAGGGACAGCTATTTTTGACTCCTCCGGAGGGTTAACCACGGCGATGCCGGTCAATTTTTATACGGGGGCTATCACCTTTGCCAACGGTCTCACTCCTCCGGCAGCGACCGTCGATTTTACCGGAACGACCCAGTACGGCTCTCCTTCGGCGATTCAGGTCCTCACTCAAGATGGGTATGCGGCCGGGACGGTTTCAGGGGTAGGCATCGACGATGAGGGGAACATTGTCGCCAGTTATACGAACGGGACGCGGCGCAAGATTGCATGTCTCGCCCTGGCCGATTTCCCAAATCTCAACGGCCTTAACCGAAAAGGGGCAAATCTTTTCCAGGCGACGACAACTTCCGGGGATCCGCTTTATAATAGACCCGGAATAGGGGGCATGGGCACGATCTCCTCCTCCATGCTGGAAGAGTCGAATGTCGATATGGCCGCTGAATTTATTAAGATGATCATCATCCAGAGGGGCTATCAGGCGAATACGAAGGTGATCACCACCACCGATGAGATGCTGGCCCAGTTGATCAATATCCGATAATCGTTCGCTCAGGAGGGGAACGCACAGAAGCGTTCCCCTCCTTTCCTGTCAAACCGTTGACAAACGACCTGAATATTGACGGCCATCCATCTGTTCTGTTTCCGCCTTTAAATTAAAAAACTCAATTCTCTCATAAGATTAGCCATCTCCTATAAATTTTTTCCAGTTGGCACGCTCGTTGCTATTCTTCTCTCTGAAGTTTAATTCCGGGGAGAGATGGAATGGCGGAAAAACAGGCTGCTGAAGTAAAAAAGAATAAAGGGTCGGAAAGCGAGTCTCCGAAGGTTAAAAAGGGGAAAAAAGGCCTGATCATCCTGATAGGCGGTCTCTTTTTCCTTATCCTTGTGGCCATTGGTTCGATCTTTTTCTTCGCTCCCTCACTCCTTCCGGCGGGGATCAACCCTTTTAAAGAGGATGGTTCAACACAGGAGAAGAAGCCTGAACCGGCCAAGCAAGGCCATATCTACAGCCTCGATTCGATGATCGTCAATCTCGCCGATACGGAGTTTCCGAGATATCTAAAGATTAAGATCGATATCGAAAGCGAGGACGAAAAGGCGAATGAGGAGTATGCAAAGCGCTCGCCTCAGCTGAGGGATGCCATCCTGACTATCCTCACCAGCAAGACCTATCCGGAAATTGCTGAGTTGAAGGGGAAGTTGAAGTTGAAGGAGGAGATTGTCCTGAAAGCGAATCAACTCTTTGAAAAATTTAAGGTGAAGACGGTCTACTTCACCGAATTCGTGGTGCAATGATGACTGTGGAAAAGATTTTGTGTCAGGAAGAGATCGATGCTCTTCTTCGGGGAATGGAAAACGGAGATGTCAGCACCGCACCGGAAAGTCCGGATCGTTCGGGCATCAACCGTTATGATTTCAACAATCAGGACCGGGTCATTCGCGGCCGAATGCCGACTCTGGAGATCATCAATGATCATTTCTGCAGGCTATTCCGAAACAGCCTTTCCTCCGATTTAAGGAAGACGATCGATGTGGGCTCGAGGGGCAACGAGATGAAGAAATTCGGAGAGTTCATCAAAACCCTTCCGGTCCCGAGCAGTCTCCATGTCTTCCGGATGGATCCCCTCCGGGGGTATGCGATCTTAGCCATAGAGGCCAAGCTGGTCTTCACCTTGCTCGATGTCTTTTTCGGAGGGTCGGGGAAGGGAACCTACCGGGTCGAAGGAAGGGATTTCACCGCAATCGAGTCGAGATTGATCCAGAAGGTGGCGACCATGATCTTCTCGGATATGGAGAAGGCGTGGAACGTGATCCATCCCATTACATTCCAGCATGTCAGAAGCGAGATCAATCCTCAGTTCGTCAGCATCGTTCCACCCAGCGATCTCGTGATCAACATCACGTTCGGAGTGGAACTGGAGCAGTTTACCGGAATGATCACATTCTGCATTCCCTATGCCAACATCGAACCCATTAAAAATAGGCTCTATTCCGGATTTCAGAGCGAGCAACTTGAGGTGGATCAGACCTGGGTCTCGAGATTCTTAGAGCGATTGCAGAGCGCCGAAGTAGAGGTGAAGGTTGAACTGGGGAAGTCCAAGGTGATGGTTCAGGATCTTCTCCGATGGAAGGAAGGGGATGTGCTTTCCCTTAACCGGGAGGTTTCGGATCCATTGGTCGTCCAGGTCCAGGGGGTTCCCAAATTCCTCGGAAAACCAGGGATTTGCAGAGGCAACAAAGCGATTCAAATCGAAGGGAAAGTAAAATCCGCATAGATTGAATGAGGAGGTCAGTTATGGAACAGGAGCAACGGAGTTTCACAGGAGAGAGGGAGGGGAAAGAAGGGATGGGCGAAGAAGTCTCCCCTCCGAAGGAGAATGGCAATCTCGATTTCATCCTCGATATTCCGCTGGAAATCTCCGTGGAATTGGGCCGGGCCAGGATATTGATCAGCGAACTTCTTGAATTAGGACAGGGGTCGGTTGTTGAGCTCTCCAAACTGGCAGGAGAACCTCTGGAGATTCTGGTCAATCAGAAACTGGTGGCCCGCGGGGAAGTGGTGGTCGTCAATGAAAAATTCGGCGTGAGACTTACAGATATCATCAGTCCTGCCGAAAGGGTCAAACAACTGGGGGCCTGATGGAGATGAGCTGGGCTATTCTAAAGATGATTCTGGTATTGGGGACGATTCTCCTCGTTCTCTTTCTCCTTGCCAGGCTGATGAAGAAGAACCGGATGATGACAGGAGGATCATCCGGCGATTCTGGAATCCGTGTGCTGGCCACCCAGTGCCTTGCTCCGCAAAAATACCTTTCCCTGGTTGAAATGGGCGGAGAGATCCTGGCTCTCGGGATTTCAGAGGCTCAAATCAACCTTCTCACCAAGATCGAAAACAGGGAGTTCATCGAGAGGATGTTGAACCGCACTGCACCGAAGCAGGAAGCTCCTTTCCCCCTCCAGTATTTTCAGCCCTTTTTCATGAAACCGAAAGGTTTTAAAGGCGGGTTGTGGAGGAGGGTTTATGGGAAATAATTTCCATCGCATCCACCTCCTCGTGATCGTCGGTATGGTGGGGATCGCCCTTCTACTCTTTTTCCCCTCACAGGGGCTTGCCCAGGCCAAAGCCCTTTCCATTCCCACGGTGAAGATCGGCGCCGGAGAGTCGAAAAATCCGGGGGAAGTCTCTGTCCTCATTCAGATTCTCTTTCTTCTGACCATCCTCTCTCTGGCTCCGGCCATTCTGATCATGATGACCTCCTTCACCCGTTTGATCATCGTCTTCTCTTTCCTAAGGAATGCTCTGGGAATTCATCAGATGCCGCCCAATCAGATCCTGATCGGATTGTCACTCTTTCTGACCTTTTTCATCATGACTCCGGTCTGGCAGACGGTCAAAGAGAATGCCTACACCCCCTATATGGAGAAGAAGCTATCGCAGGAGAAGGCCCTTGAAGAGGCGATCAAACCGGTTCGCCAGTTCATGTTCAAACAGACCAGAGAGAAGGACCTGGCCCTGTTCATCGGCCTGTCGAAGATTCCAAAACCGAGAAATACGGAGGATATCCCAACCACCGTGCTCCTTCCGGCTTTTATGATCAGCGAGTTGAAGACGGCTTTTCAGATGGGATTTGTCCTCTTTCTTCCCTTTCTGGTCATCGATATGGTGGTCTCGAGCATCCTGTTGTCCATGGGGATGATGATGCTTCCGCCCGTGATGATCTCGTTGCCTTTCAAGGTCCTGCTCTTCGTACTGGTCGACGGCTGGCATCTCATCGTGGGCTCGATGGTGAAGAGTTTTTATTAAATACCTATAAAGATGGAATCAGTTTTCCAGTGGTTTTTCATTTGGAGATGAGACGATGAATCCTGAACTTGTGGTGCGCATTGCAAAAGAGGCGATCGAGATCACCCTCTACCTCTCCCTGCCGATCATGGGGGTGGGACTGGTAGTGGGATTCATCATCAGCCTTTTTCAGGCGGTCACCCAGATGCATGAGATTACGCTTACCTTTGTCCCGAAGATCGTCGCCGTCCTGCTCAGCCTGCTCTTTCTCATGCCCTGGATGTTGCAGAAGATGATTTATTATACGGAACAGTTGCTGATTCAGCTGCCCGGATTTGCGCGATGAGAGGAAACGGATTCGATGGTCAATGATTTTTCCCAGTGGACGTTGCCCATGTTTCAAACCTGGCTCCTCATTCTGATGCGGGTTGCGCCGATCGTCTTTATGATGCCCCTGTTCCATTCCCGCAACATTCCCAACCGGGTGAAGGCAGGGTTGACCCTGATCATCAGCCTGGTGCTTCTGCCCACGGTCAAGATCGAGGTGGGGGGCTTCCCATCCGAGCCATTGAGCTTCGGTTTCTTCGCACTCTCCGAATTGATGATCGGGTTCCTTCTGGGTTTCTCGGTCCGTCTGATCTTTGCCGGCCTCCAGTTAGCCGGTGAACTGGTTAGTTTCCAGATGGGGTTCGGAATGGCGAGGGTGATGGACCCGCAGTCAGGCACCGAATCGACCGTGTTGACCGAATTCTATTACCTTATCGGTCTCCTTCTCTTTTTAGCGGTGGACGGACATCACTGGTTTTTCAAGGCCCTCGCACAGAGTTTTCATGTCCTCGCTCCGGGAGAGTTTCAACCCCGGGAAGGGCTGGTTCAGCTCTTCATCCGTCTGTCAGGAAGGATGTTTGTGCTGGCGATTAAGATCGGGGCGCCTATTCTGGCCATCATGATGCTGGTGAAGATTGCGCTGGGGATCATTGCGAGAATGATCCCCCAGGTGAACCTGTTGATGAGCAGTTTTCCGTTGACGATCAGTCTGGGGCTGATCTTTTTAGGGCTTTCGATGGAGCTGTTCTGGCCCGCCCTCAAGAACCTGATGGATGAATCGGGAAGGGGATTGGTGACCACCCTGTTGCCCCTGATGAAGAGATAACTATGGCAGAGGAGTCTTTTTCAATAAGGAAGCCAGGAAATCAGGAAAATGAGTTTATCCTGACGAAGAGATAACTATGGCAGAAGAGTCTTTTTCAGAACGAACCGAACAGGCCACGCCGAAAAGGCGAGAAGAGGCGAGAAGAAAAGGCCAGGTGGCGAAGAGCCGGGAGATCCCTTCGCTCTTTGTCCTGATGGGAGGGGCCTCTATTCTGTTTCTATTCGGTTCTTACCTCTATCGACACCTCTCCGATCTGATGATTAAATCCTTTACACAGGTTGGAGCCCTGTCTTTTTCTCTCGATACGGTTCAGATCCTCAATGTGGAACTGATCCATTCCCTCTTTCTGATTCTCTCTCCGATTCTCATCACCGTGTTGGTCCTGTCGGTCCTCAGCCATTATGTCCAAAGCGGGACGTTGATTGCGCCAGAGGCCCTCAAATGGGATTGGTCCAAAGTCAATCTTCTCAAAGGTCTGAAGAGACTCCTCTCCATACAATCCCTGGCGGAATTGATAAAATCGCTCCTCAAATTCGTGATCGTCGGCGGGATTGCTTATGTCACGATTAAGAAAGAATTACCCCGCCTTTCCCTTCTGATGAACCAGGAGCCGGAAGCCATTCTGAGATATGTCCGCTCCATCTCATGGGATCTCCTGCTTCGGATCGGCATGGTGATGATTGTTCTTGCAGGCATGGATTATCTTTTTCAACGCTGGACTTATGAAAAGAGCCTCCGGATGACCAAACAACAAGTGAAGGAGGAATTCAAACAGACCGAGGGAGATCCGATTGCCAAATCGAGAATACGAAGCCTCCAGCGTCAGATGGCCAGGAGGCGGATGATGGCAGAGGTTCCAAAGGCGGATGTGATCATCACCAACCCCACCCACCTGGCCATGGCCATCTTCTACCAGATAAAGAAGATGGAGGCGCCCAAGGTGGTGGCCAAAGGCTCCGGCTTTATCGCAGAGAAGATCATCGAGATCGCCCGGAATCATCACATCCCCGTTATCGAAAACAGACCCTTAGCCCGGATCCTCTACAAGACCGTGGAGGTAGGCCAGATGATTCCCTCCAGCTTCTATCATGCTGTGGCTGATATTTTAGCCTATGTCTACCGGATGAAGAACAGGACATTGTAAAGAGATGAGCGAAAAGGCAGCCTCTTCCCAACCCATCCCTACCGGCGAACGCAGAATTCATCAGGCGGACCTCTATCTGGCTGCAGGGGTCGTCTCCATTCTATTAGTGATGATCCTTCCCCTTCCTGCTCTTCTACTGGATATTCTTCTTTCTGTGAGCATCACCTTTTCTCTGATCATCCTGTTGACCTCCCTCTACATTAAGACCCCGCTCGAATTTTCGACCTTTCCTTCTCTCCTTCTGTTGACCACCCTGTTCAGGCTTTCCCTCAATATTGCCACCACCCGTCTGATCCTGCTCCACGGAAAGGAAGGGACGGCCGCAGCCGGTCAAGTGATCAAATCCTTCGGCCACTTTGTCATCGGAGGAAACTATTTCGTGGGCTTCATCATCTTCAGCATTCTGATCATCATCAATTTCATCGTCATCACGAAAGGAAGCGGCCGGATTGCGGAGGTGGCCGCCCGGTTCACCCTCGATGCCATGCCCGGAAAACAGATGAGCATTGATGCGGACCTCAACGCCGGCATGATCGACGAAAAGGAGGCGCGCAGGAGGAGAGCCCTGATTGCCCGGGAATCCGATTTTTACGGGGCCATGGACGGAGCGAGCAAGTTTGTCAGAGGCGAGGCGATCGCCGGGCTACTCATCATTCTCATCAATATCGTGGGAGGGTTCATCGTCGGCGTCATTCAATATAAGATGACTTTTCTTTCGGCGGCTCACACTTTCACCATTTTGACGATCGGAGACGGTCTGGTCTCACAGATCCCGGCGCTGATGATCTCCACGGCGGCAGGCCTCATCGTCAGCCGGGCGGCCTCTGAGGAAAATATGGGAAAGGAACTGGGAAACCAGTTCAGACTTCACCCTAAGGCCATCAGCCTTTCGGCCGGCATCCTCTTCTTTTTAGGATTGATTCCCGGCCTTCCCCATATTCCCTTTATCGGCCTCTCTCTCATCATCGGCCTTCTGGGTTACTCCATTCTTAAGGAACAGAAACGGAAGGAGAGAAAGCAGGCCGAAGAGGCGCAGAAGATGGCTTTACCTCCTTCTCCGGAACAGGTGGAGTCGTTCTTAAGCCTGGACCGGCTGGAATTAGAGGTGGGATACGGTTTGATCCCGATCGTCGATGAAGAGCAGAACGGGGACCTGCTGGAGAGGATCCGTTCCATCCGACGCCAGTTTGCAACGGAGCTGGGA
This sequence comes from Deltaproteobacteria bacterium, assembly GCA_016875255.1. The sequence continues at coordinate 14,209 of VGRU01000037.1, forward strand.
ATTATCGTGCCTCCCCTTCGGGTCCGGGATAACCTCCAGATGAAACCGGGAGAGTACAGGGTCGTCATCAAAGGGAATGAAGTGGTGCGGGGAGAGATGATGCCGGGTTATGTCATGGCCCTCAGCCCCGGCGAGGTGAAGAGAACGCTGGATGGGATCCCGACCCAGGAGCCGGTCTTCGGGCTTCCGGCCTTATGGGTTCCGGAGAAGAGAAAGGATGAAGCCCAGTTTGCAGGATACACGGTGGTCGATATTTCAACGATCATCACCACCCATCTGACCGAAACCCTGCGATCCCATGCGGATGAGCTCCTGGGCAGACAGGATGTCCAGAAATTACTGGACCGGTTGGCGCAGCAATATCCGAAGGCGGTCGAAGAGTTGACGCCTCAACTTCTTCCTCTTGGGGCGGTGCAGAAGGTCCTTCAAAATCTTTTGAAGGAACGCGTCTCCATCCGGGACTTTTTGACCATTGTGGAGACTCTGGCTGATTATGGACCTGTCACCAAAGACCCTGACATCCTGACCGAATATGTCCGTCAGAGGCTGGCCCGCTCCATTGTGAAACAGTATGAAACTGCGGAAGGGATTCTGCCCCTCATCACTCTCGATCAGAATACGGAGGATATGTTGAGAGATCGGATACAAAAAGGGGATTACGGAGCGAACCTTTCCCTGGAGCCCAATCTGGCGCAGAAGATGGTGATGAACCTCCATCAGACCCTTGATCAAATGACGCACCTCAATTATCAACCCGTCATCCTCTGTTCCCCTGTGCTGAGGAGACATTTGAAACGTTTGCTCGATCGCATCCTTCCGCAGGTTGCGGTTCTATCCCATAGCGAATTGCCTCCCCAGACAAAGATTCAATCCATGGGGATGGTGACCATGTCATAAAAGGTGGAAGGTGGAGTGTGGAACGCAGAACGTTGAATTTGGAATTTAAAAGAGGGTGAAGAGGCAGGGAGTTTTTTATGCAGATCAAACAGTATGTGGCAAAGGATATCCAGGAGGCATTGAGAAAAGTGAAGGAGGAGATGGGTTCGGAGGCGATCATCCTTTCAACGAAGAAGATCAGGAACGCTCTTCGAGGACCCGGACTTTATTCGCCTCCGATGGTTGAGGTGGTGGCCGCGGTCGATCGACCTTCCAAATCTTCGTCAGGATTCTCCGGATGGGATCCATTGGCCTGGCCTGTCGGGATGGAGAAGGTGAGGGGGCCGAAGGAATCGGAAGAGGAATTCTTCCTCCGGAAGATCCACTCCGCCGGTCTATTTCCGGAGTTTGTCCAGGGGCTGGCCGAAGAGATCCGAGCCTTCCGAAAAGAGCCGTCAGCCAAAAATTTAACCGAGGCCTATCGGGGACTTCTCAGCTGGAGGCTCATGGAATGCGTGGAGGTGACCGAACCCTCTTTTAAAGGGCCCAGGATATGGTCCTTTATCGGACCCACGGGGATCGGCAAGACGACCACCCTGGTAAAACTGGCCGCCCATTTCCGTTTAAAGGTGACGGACCGGATCACCCTGATCACGATCGATACCTATCGCATCGGAGCGGTCGAACAATTGAAACAGTACGCCCAGATCCTGCGACTGCCCCTGGAGGTGGCCTTTCATCCGGAAGAACTCAGGCAGATCATCGAAAGAAACAGACACCAGGACCTCCTGCTCATCGATACCGCCGGAAGAAGTCCTCACCTTACGAAGCCGATCGAGGAATTGAGAGATTTCCTGACCGTCCATCCGAAGATCGAGAATCACCTCCTTCTCAGCGCAACGACGAAGGATAGCGATCTGGAATGGATTGTCGAGCGGTTCCGCCTTCTCCCCATCTCCAGTTACATCTTTACCAAAATCGATGAGACCACTCAGTATGTTCCCCTTTTCAACCAGTTGGTGCGCTTCAAAAGGCCCCTCTCCTATCTGAGCAAAGGCCAGAGCGTTCCTGAGGATATCGAACTGGCCACGAAGCCGAGAGTGGCCAATATGGTGCTCAGCGCTATTACATGGAATTGACGAGGTGAAGCTGAATGGACCAGGCAGAAGAATTACGAACGATCATGAATCAAGCCGTTGAACAAAAGGAGCGCTTTTCCCCTGTTTCCGGAGTTAGGGGGGACGAGGCGATACTCCGCTGTCCGAGGGTGATCTCCGTCACCAGCGGAAAAGGAGGCGTTGGCAAGACGAATGTGGTGGTCAACCTGGCCCTCGCTTTTACCCGGCTGGGAAAGAAGGTTCTGGTGCTGGACGCAGATCTGGGGTTGGCCAATATCGATGTCCTGTTGGGGTTGACTCCCCGATATACGGTCGAACATCTCTTCGGACGGGAAAAGAGTTTTTCGGAGATCCTGATCGAGGGGCCAGGGGGAATGCGGATCATGCCCGCCAGTTCAGGGGTTTCCGGTCTGGTCGATCTCAACGAGACACAGAAACTCTTCCTGTTAGATGAGATCGACCTCATGGCTGAGAACATCGACATCCTGCTCATCGATACCGGAGCAGGCATCTCTTCCAATGTCCTCTATTTTAATATGGCAGCCCCGGAATCGATCGTCATCGCCACACCCGAGCCGACCTCAATGACGGACGCCTATGCCCTGATCAAGGTCTTGTCCACCCGGTGCAAGAAGAAGGATTTTATGATGCTCGTCAATTTCGTTTCGGATGAGGAGGAGGCGAAAGGGGTATTTAAAAAGATCAGCAAGGTGGCCGACCATTTTCTCAAAAGCCTGTCGATTGATTACCTGGGGTTCATCCCCTTTGACGAGAAACTTCCTCTGGCTGTCAGACACCAGAAACCCGTTCTCGAAATCTTTCCAAAGGCGCCTTCGAGCAGGCATTTTGAGGATCTGGCGAGGGCGATCTTGGAGAGGCCCTCGAGATCCGTTGCCACGGGCGGGATCCAGTTTTTCTGGAAGAGGCTATTTGAATCCCAGGACGATCTGTATCAGGAAAGGGGGATTGTTTGAAAGCAAAAGCTTTTTATCAACAGGTGAGCTCTCCGACGGAGCGTCTTTTAACGGTCCGAAAGTCGAAGACCCAGGATCGTGACGAGATGATCCTGCAATATACCCCTTTGATCAAGTATATTGCTCACCGGCTGGCCATGAGGCTTCCCTCTCATATCTCCATCGATGACCTGATCAGCGCCGGAGTGATCGGCCTGATGGATGCCTTAACGAAATTCGACCCGGGCAAGAAGGTGGAGTTTAAAACCTACGCCGAATTCCGGATCCGCGGGGCGATGCTCGACGAATTGAGATCGATGGATTGGGTGCCGCGGTCCGTAAGGCAGAAAGCCACCCAGCTCGAGAGGACGATCAACCAATTGGAGAAAAAGAAGGGAAGGTCGGTGGAGGATGAGGAGATCGCTTCCGAGATAGGCATCTCTCTGGATGCCTATTATGAGACGATGAAGAACCTTCACGGCCTCTCTCCCCTGGATATGGAGGAGGTTCAGAAGAGATTTCCCAGGCTCTCACTCGAAGAGATTCTGGACTCCCTGGTCGACAGCGAGGAGAATGATCCCTTTCATCAATACAGCCTTAAGGAGTTGAAGAAGGTTCTGGCACGGGCGATCGATGAGCTTTCTTCGAAGGAGAAAATGGTCATCTCGCTTTATTACTATGAGGAACTGACATTGAAAGAGATCGGAGAGGCGCTTGATTTAACCGAGTCCAGAATCTGTCAGATTCATACGAAAGGGGTCTTAAAATTGAGAGCCCGGTTGAAACGCTATCTGGAGGATGGTCTGTAACGAGTAAAATGATTCCAGATTAACATTTCAACGACACTTGTAGCCGCACCCTTTAGGGTGCGCCATTTTCGCAGGCTAAAGCCTGCGGCTACCATTTATGGTCTGTAAAGGGCTCTCACAGGGAAGATTTCATATTAAAGGAGAAGAAAAATGCCGGATTTAAAGATGAACATTTTGGTGGTGGATGATTTTTCAACCATGAGAAGGATCATCAAAAATATCCTCAGGCAACTGGGATATGTCAATATCCACGAAGCTGAAGACGGAACGGCCGCCCTGGATGTCCTGAGAAGGGAGAAGATCCACTTCGTCATCTCGGATTGGAATATGCCCCAGATGACCGGCCTGGAGCTATTAAAAGCCGTCCGGACCAGCGAGGAATGGAAAGATTTGCCGTTTCTCATGGTCACGGCAGAAGGACAGAAGGAGCATGTCATCGAGGCGGTGAAGTATCGCGTGAGCAATTATATCGTCAAACCCTTCACCGCTGAAACCCTGACCGAGAAGATCAATAAGGTCTTTGAAGGGAAGTAACCCCATATGGCGGATGAGATCGGAATCTCAGCGAAACTCGGCGGCCTCCTTCCAGCGGATAAAATGAAAGATTCCGGGGGGGATGTCCCCGGTCAGGAGATCCTCCTGCGGAAGAGAAAGAAAGGGCGGGGGGAGAAACCTCCGGCCGATACGGATCAGGAGGAAGAAATCCTTGATCAAGAAAGGGATCCGTCTTCAGGAAAGATCCTGGACATTGTCATCTGATATAACATCCCCTAATAAGGAAGCCAGGAATCCAGGAGATTAAAAAGAGCTTTTTTCCTGCTTTCCTGCAATCCTTATCAGCCACGGGAAATGAGGAGGAGAAAAATGGAGACAGGCACAGTGAGCTTCTTGAACTTAACGGGTATAGAGGTGGGTTTGATCCTTTTGGCAGGGAGCGGCCTTCTTTCGCTCATCATCATGATCACCTATTTCAGGCGGGTGATGGCCTTTCTCAGGGGTCCGAGACCGGTTTATAAGAATTCCGATCAAATCAGGAAATGGGTTGAGGAATCGGAAATGGTCTATGAGAAGCTTTCAAAGACCCTTGAAGAGAGGAAAGAAATTACGAACAGATTAATCGAACAACTCGATGCAAAAATCGGGGCGCTCCGTTCCATGATGGCGGGGATGGATCGGGAAATGATTCCGATTGCCGAGGAGATCACAGGTAAAGAGCGGGAGGTCGAGATCGTGGAGATGGCCGAAGGAGGCCGGGATTTTTCGGAGATTGCCAGGCAGACCGGGTTTTCCATCGGAGAAGTCCAGCTCATCATGAATTTAAAGAGATGCCAGGAGTCCTCTCCGTTAAAGATTAGTTAGAAAATGAGGAGTTCGTTCAACGGTAACGGCCTTTCGATAAACTCAACGCCCTGAGCATTGTCGAAGGGCAACGAGGCCCGCCCTGTACCATATTAGGTTCAGGGCCTGTATCGTTAAATTGAAAATGACGTTTGTCGTTGTCCCTGCCCGCCGTACAGACACTCTGGCAGGCGGGGAAGCTCGTATCCCTGTCTGTCGACAGGCAGGGAGACTCGCGAATAGAATCTGGATGCTCGAGCTTCGCTTTTCGAGCCTCTTGCTTCGATACGAGCATCGTCACCCATAACCGTTTGACTATCAATCCAAACGCCTCCCTGCCCCGCCCTCGGTCGGGACCGGGGCCGGTAGGCAGGGGCTTCGTAACCGTAATCTCAACCTAAAAATATTTTCATGAGAGATTATCTTGAAAGAGATCCAATCTCCATTTCTTACTTCATTCGATCTGATTCGCCTGGATTCCCCCTTAGGGAAGGACTTTCCCTCTTTTCATATTGGCCAGGTTCTCCGGGGAAAGGTGATTGAAGCGATCGATGATCACCATGCGGTGATCCGCATGGAAGGCCATGATCTCTCCGTGGAGAGCCACATGCGGCTGAACAGAGGAATGGAGGGACTTTTTGAAGTCAAGGCGGTTTATCCTCAAATCGTTCTGAAACTTCTTCAGCCGGAAGAGACGAGCGTCCTGGAGGCCCAGAGATGGCTTAAAGCCTTTCTCATGACCGATCCCTCCATGGGGGACCTGTCAGAAAGATTATCACTTCTCTGGAAAACAGGGAGGCAGGAAATGGCTCCTGCGGTGCGGGAGACAATGGACCGTTTGCTGAGCCTGTGGAGTTCCTTTTCCCCTTCCCGGTCCTTCGCAATCGATCCCGGACAGATCAAGGGGATCATCACACGGTCAGGCCTCTTTTTCGAACATCAGTTAGGACAACTGATCGAAACCCGCAGCCGGGGCCGGTTCGAAGCGGCGCTGGGCAGGGATGTAAAAGGATTGTTGGCCAGATTGAAGGCCCAGCTCGAAACTTCTTCGCCTGCGGTCCGGACCTCAGGTCCCGGTTCCTCCATGCACGAAGAACTCCTGGACGGCGTTCATCATCTTCTTCGCAAGATCGAAGGCTACCAGTTGCTTCATTCTTCTTCTCCTGCCGGGATTCAGGAGAAGATCTTTCTTCTCCTTCCTTTCTGGATACAGGAACGCCTTCAGCTCGTTGATCTCCATCTCTCTCTTCCTCAATCCGGATCAGACCGTTCGGATCCCGAAGGGATGTCCATGCTCTTTTTGCTCCATTTGCCGGAGTGGGGAAAGATGAGCATCGAGGTGAGGATGACCGGGAAAAACCTTTATGGCCAGTTCTTTTTCTCCTCTGATGAGGTGACGTCCTTCTTCAGCGGAGCGCTCAACGAACTTCAGAGGCGACTTCTTCATCTTGGATTTCAGTCCGAGATGCGTGTCTCCACCCAGACTCCGGAGAAGATTGTTGAAAATTTTCTGAGCGAGATGAAAGGAAATGACAGATCATTATTGAACCTGGTCGTTTGATCCTATTGCTCCATTTAGGGAATAAATCGTTAAAAGGTTACGGTTACGAAGCCCCTGCCTACCGGCAGGCAGGCGTTTCGTAAATCGTCAAACGGTTATTGGTGACGATGCTCGTATCGAAGCAAGAGGCTCGAAAAACGAAGCTCGAGCATCCAGATTCAATTCACGAGTCTCGATACGAGCTTCCCCGCCTGCCAGAGTGTATGTACGGCGGGCAGGGACAACGACAAACGTCATTGTCAATTTAACGATACGGGCCTCGTTGCCATAACCGAAAGATCCCATCAAGGGATGGGTATTTATCCACTCAGGGTGAGAAAGAACCAAAGGGTGTATCCAATGGGACGGTCGAAGCCGAAGAGAGGGTCTATTAAAAAGGCGGTGGCGCTCAAATATATTCCGGGCCGGGATCAGGCTCCGAGGGTGACGGCCAAAGGTCAGGGCTTGCTCGCCCAGAAGATCATCGAGCTGGCCCGGCATAATGGCATTCCTATCCAGGAAGATCCGGCTCTGGTTCAGGTGCTGGCACAACTCGACTTCTACCAGGAAATTCCTCCAGAGGCCTATCTGGTCGTGGCGGAGATCCTGGCCTTTGTCTATTCGATGAATCAAAGATGGTCTTCCTTACAGCCCCGAGGGGGGTAGGAAAAAAATTCCCTGTGGTCTTTATCTTTAGGTATCTCTTTGCCTGATAGAGGCATCAAAAAGTTGATTGAAGGATCTCAATTTATTGGAAATAGAGGGAGTTTGGCGATTGGCACATGCTTTGCATGTTT